>CALXDB010000037.1 GCA_944386955.1 uncultured Oscillospiraceae bacterium
TCCACCTCCACCTCCACGAACTTGTCCCGGCCCACGCCGCAGACGGGGCAGGTGTCCAGGGAGGCGTCGAAGATCTCGCCGCAGACCAGGCACTTCACCAGCTTGCGGACGCCCCGGGTCTCCGCCTTCTTCTCCTTCACCGGCTCGTAGTAGGCGGGGCCCACGCCGCAGACGGGGCAGACCTCCTTGTCGGCGGAGAACACCGCGCCGCAGACCTTGCAGCGGACCAGGGCCTCCTCCTTCTTCTCCTCCGCCGGGGCGGTCTCCGGCACGAACTTGTCGGCCCCCACGCCGCAGACGGGGCAGATCTCCGTGCCCTCGTCCAGCACCGCGTTGCAGACGGTGCAGCGGACCTTCCCCTTGGGGGCGCGCTGGATGGGCTTCAGGTTCGCCAGCACCAGCTGACCGAAGGAGAGGCCGTATTCCTCTGCCTTGGCAAAGTCCTCCTCCGCAGGCTTGAACCGGACCCGGAAGCCCTCGGGGACAATGAGCTTCAGCTGCCGCAGACGCTCCAGAATGTGGGGCACGCCCTCGCCGCTCCAGCCGTAGCTGCCGAAGGCGGAGGCCACCTTGCCGCCGTGGGTGCCGGCGAACATGCCGCAGGTGAGATCCCAGATGGGTTTCAGGGCCTCCCCTACGATGGTGGGGGTGCCCAGAAGGAAACCGTCGGCAAAGAGGAGCTCCTCCCCTACCTTGGCGGCGTCGGCGGTGACCAGGTCATAGAGCCGCACGTCGATGTTCCCCGCCTTTTTCACGCCCCGGGCGATGGCATCCGCCAGGGAGGCGGTGTAGCCGTAGGCGCTGACGTAGGGAATGATGACGGTGGGGTTGGGGTTAGGATTGATGACGGTGGACCACTCCGTATAGGTGTCCAGCATCCAGGGGATGTCCGTATCCAGAACAGGGCCGTGACCGGGGCAGATCATGTCGAGCTCCAGGGCCCGGACCCGCTGGAGGGCGTCCAGCATAAAGGCCTTGAAGGGGCCGATGATGCAGTCGTAGTAGTACTTGGTGGCCCGGAGGTAGCCCTCGCGGTCGGTGACGGCGCTGGCCAGGATCCCGTCGCAGGCGTAGTGGGAGCCGAAGCTGTCGCAGGTCACCAGCACCTTATCCTCCCGGACGTAGGTATACATGGTGTCGGGCCAGTGGAGGTTGGGCACCACCAGGAATTCCAGAGTCTTGTTCCCAATGGTCATGGTCTGGCCGTCGCTGACGGGAATGGCGTAGAAGTCCCGGTTGACAATCTCCCGCAGGAAGCTGACGGCGCAGCCCGTGGCGATGATCTTCAGCCGGGGGTTCAGCTCCAAAAGCCGCTCCACGCTGCCGCTGTGGTCCGGCTCGGTGTGGCTCACCACCAGGTAGTCCACCTCCTCCACGGGGGTGATCTCCCGGATCTTCTCCAGCCAGCTGTCCACACACTTGGCCTTGGCTGTCTCAAAGAGGATGGTCTTGTCCCCCGCCTTCATGAGGTAGGAGTTGTAGGTAGTGCCGAACTCGGTGTACATGATGATGTCGAACACCCGGAGGTCGTGGTCCAAAGCGCCGATGAAGTAGAAATCTTTCTTCAAAGGAAATGCAGCCATAGTATCGTCCTTTCTCAGCATGGGTTTCTGCTGTTGGTCTCATACTGTCCTATTTTACTATACTTGTCCCGGGATGTAAATTGGTTTCCGGGGAAATTTTTTCCAGGACTCCAGGACAGCCCGCCGTTTTTTTTCATTCAGGTAGTGCAATTTTTGCCGGAATGTTGTATAGTATAGGTGCTGTGCCGGGTCTGACCCGGTTTTTTGAAAGATTTTCGGCCGCAAGGCCGCATAATGGAGGTACCTATGAGCAAAACCTATATTCCCGAGGGATACCGCTGCCCCCTGGACGTCTACGACATGCAGTGCGCCATTGAGTTTATCAAGGGCAGCTTTCAGGACAACCTGAAGCGGGCGCTGAACCTGCGCCGGGTCTCCGCCCCCCTCTTTGTCCGTGCGGACAGCGGCCTCAACGACGACCTCAACGGCGTGGAGCGGGCGGTAGCCTTCGACATCCCCGGCGCTGACGGGGCCACCGGCGTGGTGGTCCACTCCTTGGCCAAGTGGAAGCGCCTGGCATTGAAGCAATACGACTTCTTCCCCGGCAACGGCCTCTACACCGACATGAACGCCATCCGCCGGGACGAAAGTCTGGACAACATCCACTCGGTGTATGTGGACCAGTGGGACTGGGAGAAGGTCATCACCCGGGAGGACCGGAACGAGGCCTATCTCCGCCAGACCGTCCGCTCCATCGTGGGGGCGGTGTGCGACACCTGCGACGCCCTGCGCCGGGCCTTCCCCCAGCTCCATGTAAAGCTGGAGCGGGAGGTCACCTTCGTCACCACCCAGGAGCTGGAGGACATGTTCCCCGACCTCTCTCCCTCTGAACGGGAGACCGCCTTCCTCAAGGACCACAAGACCGTGTTCCTCATGCAGATCGGCGGCAAGCTCCGCAGCGGCAAGCCCCACGACGGCCGGGCCCCCGACTACGACGACTGGACCCTCAACGGCGATATCCTCATGTGGAACGACGTGCTGGGCCGGGCCTTTGAAATCTCCTCTATGGGAATCCGTGTGGATGAGGAGGCCCTGGACCGGCAGCTGACCCTCTCCGGCAAGAACGAGCGGCGGGAGCTGCCCTTCCACAAGATGCTCCTGGGCGGCCAGCTGCCCCTCACCATGGGCGGCGGCATCGGCCAGAGCCGCCTGTGCATGCTGATGATCGGTGCAGCCCACATTGGCGAGGTCCAGGTGAGTCTGTGGGATCAGGAGACCCGGGAGACCTGCGCCGCCGCCGGCATCAAGCTGCTGTGACCCTTTCCACCTCTTCCCTCTTTGATTGAAAAGGAGCGATTTTCATGAGCGTATTGGAGCATTTGGAACCCAAGAACGTCTTTTCTATCTTTGAACAGCTGTGTGCCATTCCCCACGGCTCCGGCAATACCAGGGCCATCAGCGACTTCTGCGTAAACTTCGCCCAGTCCCGCGGCCTCGCCGTGCGGCAGGACGAGCTCAACAATGTGGTCATCTGGAAAAAGGCTTCTCCCGGCTATGAGGATCACCCCGGCGTGATCCTCCAGGGCCATCTGGACATGGTTTGTGCCAAGGAGCCGGACTGTACCATCGACATGGCCCGGGAGGGCCTGCGGCTCCAGGTGACGGAGGACGGCTGGGTCACCGCTGATGGCACCACTCTGGGGGCCGACAACGGCATCGCCGTGGCCATGGCTCTGGCGGTGCTGGCGGACGACGCCATCCCCCACCCGCCCCTGGAGGCGGTGCTTACCGTGGACGAGGAGACCGGCCTTCTGGGGGCCGCCGGACTGGACTGCGCCGATATCAAGGGCCGCCGCCTGCTGAACATTGACTCCGAGGAGGAGGGCGTCCTCACCGTTGGCTGCGCCGGCGGCGCCCGGTGCGACATTGTCCTGCCCCTCGTCCGGCAGGAGGCGGAGGGCGTCCTCTGCTCTCTGGCCCTGGAGAATTTTACCGGCGGCCACTCCGGCATCGAGATCAACAAGGGCCGGGGCAGCACCAACCAGCTCATGGGCGGGCTGCTCCGCCGCCTGATGGAAAAGCTGCCCCTCCGCCTCACCTCTCTGGAGGGCGGCAAATTTGACAATGCCATCCCCAACCACACCGCTGCCGCCTTCCTGCTCCCTGCCGGTCAGGCAGAGGACGCCAAGGCGCTGGCGGAGACCTGGTGGGCAGAGGTCCATCCCACCCTCGCCGCCGACCCCGGCGCAAAGCTGACCTTCACCCTGAAGGGAACCCAGCGCCTTCCCGCTCTGACTCCGGAGGACGGCAGTCGGTTTCTCCGGCTGCTGGACGAGATGCCGAGCGGTGTCCAGGCCATGAGCCGGGAGCTGCCTGATGTGGTGGAAACCTCCGCCAATATCGGCATTCTCTGCCTGAAGGAGGCGGAAGGCTGCATCACTGTGTCCGTTCGCAGCAGTATCAATCAGGTGTGGCAGAAGATGATGGAGGACATGGAGGCCACCGCCAAGAGCTTCGGGGCCTCCTATCGGGCCTACGGCGCCTATTCCGCCTGGGAGTACAAGGAGGACTCCGTCCTCCGTCCCCTGGTGGCGGAGATCTTCCGGGAGCTCACCGGCAGGGACGCCAAGGTAGAGACTACCCACGGCGGACTGGAGTGCGGCCTCTTCAGCGAGAAGATGCCGGGATTGGACAGCGTGTCCTTCGGCCCGGACCTCCAGGAGGTCCACACCCCTCGGGAGCGGATGAGCATCGCCTCCGTCCAGCGGACCTGGGCCTTCCTTCTGAAGATTCTGGAGCGGCTGTGAGCCCATCCCCGTCTACAGCAAAAAAGATCCCGCGCTTCCAATTGGAAGCGCGGGATCTTTTTATATTGCAATCGCTGTAAAGTAAAACTGCTTATCAGCCGCACTTGGAGTATCCGCAGTTGCGGCAGGTGACGCAGCCGCCCTCGTGCTCCAGCTTGCTGCCGCACTCAGGGCAGAACTTGGCCAGCTTGGCCTCCGCCGGGGACATGTCCCGCTTGGCGGCGGGGGTGGGGATCACAGGGATCGCAGCGGGGATGGTACAGCCCTGGGTGGCCTTGATGACCTTCTCCAGGCTCTTGGCAATGGCGTCGGGACAGCTCATCACCGGCACGCCGCTCTGCCGCAGACAGGAGGGGCAGCGGATGCCCTTGAGCTGCTGGATGATCTCCTTGGGGTCCATGCCGCTGCGGATGGCCACAGATACCAGGCGGGCTGTGGCTTCGCTCTGGCTGGGGCAGCCTCCCGCCCGGCCGGTGTTGGTGAACACCTCGCAGATGCCCTGCTCATCATAGTTGACGGTGATATACAGGTTGCCGCAGCCAATGCGGACCTTTTCCGTAAAGCCGGTGGTGACCTCCGGACGGGGCCGGGGCAGCAGACGGCCATAATCTCCCTCAATGTGGCCGGGACAGACCTCCTTGGCCTTGGGGGGCTCCGCGGGCTTGGCCTTGGCCACAGGGGCCTCCGCCTTGCCGTCATTGACCTTCTTAATGTTCAGTACCTGCTCGTTGCGGCTGCCGTCTCTGTAAATGGTAGTTCCTTTACACCCGAGCGTATAGGCCAGCTGGTACACCTCCGCCACGTCGTCCTTGGTGGCGCTGTTGGGGAAGTTCACCGTCTTGCTGACGGCGTTGTCCGTGTACTCCTGAAAGGCGGCCTGCATCCGCACATGCCACACTGGTGATACATCGTGGGCGCAGACAAAGACCTGCTTGATCTCCTCGGGGATGCCCTCCACATGGGCCAGGGTACCGTGGTCCACGATCTGCTGCATCAGCTCCTCGGAGTAGAGTCCCGCCTCCGCCAGCTTGTCCTTGAGGATCTGGTTGGTCTCAATGAGATGGGTGTGATCCATAACATTGCGGATATAGGCGTAAGCAAACACCGGCTCCACGCCGCTGGACACCCCGGCGATAATGCTGAGGGTACCAGTGGGGGCGATGGTGGTGACGGTGGCGTTGCGGATGGGCTCCTCGTTGCGGAAGGTGCTCTCTGCAAAGAGGGGGAAGGCCCCCCGGACCTTGGCCAGCTGTCGGCTGGCCTCGTGGCCCCGGGTGTTGATCCGCTCCATGATCTGACGGCCCAGCTCCACGCCCCGGCTGCTGTTGTAGGGTACACCCAGGTACAGCAGCATGTCCGCAAAGCCCATGACCCCAAGGCCGATCTTCCGGGTAGCTCTGGTCATCTTGTCGATCTCCGGCAGGGGATACTGGTTGACCTCAATAACGTTGTCCAGGAAGTGGACTGCCATGTCCACGGTCCGGTCCAGCTTCTCCCAGTCGATGATATAGCCCTTCTCCGTCTTCTTCAGGTGCTGCACCAGATTGATGGAGCCCAGATTGCAGGCCTCATAGGGCAGCAGGGGCTGCTCGCCGCAGGGGTTGGTGGACTCGATCTCTCCCACCTGGGGCACCATGTTGTCCCGGTTAAGGCGGTCTAAGAAGATGATGCCCGGCTCGCCGGTCTGCCAGGCGGACTGGACGATGGTATCGAAGACCTCCTTGGCCTTCAGCCGGCCGGTGACCTGCTTGGTGGCGGGGTCCACCAGGTCGTACTCCTGGTTCCGCTCCACAGCGGTCATGAAGGCCTCGGTCAGCCCTACGGAGATGTTGAAGTTGGTGATCTCCCGGGTATCGTTCTTGCAGGTGATGAACTCCATGATGTCCGGATGGTCCACCCGGAGGATACCCATGTTGGCCCCCCGGCGGGTGCCCCCCTGCTTCACCGCCTCAGTGGCGGCGTTGAACACCTTCATGAAGGAGATGGGGCCGCTTGCCACGCCGCCGGTGGAGTTCACCGTGGACCCCTTGGGCCGCAGCCGAGAGAAGGAGAAGCCGGTGCCGCCGCCGCTTTTGTGGATGAGGGCCGCGTGCTTGATGGCGTCGAAGATCTCCTCCATGGAGTCTCCCACCGGCAGCACGAAGCAGGCGGACAGCTGCCCCAGGGGCCGGCCCGCGTTCATCAGGGTAGGCGAGTTGGGCAGAAATTCCAGCTCCGTCATCATCCGGTAAAATCCGGCCGCCGTGGCATCCACGTCCGCCTTCTCGTCAAAGACCCGGTCCGCCGCCGCGATGGCGTTGGCCACCCGGTGAAAGAGATCGTCCACCGTCTCCGTAGGGTTCCCCTTCTCGTCTCGGATCAGGTAGCGCCGCTCCAGCACCGCCTGGGCATTTTTGGAAATGGGCATGTTCTTCTTCCTCTCTGCTTTCCTTTGTATTTGCGTATTCCAACGCCGCCCGAAGGCAGCGAAAAATCAACACAAGATATTGTAGCAGGTATTTTTCTCCTGTCAATATCTTGACATGTAGAAAATCCTGGGGTCCCTCCCCCCGTCCCTGGCTGCTTTCCCGCAAAAAAATACCCGGGGGACGGAGATTTCCGTCCCCCGGGCAGGTATCCGGAGAAAAAAGGACATCACAGCTGAACCGGGGCCCGGAGGAGGTAGGCCACGCTCCCCCCTACCAGCGCCAGTACCAGGACAGCTCCGGCCACGACGCCGCCCACACCGCTGAGAAAGCCCCCCAGCCGGATGAGCCACTCCCCCAGCATGGCCATGAGGGAGCCGGGGTTGCCCCGCACCGCGTTGAGGGCGGGAGAAATCACCAGGGTCATGACCCAAACGGGTACCAGAAAGACGAACATCCCCCTACGCCCGAAGCGGAGCATCAGAGCGGTGAGCAGCAGGTCCAGGCACACAAAGACAGCGCAGGCGGCCAGGACGATCCAGGCGGCGTAGCGGTACTCTTCAAAAAAGCCGATGAAATCCAGCACGTCCTCCTCCCCGGGAAAGAGGGCCAGATAGAGGGCCCGCTCCGCCATCCCCAGGAGGATCACCCCGCCGGTGAACACCAGGCACTCCAGAAAACCGGCCAGGGAGTCCCAGAGGAGGTAGGAGCGGCGGGTCTGGCCCATGGAGACGGCCAGGGCGTAGCGGGTGGAGCTGTTCTGGTTGCCCCGGGCCAGAATGCCCACAGCGATGGCGAAAAAGGCAAAGAGGGCGCCGACGGTGGCGAACCCCTCCCCCGGCTCCATGAGAAAGTGCATGCAGAGGAGGGCGGTGGCCACGCCGATCCCCCAGCCCACGGCCACACAGATGGCCATGAAGGAGATATCCTTCCGGTGGATACGCCAGGTGATGCAAATATCTCTCATACCATTCCCTCCTTTATAGCTTCACTTCCCTGCGGCGCAGGGTGCTCCTGGTGAGGAGCAGGTCCGCCGCCCCCAGCAGCAGCCACAGCGCCGCCCCCACTGCCGTCCATGCGCCGAGGGGGCCCAGCCGGGAGAACAGGGCCGCGCCCCGGGAGCTGCTCATCACCGTGATGGAGGCACCGGCCCCCACCACGCCGGAGAGGACCGCCAGCACCAGAATGCCAAGTCCCCGCCACCTCTGGTAGAGAAGGCCCATGAGGCTCCCCAGGCTGGCGGCCAGCAGCATCAGCAGTACCAGCAGGGGCAGCAGGGTCAGCCCGTCCCGGGCGACGTCCCCCGGCAGGAGGAGCCACAGGAACAGGGACAGAACCGCCGCCGCGGCCACCACTAACAACCGGCACCAGAGGAAGCCCCAGAAGGCCTCCCGCCGGGTGCTGCCCATGGCCAGGATCAAGGGCAGATAGGAGATGTGGATGGAAAAGCAGCACAGGATCAGGCCGAAGGCGCAGCCCATGGACAGGTAGTAGGGCGTGCACATCAGCACCCCCGGCAGGGCCTCCGGCTGTGCCCCCAGGGCAGAAACCACCAGGCAGAAAAAGGCCACCCCCAGCCCTACGGCCAGCAGCTCCAGGGCGTAGCGCCGCCAGAATCGAAGGTTTCTCCCCTTCATACCTGGACCTCCTCTCCGCAGAGGGCCACGAAAATCTTCTGAAGGCTCATGGGCTGGACGGTGACCTCCCGGCTCTCGTCCACCGCCTCCCCCGGCTTCAGCAGCACGGTGACCCCCTTGCTGCGGCCCATGGACTCAGCGTGGTGGACCTCCAGGCCCCGGACGGCGGCGTCCACCTCATCGGCTTTGCCGCTGACATACCGGGCGCTGTCCAGAAGGTCCTGGACGTTCTCCGTCATGAGGAGCTTCCCCTCCCGGAGGATGATGACCTCCTCCAGCACGTCGGCGGCCTCCTCGATGATGTGGGTGGAGATGACGAAGGTGCGGCCGGTGGCGCTGTACTCCTCCAAAAGGAGCTTGTAGAACTGATCCCGGGCCACCACGTCGAGGCCCGCCACCGGCTCGTCCAGGAAGGTAAAATCCGCCTTACTGGCCAGGGCCACAATGATGGTCACCATGGACAGCATGCCCTTGCTCAGCTTCTGGAGCTTCTTCTTCACTGGAAGACAAAACAGCTCCGTCAGCTCCTGGGCCATACCGGCGTCCCAGTGGGGGTAGTAGATGGAAGCGATGCGGAGGTACTCCTTCACCTTCAGATTCCCCAGCCCCGTCTCTGGGCTGATGTTCAGCTCCCGGCTGAAGCAAAGGTGCCCAAGAGCCTCCCGGTTCTCCCATACCGGCGCACCGTCCAGGGTTACTTCCCCGGCGGTGGCGGGGTTCTGGGCGGTGAGGAGGGACAGCAGGGTGGTTTTCCCCGCCCCGTTGCGGCCGATGAGGCCATAGATCTTCCCCTGCTCCAGGGTCAGGGCGATGTGGTCCACGGCGTGGAGGGTGCCGTAGGTCTTGACAAGATCGGTACACTGTAATTTCATAATCGGTTCTCCTTTATTTCTCCCGGATCATGGCGATCAGTTCCTCTCTGGTGATCCCCAGGCTCTCCGCTTCCCGCAGGAGGGGCGCCAGATGGGTCTCCTCAAAGGACTTTCGCCGCTTTTTCAAAATGGCCTCCCGGGCCCCGGCGGCCACGAACATGCCGATGCCCCGCTTCTTGTAGAGGATCCCCTCCTCCACCAGCAGGTTGACGCCCTTTCCGGCGGTGGCAGGGTTGATGGTGTACAGCCGGGCCAGCTCATTGGTGCTGGGCACCTGCTCCTCCTCCAGGAGAATTCCCCGGAGGATGTCCGTCTCGATCATCTCGCTGATCTGGAGGTAGATGGACTTGCTCTCGGTCAGTTGCTCCTTCACGTCGCGCCTCCCTTCGTTGGTTCATTACTTGTGTAATTAACTATATACCCTGTGGGCCGAACTGTCAAGCCCCTTTTCAGCCGCCTCCCTCCCCCGAACGCAAAAAAAGCCCGCGCCCCAATGGATGGAGGGCGCGAACTTTTTTCAGGCGGGGTTCAGCTCATCCGCAGGATTTCCCGCTTGAGCCGGGTGATGATCCGCTTTTCCAGCCGGGAGATGTAGGACTGGGAGATGCCCAGCCGGTCCGCCACCTCCTTCTGGGTCTGCTCCCGGGTTCCGTAGAGGCCGAACCGGGAGACGATGATCTCCCGCTCCCGGTCATCCAGCCGGTCGATGGCCTGGCTGAGGAGAGTCCGGTCCACGTCCTCCTCGATGGGACGCATCACCGTGTCCCCGTCGGTGCCCAGTACATCGCTGAGGAGGAGCTCGTTGCCGTCCCAGTCGGTGTTGAGGGGCTCGTCTAAGCTCACCTCCCCCCGCTGGGCGGAATTTTTCCGGAGGTACATCAGGATCTCGTTCTCGATGCAGCGGGAGGCGTAGGTGGCCAGCTTGATGTTCTTGTCAGACTTATAGGTGTTCACCGCCTTGATAAGGCCGATGGTACCGATGGAAATGAGGTCCTCGATATGGATACCGGTGTTCTCGAACCGACGGGCAATGTACACCACCAGACGAAGGTTCCGCTCTATGAGGGTCTGCCGGGCCTCCAGGTCCCCCTGGTCCAGCCGCCCCAGCAGTGCTGTCTCCTCCTCCCGCGGCAGGGGCGGGGGCAGAGAGTCGCTGCCTCCGATGTAATGGACGTGGCCCGGCAGCACCAGCCCCAGCCGTTCCAGCAGCTTCTGAAGAACGTTATGTACTTTTTGCAGCCAGCTCAGCGCAGTTCCCTCCCTTCTCTCCGCCCCACAGTCCCACATAGCCGCCCCCATCGGTAAGAGGACGGTCCGCCAGGCCGATGGGGTAGGGGCCGAAGTCCGCCCTCTCCACCGTCAGTCCGTCGCAGGTGAAGCAACGGAGCTCTCCTCTCTTCTGTCCCAATGACTGAAAAGGAATTTTCCTATACAGAATTTCACGCCCGTTCAGGAGGGGCTCCAGAGCTTTTTCCTCCACTACGCAGATCACCTTCCCCGTCGCCGGGTCCAAAAGCGTGTTGCCTGTGTCCCGGAGAAGGCGGAGATGAACGGTCCTGCCGCCCCAGCTCACCGCCGCCCGGACCACTTTCCCTTCCACCGCTGCCCTGGCGGAGGCGCGGAATACCACGGTCAAGGTGAAGGCACACAGGAGGCCGGATGTGAGGAAGATCACCAGGGGATGACCGGCAGTGCGGAAAAGGGCTGTCACTGCTGTAACAGCTCCGGATAGGCTCCCCGATACCAGGAAAAACAGCAGGCAGCACCGGAGATACAGGGGCCCCCTACCATAGACCAGGGCTACCATAGCGCAGGCAGCCAGTATTTTTCCCGGAAAGGAAGCCAGAAGCCACAGGGGCGGCAGAATGGCAAGAGCCCCATATAGTCCCCCTATCACCGCAGCTGGAATGATCCGCCGCCACCGGGCGGGATGGCCCATGAGGACCATCGTGCACCGGAGAACCAGACCGTCCAGCAGGGCATTGAGGGCAAAGGCTACATCGGGATAGATAACGGTCATCCGCTCCCCCTCCTCTCTGCCTCTCAGTATAGGACAACACCGGCGGCAAAAGCGTCGCAATCCGCCTTGGGGACAGAAAAAAGAGGAGGCCTCTGCCTCCCCTCTTCCTCGATCGCGGAAATATCATACAAGTGAATTTCCTTGTCATGTGCTGCGTGCCATACGGTTTAGCCCACAAAGGGCAGCACCAGGCTCAGCAGCATGGACACCACCAGCAGTCCCACGATAACGCTGGCGAAGATCCGGGTCAGCTTCTTGCTCATGACGGTTCCTCCTCTGATAAGATTCGTTTGATGGCCTTCTCAGCCTTGCTGCGGGGCAGCATCAGCTCATGTCCGCAGCCCTCGCAGCGCAGCTTGATGTCCATGCCCACCCGGTGGATGGTCCAGATCCTGCTGCCGCAGGGGTGCTGCTTCTTCAGCTCTACCCGCTGATGTAACTTAAGATCCATACAGTCCCTCCCTGTGCCGCCGCCAGGCGGCGCCGCATATAGTATAGCATCCAAACCTGAAATAGGATGGTGAATGTATGAGGAATCTGCCTAATTTCCAGCCAGAGGGCTGCGCACCGCCGCCGGAGGCTCCTGCCTCTCTGGAAGAGATCCGGGCTCTTGCGGCCTCCGGAGAGATCGTGGAGGGTATGGCGCTCCGCTGCGACCAGCACCACGATCTCCATGTGGCCTACCGTGGCTTCGACGGCCTTCTCCCCCGCCGCCTGGCGGTCCACCCCGCGGTCAGCGGAGCGGCGCGGGAGATCTCCGTCCTCTCCCGGGTAGGACGGCCCGTCCAGTTTGTCATCACCGGCGTCACCGTAGACGGCGGCGGGAAACCACTGCTCCACCTCTCCCGCCGGGCAGCACAGGAAAAGATGCTGACCTTTCTGGCAGAGAACTGTCCGCCTGGGACGGTACTCCGGGGGCGAGTAACCCATCTGGCTCCCTTTGGAGCCTTTGTGGACGTGGGCTGCGGGGTGGTCGCCCTGCTGCCCAAGGCGGACCTCTCCGCCGTCCGGATCCGCCACCCCAGCTGCCGCCTCTCTGAGGGGCAGAGGATCTTAGCGGCGGTCCGGTCCTTCGACCGGGACGCCGGCCGCCTCACGCTCACCCACAAAGAGCTCCTCGGCACCTGGCTGGAAAACGCCGCCGCCTTTGCCCCGGGTGAGACTGTCACCGGCGTGGTTCGCAGCATCCGGGACTACGGCGTCTTTGTGGAGCTGACCCCCAATCTGGTAGGGCTGGCGGAGCCGAGGCCGGGCATTCGGGAGGACGACGGGGTAACCGTCTACATCAAGAGTATTCTCCCCCGGCAAAAGAAAGTCAAGCTCCAGATTCTCCAGCGGCTGGAGAAGACGGAGTCCCCGCCCCCTATCCGCTATTTCCTCACCGGCCAGGTGCCGGACAGCTGGTCCTATGACCCGCCGGAGGCCCCTACCGGCCCTTGATCTTCTCCCAATAGGCACGGGCGGCCTGCTCAGTCTTGTTCTCCCCGTAGTGGTAGTACTGCACGTCCTTCACCGCATCGGGGAGATACTGCTGATCTACCCAGCGGTTGGGGAACACATGGGGGTATTTGTACTTCGGCGCCGGGGCGCTGCCTGCGGAGTCGGCGTGGACGTTCTGGAGGTGCCGGGGTACGTCCCCGGTCCTCCCCTTCCGCACGTCCTCCATGGCTTCTATGATGGCGTTATGGGCGGTGTTGGACTTGGGGGACGTGGCCAGCAGCACGGCGGCCTCCGCCAGGGGGAGCCGTGCCTCGGGAAGGCCGATCTGCAGCGCCGCGTCCACGCAGGCTTTGGTGATGGCGATGGCCTGAGGATAGGCCAGGCCGATGTCCTCCGCCGCGATCACCAGAAGGCGGCGGCAGGGGCTCAGAAGGTCCCCCGCCACCAGGAGCTTCGCCAGATAGTGGATAGCGGCGTCGGGGTCGCTGCCCCGGATGGACTTCTGGAGGGCGGAGAGGAGGTCGTAGTGGGCGTCCCCCTCCCGGTCATAGCGCATGGCGCTGCGCTGAGTGGCCTCCGCTGCGTCGGCGGCGGTGATCCGCAGCTGGCCGTCCTGGATCTTGGCGGCCTCGTAGAGGAACTCCACGGCGTTGAGGGCCTTCCGCACATCCCCGCCGCAGGCAGCGGCGATGACCTTGGGCGCCTCCGCCTCCCAGGTGAGGGGCAGGGTGCTCTCCTCCGCCACGATCTGGAGCCCCCGCTCCACCGCAGGCTCCACGTCGGCGGCGGTGAGGGCCTTGAACTCAAAGACGGTGCTGCGGCTTAAAAGGGCGTTGAACACACAGAAGTAGGGGTTCTCCGTGGTAGAGGCGATGAGGGTGATCTTGCCGTTCTCCATGAACTCCAGCAAACTCTGCTGCTGGCGCTTATTGAAATACTGGATCTCGTCCAGGTATAAAAGCACCCCGTTGGGGGCCACGATGGTGCCGATGTCCGCCATGATATCCCGGATGTCCTGGGTGGAGGCGGTGGTGGCATTGAGACGGTAGAGGGGGCGGCTGGTGCGCTGGGCGATGATGTTGGCCACGGTGGTCTTCCCCACCCCGGAGGGGCCGTAAAAGATCATGTTGGCGTTGGCGCCCTTCTCGATGAACCGGCGCAGCAGGGCGTCAGGGCCCAGAAGGTGCCGCTGCCCCACCACCTCGTCTAAGGTCTTGGGCCGGATCCGGTCGGCCAGAGGCTGTTCCATATCGATCCCTCGTTTCCCTTCAATTGCGGGAGCACTTCTCCGCGTCGATGGCCAGAGCCACCATCAAAACACCCAGCGCGTCGTCCGGGTCTTCCACATCCAGCACATAGGCGTCGGTAAGGCGGAAGGGCTCCTTGGAGAGTCTGGCAATGCGCCCCCGGCTGGCGCTGTGGATCTCATAGTCCCATTCCAGCCACTCCCCCTCTACGGTCCAGTCGTTGCAGTCGATGGAGAAGCTGGGGCGGAAGAAGGTGAACTCCTTGGTGATGCAGCCCACATACTGCTCCCCGATGTACAGCTCGAACCGGGGCAGAAAGGAGAGGACCTTCTCCTGCAGGGTGGCGATGTGGTTCCCGGCGGCGTCCTGAATATGAAGGCAGTGACCCCAGCTCAGCTTCCCCTCCACGGTGAAGACCGCCCGGTCCTCCTCGTCGTAGATGTCGTAACTGTCCAGCCAGGAGAAAAACCGCTGCTTAAAGTACAGGCGCATGATAAGAGACCTCCTCGTGGGATTGCACCATTGTACCACAGATTTTCCGGTTTGCCCATATTTTTTCCTCGAATTTTAGTTCATCCTGTGGTATGATGGGGGGCGAGGTGATGGGATTGAAAAACAAGGAGACCATTGACGCGATCATCGCGGAGCTGAAGGTCCTCTACCCCGGGGCGGAGTGCTCCCTGGAATATGACAGCAAGAAGGCCTATGAGCTGCTGTTCTCCGTGCGTCTGGCGGCCCAGTGCACCGACGCCCGGGTGAACCTGGTGACCCCTGCCCTCTTCGCCCGCTACCCCACTTTGGAGGATTTCGCGGCGGCGGACGTGGACGAGGTGGGCCGGTACATCCACTCCACCGGCTTTTGGCGGGCCAAGGCCCGGGACATTGTGGGCGCGGCCCGGATGCTTCTGACGGAGTACGGCGGGAAGGTGCCGGACAACATGGAGGATCTCCTCCGTCTGCCCGGCGTGGGCCGCAAGACGGCCAACCTCATTCTGGGGGACATCTACGGCAAGGAGGGCTATGTCTGCGACACCCACTGCATCCGGATCACGGGGCTTTTGGGGATCACTGACGGCAGCAAGGACCCGCTGAAGGTGGAAATGCAGCTGAGGAAGTGCATCCCGCCCGAGGAGAGCAATGCCTTCTGCCACCGGATGGTGCTCCATGGCCGTGCAGTATGCGTGGCCCGGCGGCCGGACTGCCCCAACTGCACCCTGCGGCCCTTCTGTGACCACTGGGGAGCACAGGAATAAGCGCACGAAAGCGCCCCCTCGCAGGGGGCGCTCTCTTTTTGCCCCTTTGCCCGGGGCGGGCACAAACATCCCCTCTCCCGCATATACTGCAGTACCACAACGATATGGGGGAATTGCCATGGACAACACATTCCGGCAGCTGAGCCAGATGCTGAAGACCAACCCGGGAGCAGTGGATGCCATCCTCCGCTCTCAGGACGGCAAACGGCTTATGGAGATGATGGACCGCCAGGGGGGGCGGGACCGGCTGCAGAAAGCCGCTGCCTCCGCCGCCAAGGGGGATGCGGCGGAACTGGGCAACATGGTCCGGGCCATGATGGCCACAACCGAGGGCAGCCAGCTGGTAGCCCGGATCCAAAAGGCTGTGGAGGGAAGGAAGTAGCGGAGAGAGGAGGGCTGCGCCATGGGAGAGTTTGAGGAAAAGCTGAACGCTATCTTGTCCAACCCCGAAGCCATGGCCCAGGTGGCGTCCCTGGCCCAGTCACTGGGCCAGTCCCAGGAGCACTCGGAGGCTCCCCCCTCCCCCGCCCCTTCCTCCGGCGGCGAGGGACTCTTCGGCCTGGACCCAGCTCTCCTCCAGAAGGTGCTGCCCCTCCTCACCGAACTCAATGACAGCCGCACCGGAGAGCGGGAGCAGCTGCTCTACGCCCTGCGGCCCTTTTTGAAGGAGAGCCGCAGGGACAAGGTGGATCAGGCCCTCCGGGCCGCTCGGATCCTCAGCCTGGGGAAGCGGTTTTTGGGGAGGCTGGGGGAATAGCCATGTATAACCGCTATATCCGAAACGACAACGGGGAATACCGGCGGATCCCTCGCCAGGAAGCTCCTCCCCCGCCGGAGGAGCCCCGCCGGGCGGCGCACGCTGCCCCGGATCGGGAGACTGCCCGGGACCGGGCGGACGGCTTTCTCCGTAAGCTGCTGGACCGGCTGAAGCTGGAGGACGTGGATACCGGGGATCTGCTGCTGTTGCTGCTGCTCCTGCTTCTCTTCTCCGAGGGGGAGGATGAGGAGCTGCTCATCGCCCTGGGACTGCTGCTGCTTCTGTAGCCCCAAGGAAAAAACGCCGCCGCAGAGGAAAGCCTCTCT
>CALXDB010000038.1 GCA_944386955.1 uncultured Oscillospiraceae bacterium
CGGCTCTTCGAGAGCTATGAGGCGGTGGGAACCCTCCGTCCGGAGATCGCTGAAAAGCTGGGTCTCTCCGAGCGCGTGGTGGTCTGCGCCGGCGCCGGCGACAACGCCGCCGCCGCCGTGGGCACCGGCACCGTGGGAGAGGGCGGCTGCAACATCTCTCTCGGCACCTCCGGCACCCTCTTCATCTCCAGCGACCACTTCGGCGTGGACCCCCACAACGCCCTCCACGCCTTCGCCCATGCCGACGGCCACTACCATCTCATGGGCTGCATGCTCTCCGCCGCCAGCTGCAACAAGTGGTGGATGGACGAGATTCTGGGGTCCCAGGACTACGCCGGGGCTCAGAAGGACATCACCGACGACAAGCTGGGACGCAACCATGTGTACTTCCTTCCCTACCTCATGGGAGAGCGGTCCCCCATCAACGACACCGACGCCCGCAGCGTCTTTGTGGGCATGACCATGGACACCAGCCGGGCCGACATGACCCAGGCGGTGCTGGAGGGCGTAGCCTTTGCCATCCGGGACAGCTTCGAGGTGGCCCGGTCTCTGGGGCTGGACATCCGGCGCAGCATGATCTGCGGCGGCGGCGCCAAGAGTCCTCTGTGGAAGAAGATCATGGCCAACGTCCTCAATGTGGAGCTCACCACCCCTGTGTCCGAGCAGGGGCCCGGCATGGGCGGGGCCATGCTGGCCATGGTGGCCTGCGGGGCCTACCCCAGCGTCCAGGCGGTGTGCGACAAGCTGGTGCAGACGGCGGACGCCGTCGCCCCCGACCCGGAGATCGCCGGGCGCTATGAGCAGCGCTACCGGCAGTTCTCCAAGCTCTACCCCGCGCTGAAGGGCGTGTTCCCTCAGCTGCTGTGACACAGGGAGGAAGCCTATGAGCGATGAGATCCGCCTGATGACCCGTCTGGCGGTGGGCGGGTACCTGGTGTACCTGGCCTACAGGATCCTCTCCGCCCAGCTGGGCGGCGGGGACACGGGGATGAGCGATCCAGCGGCCTGGGCCAGCGGCTGCGTGCTGGGCCTCAGCGGCCTCGCCTTCTGCATCTGGGCGCTGAAGCGGCCCAGAGGGCGGCGGACGGAGGAGGATGAGAACGCCGGGGAGGAGACGCCATGAAGCGACGCTCCTTCCGGGAGATGGCCGTGCGGGTGGTGCTGCTGCTGGTGGGCCTGTGCATCGCCCACCTGGGCGTGACCCTCTTCCTCCAGTCGGACCTGGGGTCCGACCCCTTCAACGTGTTTATCCAGGGCCTCTACCGGGGTCTGCCCTGGTACGGCTGGGACCTGATGACCCACGGCCGGGTCCACCTTTTGGTGTCCCTTCTCATCATGCTGGTGCTGCTGGTGGTGGACCGGCACTATGTGGGGATCGGCACTGTGCTGTGCATGGCCCTGGGGGGTCCCATCATCGACGTGTACACCGTGGTGCTGGGCCCCGTAATTAACGGGAGCCTGCCCCTTCCTGTGCGGCTGGGCCTTCTGATAGTGGGCTGCGTGATTCTGGCCTTCGGCATGACCATCGTTATCCGCTCTGAGGCAGGCACCGGTCCCAACGACCTGGTGGCGGTGGTGCTCAGCGACAAGTGGAAAAAGCCCTTCGGTCCTGTCCGGATCGGGGTGGACCTCACCTTCGCTGTGGTGGGGTTCCTCCTGGGAGGCGTGCTGGGCGTGGGCACGGTGATCTGCGCCTTTTTGGTGGGACCCGCCGCCCAGCTGTTCTTCCCCGTCAGCCAGAAGCTCTGTGATTTCGCATTGGACCATTTTGCGGGAGAACGCTCCCGAGCATGAGGTGATTGTTTATGACGATTCAATCCATCTACGACGCCGCCTTCGCCCCCTACGGCAAGGTGCTGGAGGGCTATGACACCAAGGCCCTTTTGGAGACGCTGAAAGCCGTGACTCCCGTTCCCGACGGGGTGGACTATGTGCCCTCCCAGCCGGAGCTGGAGGCTCTGCCCATTGCCGGCCAGTTTGCCGCCAACGCCTACGGCGGCATGCCCATCCAGCTGGGCTGGTGCAACGGCCATAACACCAAGCTCAACTGCCTGGAGTACCACCGGGACAGCGAACTGAACATCGGCGCGGAGGACTTCATTCTCCTCCTGGCCCGGGAGGACGACATGGTGAACGGCCGTCTGGACACCGCCAAGGTGAAGGCCTTCAAGGCCCCTGCCGGGGCGGTGGTGGAGGTGTACGCCACTTCCCTGCACTACGCCCCCTGCTCCGCCGCCAAGGGCGCCGGGTTCCAGGTGGTCATCGTGCTGCCCCGGGGCACCAACGGCCCCAAGGGCGCCATCACCCCCCTCAACGGAGAGGACGAGACGCTGTGGGCCGCCAACAAGTGGCTGCTGGCCCACGCCGAAAGCAGCGAGGCCGCCCAGGGCGCGCCGGTGCGGCTGGACGGCGTCAATGTGGACATTGCCGCCGATCTGTGAGCGGCGGACGAGATTTGAGAAAAGAGAGGTTGATTCACATGTTTACCCACATTCCCGACGTGAAGCTGGGCATCATCGCCGTGTCCCGGGACTGCTTCCCCATCGCCCTGTCCACCCAGCGCCGCAAGAACATTGTGGCCGCCTACGGCGAGGGCCTCTATGAGTGCCCCATCACCGTGGAGAACGAGGCTGACGCCCTGAAGGCTCTGGAGGATGTGAAGGCCAACGGCGTAAACGCCCTGGTGGTGTTCCTGGGCAACTTCGGCCCCGAGACCCCCGAGACCATCCTGTGCCAGAAGTTTGACGGACCCACCATGTACATCGCCGCCGCCGAGGGCGACGGGGATATGATCAACGGCCGCGGTGACGCCTACTGCGGCGTGCTGAACTGCTCCTACAATCTGGGCATGCGCCACCTGAAGGCCTACCTGCCCGAGTACCCCGTGGGCACCGCCCAGGAGTGCGCGGACATGATCCGGGAGTTCATCCCCATCGCCCGGGCCATCATCGGCGTGAAGAATCTGAAGATCATCACCTTCGGTCCCCGTCCCCAGGACTTCTTCGCCTGCAACGCCCCCATCAAGGGCCTCTACGAGCTGGGCGTCGAGGTGGAGGAAAACAGCGAGCTGGATCTGCTGGTGTCCTACAAGGCCCATGCCGGCGACAAGCGCATCGCCGAGGTGGCCGCCGACATGCAGAAGGAGATGGACGGCAAGGTCTATCCCGACCTGCTGGAGCGGATGGCCCAGTTTGAGCTGACCCTGCTGGATTGGGCGGAGGCCCACAAGGGCGCCCGGAAGTATGTGGCCTTTGCCGACAAGTGCTGGCCCGCCTTCCCTGAGCAGTTCGGCTTTGAGCCCTGCTATGTGAATTCCCGTCTGGCTGCCCGGGGCATCCCCGTGGCCTGCGAGGTGGATATCTACGGCGCCCTCAGCGAGTACATCGGCGCCTGCATCACCGGCGACGCTGTGACCCTGCTGGACATCAACAACTCCGTGCCCCAGTACATCTACGACGAGGACATCGCCGGCAAGTTCGACTACAAGCTCACCGACACCTTCATGGGCTTCCACTGCGGCAACACCCCCAGCTGCAAGATGTGCGGCGGCTGCGCGGTGAAGTATCAGCTGATCCAGAACCGCCTGCTGGAAAACGGCGGCACCCCCGATTTCACCCGGGGCACCCTGGAGGGCGACATCGCTCCCGGCGCCGTCACCTTCTATCGCCTCCAGTGCGACAGCGAGGGGACCCTGCGGTCCTATATCGCCCAGGGCGAGGTGCTGCCTGTGGCCACCCGTTCCTTCGGCGGCATCGGTATCTTCGCCATCCCGGAGATGGGCCGGTTCTATCGCCATGTGCTGGTGCAAAAGCGCTATCCCCACCACGGCGCGGTGGCCTTCGCCCACTGCGGCAAGGCCCTCTTCGAGGTGCTCAAGTACTTCGGCGTGGCGGACATCGCCTACAACCAGCCCAAGAGCCTGCCCTATCCCACCGAGAATCCCTGGGCCTGAGGCGCATCATAAAAGAAAAGGAGCCGCCGCGGCAATCTGCCGCGGCGGCTTTTTTTGCCTTTGATAAAAAGATAAAACGGCCCGGACCGCCGGAAACCAGCGGTCCGGGCCGTTTTTGTCACAGACCCATCTGCGCCAGAACGCCGCGGAAGAGCTTGTGGGTCAGCCAGGCGGCGCCGGAGAAGTAGAACAGGAGCCAGAAAGGGAATAGTCCGAGAAAGAGCGGGGGATAAAAGAGGAAGAGCCCTGGGAAAACACCCCAGAGGAGACAGACGGCCAGGGCCCTTACCGGGTGGGAGAGAGCGGTGGAGAAGCTGAGGCGGACCTGCTGACGCAGGTTGCCCGAGGTGAGCGGGAGCAGGTAGAAAAACAGCAGGCCCACAGCCCAGACAACGAAGAAGGCCACGCAGAGGAGGACCAGGATGGACAGGGAGAGATGATAGGCGGCGGCGTAGTAGTAAAAGGCGTCAAAAAACAGCAGCCCGGCGCAGACCAGCAGCAGCACCCAGCCGCTCACCGCTCGGCGGAGATCCTTCCGGGCGGCCTGCCAAAACGTTTGCAGAGGGTTTCCCAGATTTTCTGAAACGGAGCGGACGCCGGCGCACAGGCCTGCCAGCGCACAGCCTCCGGTCACCAGGGGAAGGCAGCACAGGCAGAAGAGCAGATTCAGCAGCAGCAGCTGCGTGAGGGCTGTAAGGGCCTGAATCACCTTGGCGTTGTAGTCAAAAAGACGCTTCATGGATACCTCCTGATGGAAAAGACGGGAACAGACACCCCGCAGCGCAAGGTGCTCTTTTTTTCCAGTTTACGTCGTAAGGAGGAAAAAAGTCAATGCTTTTCTTTATGAAAAAATCAGGGAGAAAAATTTTCTTTCATTATTGGCAATGTGCTGAATAAAAGCAAAAAACATTTTGAAAAGTTGTAATAAACGACATATTTTAACAAGAATTTTATGTAATCCGATGTCTTTGAGAAACGTTGTTTCTCTGATATCATGCAAACTACAGAGAAAGTCAGGGCCTGCGGAGAGGAAGGAGCGGAACGCTTTTTGAGAATTACGGTAGAAGACATCGCCAGACTTGCCGGGGTATCGAAGGCCACCGTTTCGCGGGTCATCAACGGAAATCCCACCGGAGTAGGGGAGAAGACCCGGGAACGGGTCCAGAAGATTGTGGATGAGCTGAACTATCAGACCAACCCCTTTGCCAAGAACTACACCCCCTCCCACAGCAAGACCATCGGACTGATTATTCCCGATGTGACCAATCCCTTTTTTTCCGAGCTGGTCAAGGCCATTGAAAATTTTTCCAGCGACAACGGCTATGTGGTGATCTTTGGGAACACCAATTCCTCCCCGGAAAAGGAGAGCCGGTATCTGTCCACGTTCATCGCCAAAAAGGTGGACGGCATCATCCTCACCTCCTCAGCCAAGGAGTGCCTGGACAGCCACCACCTGCTGGAGAAATACCGCATTCCGTGCATTCTGCTGGACCGCACCCTGCCGGGGATGCAGTATACCGCCGGCGTATTCGCCGACAACCAGCTGGCCACCTACCGCTCCTGCGAGATGATGCTGTCCCACGGCGCCCAGAAGGTGGTATTCCTCTCAGGCCCCATGGATATCTCCACCGCCAAGGAGCGGATCGAGGGGTACCGGGCGGCTCTGGAGAAGTACGGGATCCCCTTCGATGAGTCCCTCATCAAGTACGGGACCTATTCCGTAGAGAGCGGCTACGGGGCAATTATGGAACTGGAGCGGGAGGGGCAGCGGTACGACGGCGTGGTGGCGGCCAACGACACCATGGCCCTGGGGGCCATTCGGGCGCTGCGGGAGCTGGCCTACCGGATCCCGGAGGACGTGGAGGTGGCGGGGTTCGATAATATCGACTACGCGCAGATGTGCGATCCGCCGCTGACCACAGTGCAGCAGCCCACCATTGAGATGGGACGGAAGGCGGCGCAGCTGCTGCTGGACGCCATTGACGGAAAGCCGCCGAAGGAGAAGAACGTCCGGCTTCTGCCGAGACTGGTGATCCGAAAGACGACGAAGTGAAAGGAGAACGACATGGGACAGAAGATCCTGGTGATCGGCAGTACCAACATCGACCTTGTGGTGCCGGTGGATCACACGCCGGAGGTGGGCGAGACCATCCTGGGCGGTACGCTGAAAAAGGTGCCGGGCGGGAAGGGGGCCAATCAGGCGGTGGCCTGCGGGAGGCTGGGAGGCAAGACCACCTTCCTCACCGCCGTCGGCGCTGACGGCCTGGGAGAAAACGCCCTTGTCAACATGAAGGAAGCCGGCGTGGATATCTCCCGGATCCGCCGCAGTGAGACGCTGGATACCGGAATGGCCATGATCTGCGTGAACCGGGAGGGGAACAACAGCATCGTGGTGGTCCCCGGGGCCAACACGCTGTGCGACCTTACATACATCCGGCAGCATGAGGAGCAGATCCAGACGGCGGATATCCTCCTGGCCCAGCTGGAGACCCCGGCAGATGCGGTGTACTACGCCCTGGAGCGGGGCAAGGCCCTGGGAAAGATCACCATACTGAACCCCGCCCCGGCCCCGGAGGAGATCCCGGAGGAGGTCTACCGGGGGCTCACCTACCTGACCCCCAACGAGACGGAGCTGTCCCGGCTGACGAAGCTGCCGGTGGACAGCCTGGAGGAGGTGGAGCGGGCGGCCGCCGCGCTGCTGGACAAGGGCGTGGAGCATGTGATCGTGACCATCGGAAAACGGGGCGCCATGCTGTGCAGCCGGGCGGGGACAAAGGTTTTCCCGCCGCCCTACATCAAGGTGGCAGACACCACGGCGGCCGGCGATACCTTCAACGGCGCCATTGCGGTGAAGCTGGCGGAGGGTGCGGCGGTGGAGGAGGCCATCCCCTTTGCCAACGCGGCCTCCACCCTCTCGGTATCCCGGCCGGGCGCCCAGACCTCTATTCCCTCCAGGGAAGAGGTGGAGCGCTTTCTGGACCAAATCAAAAAAGGAGAAACAGCATGAAGAAGAGCGGGATCTTGAATCCGGAGCTGATCCGGGCGGTGGCGGCTATCGGACATACGCAGACGTTTGTGATCGGGGATGCGGGACTTCCGGTCCCGGAGGGAGTTCCGGTGGTGGATCTGTCCGTCACCCACGGCGTGCCCTCCTTTGCCCAGGTCCTCAGCGCAGTGGCAGGCGAGCTGGTGATCGAGTCCTACGTCTATGCGGAGGAGTGCACCAGAGCCAACCCGGAGATGGAGGCGTTCATGCAGAAGACCCTCCAGGGGCTCCCCGCCTCCAGGGTGCCCCACGAGACCTTCAAGGAGATGACCAAAAAGGCCCAGGTGGTGGTGCGGACGGGGGAGTGCTCCAGCTACGCCAACGTGATCCTGGTGGCCGGCGTCAATTTTTAAGGGAACAACAACAGATACAGAATCTGAAGAAAAGGAGATTGCAGCCATGGGTGAGATGATGAAAGCCGCGGTGTTTGTCAGTGAGGGGAATCTTGTGGTCAAGGATGTACCGGTCCCCCAGATCACAAAGGGCGATCAGGTGCTGATCGAGGTGGAGGCGTGCAGTATCTGCGGGACGGACGTCCATATTACGGCTGTGCCTCCGGGGTACATTGCCACCCCCAACACCATTCTGGGCCATGAGTTCGTGGGCTATGTCCGGGCGAAGGGCGAGCTGGTGGACCAGGTGGAGATCGGCCAGCGGGTGGTGGTCAACCCCAATAACTACTGCGGGAAGTGCGTGTACTGCAAGAAGAACCTGCCCAACCAGTGCGAGAACATCGAGGCCCTGGGCATCGACTACGACGGCGCCTTCGCCAAATACTGCGTGGTCAGCGACAAGGTGGTCTATCCCATCGCCAAGGACGTGGACGCCGGTGTGGCCGCCTGTGCCGAGCCCCTGGCCTGCGTGGTCAACGGCATCAACAAGGCCGACGTCAAGCCCGGCGACAGCGCCGTGGTAGTGGGGGCCGGCCCCATCGGCCTGATGATCGCCATGATGCTCAAGAGCGCCGGCGTGGACAAGCTGTTCATCCTGGAGACGGCCCCCGTCCGGGCGGCCTTCGCCGAGAATCTGAAGCTGGGCCGGGTCATCAATCCCATCACCGAGAAGGCCGGGGAGATCGTGACGGAGGCCACCGGCATCGGCGCCGACTTCGTCTTTGACGTGACCGGTTCCCAGATGGTCTCCTGCGTGGACATGGTGCGCAAGGGCGGAACGGTGGTCCTCTTCGGTGTGAACAAGATGGCCCGGAAGGAGATCGCCCAGTGTGAGATCACCACCAAGGAGATCTCTGTGAAGGGCACCTGGCTGGCCAACGCCACCTTCCCCCAGGCAGTCAGCATCATCGAGAGCGGCGTCATCGACCTCTCCAAGCTCATCACAGCCACCTATCCCCTGGAGCAGATCCACGAGGGACTGGAGCTTCTGCGGAAGGGCGAGGCCGTGAAAGTGATTATCAAGCCCTGAAAAAGAAAGGCGGAGATGAAGATGGACAAAAAAATTCGAGTGGGCATCATCGGCTGCGGTCAGATCGTGCAGATCGAGCATCTGCCCTTCCTCAGCGAGCTGCCCCAGTTTGAGATCTATTCCCTCTGCGACCTGTCTGCCCAGGTCATCGCTCAGCTGGGCGAGAAGTACGGCGTGCCGGCCCAGCGGCAGTTCACCGATATGGACAAAATGCTGGCGGACCCGGAGCTGGACGCGGTGATCATCGCCACCAAGGACCACTATGAGCCGGGCCTGAAGGCGGCCAGGGCAGGAAAGCACATGCTCATCGAAAAGCCCCTGGCCTACAACCTGCGCCAGGCCGACGAGATCATCGCCGAGGCCAAGCGCAGCAACGTGGTGCTGATGGTGGGCTATATGAAGCGCTACGACCCCAGCTACCTCTACTTCAAGGAGCAGGTGGAGGCCCTGAAGGACGTGAATCTGGTGCGGGTCCACGATTTCGGCGGCTCCTTCGACTTTACCAACTCCCTGTTCCACATCATCCGGGGCAGCGACATCCCGGCGGAGGTGCTGGCCAAGGGGGCCCAGGACATCAAGGACGCCATCGCCGAGCAGATGGGACCCGGCCGGGAGCACCTGGGGGAGGCCTACAGCCTGGTGCTGGGACTCTCCACCCACGACACCATCCTGATGCGCCACGCCTTCGGAAGGCCCAAGGTGCTCTACGCGGATGTGCATAAGGAAACCTTCGTCACCTCGGTGCTGGACTACGGCAGCTTCCGGGCGGTGTTTGAGTCCGGGCTGGTGATGAACCGCCGGTCCTGGGACGAGAAGATCTGGGTGTACGCCGGAGAGAAGAACCTGACGCTGGAGTTCCCCTGGCCCTATCTGAAGAACTATCCCACCAAGCTCACCATCAATGAGAACGAGGGGGATTCCATGGTCAACGTGGACAAGGTGGTGGTCAACAACTTCCAGGAGTCCTACCGCAACGAGATCCTGCATTTCTACGACTGCATCGTGTCCGGAAAGAAGCCGGACACCTCCGGCGAGGACGCCCGGGAGGACATCCAGCTGGCTTATGAGATGATGTGCAAGGTGCAGTGCTGAGGGACTGATATGGCCAATTTGACACAGTCCTCCGCGCTGTTCATCCTGATCCTGACCACCCTCATGTGGGGCAGCTGGTTCCAGTTCGGAAAGCGGCTGAAGGGGTACCCCGTGCCCGCCTTCATGATCTGGGTCTACACCTTCTCCGTGGTGGTGGTCTGGACGGCGATCGCCTTTTTGAAGCCTTACTTCGTGGAGGGGTCCCTGCTGGAGATCGCCAGGGAGCGGAAGGAGCTGTGCGGCTGGATCGTGGTGTGCGGCGGCTTCTGGTCTGTGGGCGTCCAGGCCAACATGCGGGCCATCAAAAACGTGGGGATGATCCTCTCCACCTCCATCACCTCCACCACCAGCATTCTGATCGGAACCACCATCTCCTGCTACTTCGGCGGCCTGCGGGAGGGGCAGTCTATCCAGCGGATCTATCTGGGAGCCCTCATTCTGCTGGCGGCCACGATCATCAGCCAGGCGGCGGCGGTGCTGCGGGACAAGGATACCGGCGCCCAGGCCAACCGGACGAAATACCGTTCGGAGATCCTCTTCCGGGTGAAGAATTTGGCGGTGCTGCTGTTCTGCTCCATGTGCTTCACCCCCCTCTACGCCTTCGTGCAGTCCGCCTTCGTGCAGACGGACCTGCGGCCGGACGGGATCCCCCAGCTGCTGTGCATCGGCCTGGTGTCCATCGGCGCTATGGTGGGGACCTGGATCTACTCCGGCATCTGCCTGACGCTCTCCCACCAGTGGAAGGGCTTCCTGTCCCGGCGGGATGTGATCGGGATGGGGTTCCTCTCCGCGGTGTGCCACTTCGGCGGCAATCTTATGTATGCCATTTCCGCGCCGGTGCTGAGCTACGCGGTGGCGTGGCCCATCAGCACCTCCTATAACTTCTGGCACTACATCTGGGGGATCGGATACGGCGAATTCCGCAACACCTCCCGCAAAACGAAAGCTGTGCTGGGGGCGGGCATGCTGAGTTTTGTCCTTGGTGTTTTGATACTATGCTAAAAGAAGGAAAGTGCAGAAAAGAAAGGAAATAAAAGGAGGATATTATGAAAAAGGTTATGTGTTTGATCCTTGCAGCCGTCATGATGGCGGCCATGCTGGCGGGCTGCGCCCAAAACGGCGGGAATGACGCGTCCGACGGCGGCAGCAGCGACGGCAAGCGGGTGCTGACCATCGGCGGCCACATCCGCATGTATCCCAACGAGGAGGAGTACTGGCAGAAGGTGGCCGACGACTTCATGGCCGAGAACGAGGACGTGGAGGTCGTCATCAAGTGGAACGGCAGCTTTGAGGACGTGGTCGAGAGCCTCCAGGCGGCCAAGATGAACAATGAGACCATCGACATCTACTCCTGCGGCGCCCGCTATATCCGCAACACCCTGGTTCAGGCGGGCATGTGCGTGGACCTCACCGAGCTCATCGAGCCCTACGCCGACCGCTGGATCGACGGCGCCCTGGAGAGCGCCACGCTGGGCGGCAAGATCTGGGCCCTGCCCATGGGCAGCACCGGCACCGTAACCTTCTACTACAACATGGCCATGTTCGACGAGCTGGGCCTGGAGATCCCGCAGACCTTTGACGAGCTGGTGGAGGTCTGCCGGGTCATCAAGGAGGAGAAGGGCATCACCCCCATCCTTCAGCAGGGCAGCCTGGCCGGCTACTGGCCCATGTGGTTCATGGAGACCTACGCCCAGTCCTCCGGCCACCAGTCTGTTGAGAACGTAGAGGCCTTCCTCAGCGGCGACTACGACTTCACCGGCGAGGCGGAGATCCAGGCCTTTGAGATGATCAAGCAGTTCTTTGACGAGGGCCTCATCGACACCGACAGCCTGAACACCGACGCCGACGGTATGCGCGCCGCCTTTGCCCAGGGAAAGTCCGCCATGTTCTTCGGCGGCACCTGGGAGTATACCAACGTGATGGATGTGATCGGCGACTCCTTTGAGGTGGGCGTGTTCGAGTTCCCGGAGATGATCGAGGGCGTGACGCCCCAGCACGGCTCCGGCTGCGGCCAGAGCATCTTCGTCCCCACCCTCTGCAACCCCGAAAACTATGATCTGATTATGCGCTTCATCGAGTTCTTCACCCGTCCGGAAAACTGCGGTCCCATCGTGCTGGCCGCCTCTGAGCTGCTGCCCAGCATCAACGGCATCGAGACCTCCGGCGACGAGTTCATCACCTACATCAACAGCCACCACGCCAACAGCCTGGTAACCTACCTCGACTGGGTCTGGCCCAATGAGATCAACGATGTGGTGGCCTCCAACATCCCGGCGGTGGGCGCCGGCTACACCACTGCGGAGGACGCGGTGCAGGAGATCCAGAGTACCTATGACCGCCTGGTGGAAGAGGGCTATGTGTACGCCTGGTGGGATGAGTGGACCGAGGAGGACTGGGCCAAGGTGGAGCCCGCGTTTATCCCTGACACCTACGGACAGTAATCACCAGCGCCGCTCTGCCGCGGCATAGCGGCAGAGCGGCTGCGGCGAAACTGCCTGCGGCAGTTTCTGAACAGAAGGGAGTTTGGCTGTGTTCAAACAGGTATCACAACGCAAAAAACGACTGGGAAGCAGCGCATTCCCCTATGTGATGACGGTCCCGGCTTTGATCTTGTTCACCATCTTTGTCATCGCCCCGTTTATTTACGGCTTTTATACCAGCTTTTATCAGTGGGACGGTCTCTCCGATATGAAGTATATCGGAATCAAGAACTATATCTATGCGCTGCAGGATGAGACCTTCCGCCTCTCGCTGAAGAACACCTTCGTCTACGCCGTGGTGGTGACCATCTTCAAAAACGGCATCGGCCTGGGACTCGCCCTCCTTATCGCCAACCAGATCCGGGGCAAGGCCTTCTGCCGGACGGCTTTGTACATGCCGGTCACCTTCTCCTATGTGGTGGTGGGCGTTTTGTGGACCTGGATCTACAACCCCACCTTCGGCATCCTCAACGGCATGCTGGAGTGGCTGGGGCTGGACGGATTGATCCAGGGCTGGCTCAGCGATCCCAATATCGCCATCTTCTCGGTGGCGTGGGTGGACATCTGGAAATGGATCGGCTTCCACATGGTGCTCTATCTCTCCGCCCTCCAGTCGGTGCCCAAGACCCTCTATGAGGCGGCGCGGATCGACGGGGCCAACAAATTCGACGAATTTATCCACATCACCATTCCCCAGATCAACAGCATCATTGTCCTCAATGTGCTGCTGGCCATTACCGGTGCCTTTGTCAACAACTACAACCTGGTGAACGTAATGACCGGCGGCGGCCCCTTCAACTCCACGGAGACGGCGCTGACCTACTCGGTAAAAACCGCCTTCAGCTACCGCAACCTCGGCAAGGCCAACGCCATGTCCATCATCCTGTTCGCCATCGTGTTTATCATCGGGTTCCTCCAGTTCAAGATGATGACCAAGGACGCGGATTGATCCGGGGAGGAAGCGAAGATGAACGAAAACAGCAAGAAAAAGGTGCATTACAAGAAGATCCTGGCGGCGGTGCCCAAGTGGATCATCCTGGGATTCTTTCTGGTCATCACCATCTATCCGGTATTTTGGATGGTATTTGGCTCTTTGAAGTCCACCAGCGAGTTCTATCTGAACATCTGGGGACTGCCCAAAACCTTCCTCTTTGAAAACTACATCAACGCCTGGAGCCGGGGGCAGCTGGGGATGAAGTACATCAACAGCATCCTCACCACAGGCCTCTTCCTCCTGATCGTGATCCCGGTGAACAGCTGCGCGGCCTACGCCCTGGCCCGGGTCCGGTTCCGGGGGAGAAAGCTGATCTACTCCTTCCTGCTGGTGGGCATGATGATCCCCGGCGGCGTGCTGGGCATGCCCACCTACACGGTGGCGCTGAAGCTGGGACTGGTCAACTCCATCCCCGGCATCGCCCTGGTGTACGCCGGTCAGGCGGTCAGCTTCGGCGTGTTCCTCATGCGGGCGTTCTATATCGGGCTGCCTGCCAGTCTGGAGGAGGCTGCCATCATTGACGGGTGCAACCGCTTCCAGAGCTTCCTCAAGATCGTGGTGCCCCTGACCCTGCCGGGCATCATGATCCAGGTGGTCTTCAGCGGACTGAATACCTGGAACGAATACTTCCTGGCCAGTCTGATGCTGCGCTCCGACGAGGTGAAGACCCTGCCGCTGGGCATCATGTCCTTCGTGGGCGAGTACAGCACAGACTTCCCCCAGATGTTCGCGGCGCTGACAGCCGCCACGCTGCCGATGATCATCATCTATCTCATTGCGCAAAAACAGTTCATTGCCGGTCTGACGGCCGGTGCAACCAAGGGCTGAGAACGGAGGTACATTTTCATGGAACTTGGATATACGGTGTGGACCTGGCTGAGCCAGGAGCACAACAACTGGGAGCGGGACCCCAATCCCAAGGGAGCCTTTGAGCAGGCTCTGCGGGAGATCTCCCACCTGGGCTACAAGACGGTGGAGAACTTCAACTGGTTCGCGGACCACTACATGGACAATCCCCAGGAGGTGGTGGATCTCTGCGAAAAATACGGCGTGAAGTTCGTTAACCTCTACCACTACCTGACGCCGGACTGGGAGTCGGACCAGCGCAAAGGGCTGGAGTACTGCCAGTTTGCCCAGAAGGTGGGGGCCAAGTATATGAACCTCCAGATGCAGACCTGGAAGGACATGCCCTACAACCGTCCCACCAACCCCGACGCCATCCGCACCTATGCGGAGAAGGCCATGGTGATCGGCAAGATGGCCTATGAGCACGGCCTGACCCTGTGCGTCCACCCCCACGCCAACACCCCGGTGTTCACCATGGAGCAGATCGACCTGTTCCTGTCCCTGACGGATCCCAAGTATGTGAGCCTGTGCCTGGACACGGGCCATGTCACCCTGGCAGGGGGAGACGCGGTGGAGGCCTTTGAGCGGTACATCGACCGCATCGCCTATGTCCACCTGAAGGACATCGACCCCGACGAGAGCCTCCATCCGGAGTGGCCCATGAAGCGCTTTTTGGCCCTGGGTCAGGGCTGCGTGGACTTCAAGGGCGTGTTCCGGGTGCTGAAGGCCCACGATTTCCAGGGCGTGGTGTGCGTGGAGCTGGACTATCAGAAGGTGTGCCACTACGAGTCCGCTCAGTACAGCAGAAATTATCTCAAGGACGTTATCGGCATCTGATCGGAAAGGAAGCGCAAGAATGGAAAAGGCATATACGGTTTGGACTTACCTGAAATCCCAGTTCGGGATCAAGGAGAGCACGGAGGAGGGGCGCGCCCTGTTTGAGCAGGGCGTGCGGGAAGTGACGGATCTGGGCTTCCACAACATCGAGTGCTTCAACTTCACCTCGGTCCTCTTTGAGGAGTATCCCGAGGAGTTTGAGCGGATCATGCGGGAGAACAACGCCAAGTTCGTCAACATCTACCACGCCCTCACCGACGATTTCGAGGCGGATTACGCCATGGCGGAGAAGTGCTTCCGCTTCCTCCAGGCCCACGGCGGGAAGCTGATGAACCTGGAGGGTCCCCGGAGAAACGGCCGGGAGGCCACCACGGAGGCCCTGCAGGAGGTGTGCGACCACATCAACGCCATCGGGGAGCTGAGCAAGAAGTACGGCATCACCGTCTGCGTTCACCCCCACTACTGGACCTTCATCGAGACCCCGGAGATGCTGGCCTATGTGGACGCCCACACCAATCCCGACACCATCAAGTACTGCATCGACACCTGCCACTGCGTGCTGGGGCAGATGGACCCGGTGGAGACCTTCCGTAAGTACATCGGCCGTTTGGCCTACGTCCATCTGAAGGACATCAGCTCCGACCCCAACGAGCATCCGGAGTTCCCCATCAAGCGCTGCCGGGCCCTGGGGGAGGGCATCGTGGACTTCCGGGGCGTGATGGAGGTGCTGAAGGAGAACCACTACGACGGCTACCTCTGCGTGGAGGTGGACTGGCCCAGACTGTGCAACTACGAGACGGCCATGGTGTCTGCCAAGTATCTCCACAACGTGCTGGGGCTGTAAGCTCCGGATTAAAGCTCTCTCCAAGACCCTCTCTTTGGAACGGCGCGGCGTTTGCCGCGCCGTTCCGCCGTCCCGGGACGCGAAAAGGCCCGCCCTTTGGGGCGGGCCTTGCGGCGGCGTTAGGGTGTGTCCGACTTGTCTTCCGGCGCCGCCTCCGGCTCCTCCGCCTGGGGCTCCTCTTCATCCGGGGGGAGGGGACTGCCGCTGAGGTAGATGATAAAGGCGGTGACGGCGGTGAGGACGGCGGCGGCCAGCAGCTGCTGGGGCAGACTCCAGCTGCTGAAAGACAGGAAGCTCTCCAGCAGCTCCTGGGAGTTCTGGCCCGCAGTGCGAAACTGCCAGCTCAGCAAAAGGCCCTGGCACAGCGCCGCAAAGCGGAGGTTGACAAAAAAATCCATCACCAGATTGGTCAGGTGGAACCAGCGGCTGCGGTAGGCGTAGTGCCGCTGGAGATAGACGCCGTAGGCCATGGCGGCGATGTAGAGGAGATAGGCCAGGGGGACGGGGATGAAGAGACAGAGGGCGAAGAACAAAATGCCGCCCACCAGGGTAAAGACGAAGGAGAGGAGGCTCTGCCAGTCGGCCCTGGTGAGGGCCCGCACCGGCCCCCGGGGCCGGGTGCCCAGCAGGTCGTCCACCGTCACCCCCAGGGCCGCCGCCAGGGGACCCAGCAGGGCCACGTCCGGGTAGCCCCCGCTCTCCCATCGGGACACGGATTTGTTGGAGAC
>CALXDB010000039.1 GCA_944386955.1 uncultured Oscillospiraceae bacterium
ACCTGCACCTACGAGGTGGACCAGATCCTCATCGTGGAGCCCGCCGAAATGGACGCCCTGGAGATCGCGGAGGGGGAGGACTACTGCACGCTGGTGACCTGCACCCCCTACGGCATCAACTCCCACCGCATGCTCATCCGGGGCCACCGGGTGGAGACCCCCGCGGACCTCCTCTATGTCCAGGTCTCCGCCGACGCTATGCAGATCGAACCCCTGCTCATCGCCCCCCTGGTGGCAGTCCCTATCCTGGTGCTGCTCCTGGTGTGGCTCCTGGGCGGCGGCCAGAAAGCAAAAGCTCCCAAACAACTTTCAAAACCTTCCAAAAATTCCAAGAAAGGCGGTAATTCCGGTGATGACGATGAAACGTTGGATCAGTAGCCTCCTGGCAGCGGCTCTGTGCCTCTCCCTGCTGATCGCCCCCGCCGGGGCCTATGTGCGGGTGGACCCCGACAAGGAGGTCTCCCTCTCCCTTACCTATACCCACAATGAGAAGGGCGTGGAGGGACTGAGCATCTCCATCTATAAGGTCTATGATATGAGCGACGCCGTGGCGTTTACGGCAGAGCCAGACTTCGTTGCAGCCTACGGCCCGCAAACGGTGGAGAATGACGAGGGCGAGACGGTTACCACAACCGGAGAGTTTACATTCGATCTCGACAAGTGGTCCTCCGTTGACGAGACGACCGGCAAGTCCCAGGTGGACTGGACCGGTATGGCCACGACCCTGGGCGGCCTGCTCCAGCGGGATATCGCCAACAACGCCGTGAAGGTGCAGCCCCTGCTGACCAGGGAGACTGACGCCGATGGCAAGGTGACCTTTGCCAGCGTGGCGGCTTCCGAAGGCGTGGAGCCCGTTACCATGGACGCCGGACTCTACCTCGTGCTGGGCCAGACCATGGTGGACGGACGGTCTACCTACACCCCCCAGTCCTTCCTGGTGTCCCTGCCCCATCTGGTAGCCGATACGGACAGCTGGGAGTACGATTACGCGTACTATGATGTGGCGGCCCACGGCAAGCTGGGCTACCACTACGACAATCCTACCGGCGGCTCTACCTCCGTCACCGTGGTGAAGGTGTGGGAGGACGACGGCGCGGATGTGGAGCGGCCCGCCTCTATCCGGGTGCAGCTGCTGCGCAACGGTCAGGCCTATGACACGGTTACCCTGAATGAGGCCAACGGCTGGAAGTACACCTGGAACAGACTGTCGGACAGCGCCCAGTGGACGGTGGTGGAGGCCAGCGTCCCCGAGGGCTACAGCGTGTCCATCTCCCAGAGCAACAATGAGTTTGTGATCACCAATACCGCCGACACCGATCTGGATGACGACGACCCCCCCCTGGGCCCCGACCCCGATGAGGGCGACCCCGGCGACTTGCCTGATGTGGATCTGGGCGACGACGACGTCCCCCTGGGCAACCTGCCCGACACCGGTATCCTCTGGTGGCCTGTGCAGCTGCTGACCGCAGCCGGAATCGTGCTGTTCTCCATCGGCTGGCTGGATCTGCGGCGGAACAAGAAGCGCGGCAATGAAGAGTAAGCGCAGTATTTTCCTGTTGGTCATGGGGGCCCTGTGCCTGCTGAGCGCACTGGGCCTCACCGGCTACAATCTGTGGGACGAGCGGCGGGCCTCCCAGTCCGTGGCGGAGAGCGCGGAGCAGCTGAGCTCCGTGATCCAGCCTAAGGCGGAGACGGATCAGCTGCTGCTCCCCCAGGAGCAGACCGTGATGCCCACCGTTCCCCTGGACGGGCGCAGCTACATCGGCGTGCTGGAGATCCCCTCCCTGGGGCTGAGCCTCCCCATTCTGGACCAGTGCACCGACAGCCTTTTGAAGGTGGCGCCCTGCCTGTATGAGGGGAACCTCTACGATGGATTTATTATCGCCGGACATAATTACGTCTCCCACTTCAAAAAGCTCTCCCAGCTGGTGGCCGGAGACACCGTCCGTTTTACCGACGTGGAGGGCAACGTGTGGAACTATACGGTAGTTACAACGGAGATCATCGGCGGCTATGATGTGGAGGCTATGAAGGAGGGAGACTGGGATCTGACCCTGTTCACCTGTACCTACGGCGGCCAGGACCGCGTCACCGTCCGCTGTATGATGGAGATCCTGTAAAAGGGATCGAGGGATGAAGAGAAGAAAAGAAGCGCCCCGCCGGGATCGTTCGATACGATCCCGGCGGAGCGCTCTTTCCATGCGGTTTTCCTCAGCTCGCGGTGACGCTGCCGAAGAACCAGACGCCCATGGCGTTGCCGTAGACCCCGGTGAGGCCGTCGGCCAGCTGGGCCGCCGTGCCGCCGTAGTACAGGGGCACCACAGCGCAGCTGCTCAGCAGCAGCTCCTCCGCGTCATGGAGGCAGGCCTCCCGGCCAGCGGCGGAGGCGGTGATATCCGCCGCGTACAGCAGCAGGTCATAGGCCTGGTTGGCATAGCCCACCAGATTCCCCGCCCAGTAGGCGGTGGTGGACTTCCAGCGGCGAAGGAAAGCGGTGGCGTCGTCATAGGCGGCGTCGAACTGGAAGATCCCCAGAGCGTACTCCCCAGCCAGCATGGCATCCTTCAGCTCCTTCAGAGTGCAGGCCTGGAGCTGAATCGTAACGCCCAGGGACTCCTGCCACAAATCCCGGAGATACTCCGCTACCGCCCGGCTCTCCGCCGTGTCCTCATAAAGGAAGGTGACAGCGGGGAAATCCTCCCCGTCGGGATAGCCCGCCTGGCTCATATCATTTTTGGCGGCGGAAAGGCGTTCCTCCATCGTCAGCTCCTCCCGGGGGGCTTCTGCGTCCCCTACCGCCCGGAAATCCCATACGGTGTCGTCCGCCTCCTGGTTGGAGGCGTCCAGCAGGTCGTCAGGGGTGACGGCTTCGTCGTCGGAGGAAGCGGCGTCGGGGCCGGTCCACTGGTCGTTGCGGTTGGCAATGCCATGAGGCACAAAGCCGGTAGCGGCAATATCGGTAACGGAGCAGACCGCCTCCGTCAGAGCCGCCTGGTCCACCACTGCGGCGAAGGCCTCCCGGACAAACTCGTTGTCAAAGGGGGCGGCCTGTGTGTTCAGCAGCAGGGCAGTGGTGGAGGCCAGAGGGGAGACCTGAAGGGCCTCTGTCTCTGCCAGGGCCTCCGCCGCCTCCTCGGGGAGAGAGGAGACAAAATCCAACTCCCCGGCCGTGAGAGCCTCATAGGCCGCCTGGCCCGTCTCCCAGGTGAACTGGATGGCGGCAGGACCCTCTGCCTCGGCGTCATAGTAGGTCTCACTGCGGGTGAGGACGGCGCCGTCATTGGTGAGGGAGGCAAGGGTGTAGGCCCCGTTGGTCACCTTCCCAGGCTCCCAGCCGGCAGCGGTGACCAGATCCTCCCGGAGGGGCATGGTCATGGCCCCGCCGCAGACCTCGCTGAGGAAGTAGGCGCAGGGGGCGGTGAGACGCACCGTCAGAATCTGGTCCCCGGTGGCCTCCACTCCGGTGAGAAGACTGCCATCCTTGGCCTGATAGGCATCGGCGTAGCCCTCCACCAGAGACAGCAGGGACAGGTCCGCCGGAGCGGTCTCCAGAGAGAACAGCCGCTGCCAGGCGTAGACAAAGTCCGCCGCCGTCACCGGCTCCCCATCGGACCAAACTGCGTCGGCCCGGATGGTAAAAGTATAGACCATGGAGCCGTCAGTGTTCTCTTCCACCGTGTAGTTCTGGGCAATACCCTCCGTGAGCTGGGCGGCGCCGGTGCCGTCGTCCACCCACTTCATCAGGTTCTCGTAGAGATGGTAGATCAGGGTATCGCCGCCGGTATTCACGGCAGCGGCGGGGTCGGCGGTGGTTTGGGCCGACATGGCGCTGACCCGCAGAGGCTGGTCTTCATCATCCAGCGCCGGGCCGTCCGTCCCGCAGGCAGCCAGCAGCGTGACCAGCAGCGCCAGACAGATCAGTATGGAAATCCAACGTTTCATAGGAAAACTCTCCTTTTATACCACGGAATACGACAGCTTCCGTCAGTCGCTACCGAACATCATACCATGTTTCGACGGCTATGTAAAGGGAGCCGGCAAAAAAGTTACAAATGTTTACAATTTTCCAAATCGTACAAAAAAGCGGAGGAGACTTCGAAATTTTTCGGAAGTCCCTCCGCGGAAAGATAAATTTTTTCGGTTTACGCTTTCGCCACTTCCACCAGCCGGCCTTCCTCGTCGAATCGGACCGGAGTGACAATGTTCTTGGTAAACTTGGCAATGTCCCGAAGGCGGATCATGGCGGGGTAATCGGACACCAGAGTGTAGGCAGCGCCCCGACGCTTGGCCCGGCCGGTGCGGCCGATGCGGTGGACATAGTACTCGTTCTCGTCGGGCACATCGTAGTTGATGACGGCGTCCACGTCGTCCACGTCAATGCCCCGGGCGGCCACGTCAGTGGCCACAAAGACCCGCAGCTCTCCGCTGCGGAACCGGGCCATCACCTTCTCCCGCTTTTGCTGGGGGATATCGCCGTGGATGCACTGGGCGTCCACGCCCCGCAGCTGGAGGAGATGGCTCACCCGCTCGGTGTTGCCCTTGGTGTTGCAGAAAATCATCACCCGGTCATAATTGCCGTAATTCAGAATTTTTTCCACTGCATCCAGCTTCTCGTTCATAGCCACCTCCAGCTGGTACTGCTGGATGTCCGGCTTGTTCTCCTCCTCGGCCCGGACGGTGATCTCCTCGGCGTCCCGCTGGTAGACCCAGGCAATGTCCATCACCTCCCGGCTGATGGTGGCGGAGAAGAGACCCAGGTTCTTCCGGCTCTTCATCTGATCCAGCAGGCGGGTCACGTCGTGAATGAAGCCCATGTCCAGCATCCGGTCGGCCTCATCCAGCACCACGGTCTGGACCTGGTCCAGCTTCACGGTGCGGCGCTTGAGGTGGTCGCTGAGGCGGCCGGGAGTGGCGATGACGATCTGGGGCTTCTTCTTCAGAGTCTCGATCTGCTTGCCGATGGGCTGGCCGCCGTAGAGGCACACCAGGCGGACCCCGGTCTTGAATTGGGAGATCTCCCGCATCTCGGTGGTGATCTGCATGGCCAGCTCCCGGGTGGGGGCCAGGATCACCGCCTGGACGGCGCTGCTGTCCGGGTCGATGTGCTCCACGATGGGGATGCCGAAGGCAAAGGTTTTGCCGGTACCGGTAGGGGCCTTGGCGGTGAGGTCCTTCCACGCCATCATGGGGGGAATGCTGCCGGCCTGGACCGGCGTGGAGACCTCATAGCCCTTCTTTTCCAGCGCGCGCATGATCTCCGGGGACAGCCCCAGGGTGTCGAAGCGCACGCCCTGCGATACTTCCATGGTCACAAATTCCTCTCTGTCTGTCTTTTTTTGAGAGGTTTCTGGACCGAATCGCCCTAACCCCCCAGATTACAGAAAGAGTATAGCATCCTTTCCCATGGATTGCAAGGGGGCGCTATTCGTCCTCCCCGGAGACCTCGTCCTCGGTGTCGTTCAGATAAGTCTCCTCCGCCTCCTGGAGGGCCTTTTGCAGAAAGAAGGCGGCCATCCGCATCCGGCCGGGATCGCTGTAGCCGCCCTCCATATAGTGCAGCACGTCGTCCACCCGGCCCGCCAGGGTGGCGTACATCTTTTGATAATCGACCATTTCACAACCTCCTTTTTGGAGTATTTTATACTACTTAGAAGTATATTTCAATACCAAACATGAAAAAATGCTATGATACAGGAAAATATAGGAGGAGGTGGACCGTTGAAACCGCTGAAGGTGAAGCTCAGCATCACCATTGATGAGGATATTGCGGAAAAAACCAGAGAATTGGCGGAGTTGGATGACCGCTCCCTCTCACAATATATCAACATGGTCCTCCGTCAGCATATCCGGGACCTGGAGAAAAAATGACCCTTCCCCCTCAGAACCGGGGAAGGGCCATTTTTCGCCTTTTCGGCGGCTTTGCTTACTTTTCCGCCTGCTCCATGGCCTTGACCGCCTTGACGATCCGGGAGGTGCCCAGGCGGGAGGCCCCCAGGCGGAGGAAGTCCTCCGCGTCCTGGAGACTGGAGATGCCGCCGGCGGCCTTGATCTTCACATGGGGGGCCACATGGGCGGCGAAGAGGGCTACATCCTCCCGGGTGGCCCCGCCCCCGGCAAAGCCGGTGGAAGTCTTGATGAAGTCGGCGCCGGAGTCGGAAACAATCTCGCACATCTTGATCTTCTCTTTGTCGGTAAGGAGGCAGGTCTCGATGATGACCTTCAGGATCTTGCCCCCACAGGCTGCCTTCACCGCGCGGATCTCCCGGAGCAGATCTTCCCAGCGCCGGTCCTTGACCCAGCCTACATTGATGACCATGTCGATCTCGTCGGCCCCGTTGGTCACTGCATCCTCCGCCTCAAAACACTTGACAGCGGTGGTAGAGTAGCCGTTGGGAAAGCCGATGACGGTGCACACCGGTAGCCGGTCCCCCAGATAGTCCTTGGCTCGGGCCACATAGGAGGGCGGAATGCATACGCTGGCACAGCCGTAGCGGACGCCGTCGTCGCAGAGGGCCCGGATCTGCTCCCAGGCGGCGTCCTGAGCCAGGAGGGTGTGGTCTACGGCGGAGAGAATGGTTTTGATATCCATGGCAAAGGCTCCTTTTTTTGTGAGATTTTTTATTTAGAATACCATAAAATGGTGAAAATGGCAACCGCCTTGCATTGCGGGGAAAAAACGGGTACAATACAAAAAACAGCTGCAAGGAGGCAGAGCCCATGATTACTGTGGAGGAATTTGACAAGGTGGAGGTGCGGGTGGGCACCGTGATGGCGGCAAAGGTGAACAAAAAGGCCCGCAGCAGCGCCTATGTGGTGACCATCGACTTCGGGGAGGAGCTGGGGATCCGGACCTCCTCCGCCCAGATCACCGACTGCTATGCCCCGGAGGATCTGGTGGGGCAGCAGGTGGTATGCTGCGTAAATTTGCCCCCCATGCACATCGGCTCCGCCAAAAGTGAGGTGCGGATCCTGGGCACTGACTCCGCCCAGGGCGTGGTGCTGCTGGAGCCTCAGCAGCCGGTGGCCAACGGAGACAAGGTTTTTTGAGAGGAGTGGGAGCATGAAGGAGATCACACAGGGACTGCTGGAGCTGATTGCCGGGAGCCCCAGCCCCTTCCACGCCGCGGCCAGCTTCGCCGGGGCACTGGAGGCGGCGGGTTATAGCCGCCTGCGGGAGGAAGAGCGTTGGCAGCTGAAGGCGGGCGGACGGTATTTTGTGGAGCGCAACGGTTCCTCCCTGATCGCCTTCCGGGTGCCGGCGGGGGCGTGGCAGGGGTTCCTCCTCACCGCTGCCCACAGTGACAGCCCGGCTTTCAAACTGAAGCCCAACGGGGAGATCACAGGGCCGGAGAACTATCTCCGCCTCAGTGCGGAGCCCTACGGGGGGATGCTCATGTCAACCTGGCTGGACCGGCCCTTGTCCATCGCGGGCCGGGCCGTGGTGCGGACGGCGGCGGGGATCGAGAGCCGCCTGGTGAACATCGACCGGGATCTGCTGGTGATCCCCAGCGTAGCCATCCACTTCAATCGGGAGGCCAACCGGGGCTATGCCTGGGACCCCAAGACGGATCTGACGCCCCTGCTGGGTCTGGGGACGGAGAAGGGGGCCCTCCGGCGGATCGTGGCGGAGTCCGCCGCCGTGCCGGAGGAGGATCTGCTGGGGGGAGATCTGTACCTTTACGTCCGCCAGAACGGCACGGTGCTGGGGGCGAATGAGGAATTGGTGGCCGGGCCCCGGCTGGACGATCTCCAATGTGCCTACGCCTGCTTTCACGGCTTTCTGGAGGCGGAGGTGGGGGGCGGCGCGCCGGTGTTCTGCCTTTTTGACAACGAGGAGGTGGGCAGCGCCACCCGGCAGGGGGCCGACGGCACCTTCCTCCAGGAGGTGCTGGGCCGGATCTGCGACGCTCTGGGGCGGGAATATCCGGCGGAGCTGGCGGGGAGCGTGATGGTGTCGGCAGACAACGCCCACGCGGTCCATCCCAACCACCCGGAGTACGCCGACGGCGGCCACCGGCCCCGACTCAACGGAGGCGTGGTGGTGAAATACAGCGCCAGTCAGCGGTACACCAGCGACGCGGTATCGGCGGCGCTGTTTGAGGAGATCTGCCGCCGCAGCGGCGTACCCACCCAGGCCTTTGCCAACCGTTCGGACCTGCCGGGGGGCTCCACCCTGGGGAATATCGCCAATACCCATGTGTCCATGACCACGGTGGATGTAGGGCTGGCCCAGCTGGCCATGCACTCCGCCTGGGAGACTGCCGGGGCGCGGGACACAGAATATCTGCTCCGGGCCGCAGGGGCCTTTTACGGAGCGGTGCTCCGCCCCACCGGTGGGGGGTGGGAGATCGGGACCCGCTGACGAGGGGCTTTCCTTTTTTGTCGGTGCCCGACGGTGTACTGATCGGTGTTTTGCCTCCGGCGGGTGACTTTTCTCGCGGAAGAAAAGTCACCAAAAGTCCGCTTAGAACCAAGGTTCTAAGGACTCCTTTCGGCCTATTATGGGGAGCCTGTCCCGTTTGTTTCGTTAGATTGTGCGGCTGACCCATCAAGGGGGTCGGAGTTCCTCTGTTTCCGCGCTTCAGCGCGCTGCCTTGGTGGTTGTTGGGACCTCTGCAATTTCCCAATCTGAAAGCCTTCCCCCGCTGGGGGAAGGTGCCCCCGAAGGGGGCGGATGAGGGACCGCGCGGTGCGGGGAATCGGCAGAAGGAAGCCTTTGCTCTTGGGCTCCCCTCATCCGTCACGGCTGCGCCGTGCCACCCCGCAGCGTTAAGAAAACATGCCGGTGGCATGTTTTTAGCGTAGGCTACATCGCGCCCGCAGGCGCATTTCGGAGCGCAACTGAGCGCAGCGAGGCTCTTAGCGCGAAGATCGGCTATGCCGCGAGGAGACCGCAGTTCGGTAGTCCATTTTTGCTGACAAGTTTTCACTATTTCCCCAGCGGGGGAAGGCTTTAGGCGAACCATCCGCCGTCAACCCACCGCACGAGCGCGTGGTCGCGCGGCGCAGGAGCAGAAGACGACCCAAACAGGCGTCACCCGGACAAAGCCAGCAGCAAAGAGCCTCCCTGACTTTCAAGTTTTGGTAATAAACGAAGGGAGTCCTTAGAACCGTAGGTTCTAAGCCAACTTTTGGTGACTTTTCTTTGGCGAGAAAAGTCACCCGCCGGAGGCAAAACACCTGACGAAACACCGTCGGCCGCCGAAAAAAAGGAATTTCTGCCGTCAGAAAATCGAATCGGGACCGCCAGGGGAAGAGGCATCTCTCCCCCTGACGGTCCCTTTCCTTTATGACGCCGCGCTGAGGAACAGGGCGGCGCCGTAAGCGGCCCCCTGGGCAAGAGCCCGCTGGTGCTCCGGCCGGCGCAGCTGCTCCAGCTCCTCCGGAGTGCTCATGAAGCCGCACTCCAGCAGCACCGCCGGCATCTTCGTCTGCCGCAGTACCGCCAGGTCGCTGCGGTCATGGGCCCCCATGTCCGGCACGCCGGCGGCGGATACCATGGCGTTCTTCAAAAGCTCCGCTGCCCGGCGGCTCTGGGCGCTGCCGCCGTGGTAGGCGGTGTACACGCCCCTGGCAGAGGAGTTGGTCAGGCTGACGTTGCAATGGACGCTGAGAAACAGGTCGGCCTTCAGACGGTTGGCCATGGCCGCTCGGTCAGCCAGGGACACGTCCACATCCGTCTTGCGGGTCATCACTACACTGGCTCCCAGAGCACGCAGCTCCTCCGCCAGCGCCTGGGCAATGGCAAGATTCAAGCGGCTCTCCGCTGTTCCGCCGTAGAATGCCCCGGTGGAGGAGCCGCCGTGGCCCGGGTCCACTACAATGGTGCGGCCTTGAAGGGAGGGGGTCCAGCTGCCATCGGAGAGCCAGGCGGTGGCGCTGGTCTGGTCCCAGGTCACCTCCAGACCCAGAGCCTCGGCTACGGCCCGGAGGGGAACCATGGTGCGGTTGTTCTCGATGTACGCCGGGGTGTCAAAGGTCACGGTCTCGCCGTTGAGCACCACCGTCACGACCCTGCGGCCGCCGCTGCCGGATACGCTGAGCATCAGCAGCATGGTCACCGCCAGGGCCATGGCAAGGGAAATCAGTCGTTTCATAGCGGGTCTCCTTTCCGGCGGTATTGTACCGTGAAGCTGCCGCCGGGGGCAAGGAAAAGTATCTGGAGAAAACCCCGAATTTTGGCAAAAAGTACGCTTGACAGAGCGGGAGTGTTTGCCTATGCTAATTCTATGAGAATGTGAGAGCGCCGGCGGGGCCGGCAGGGGAGACTTGTATGAAGGAAGATAAAATGACATTGAACACTCTGACGGTGGGCGAGAGCTGCATGATCCGCCAGGTGGGAAACCAGCGGGGCGCGGTGAAGCGGCGGCTGGTGGACATGGGACTTACCCCCGGTACCGCTGTGAAGCTGGTGAAGGTGGCTCCTATGGGGGACCCCCTGGAGGTGTCCCTCCGAGGGTATGAGCTGTCCCTCCGGCGGGAGGACGCCGCCCAGATCCAGGTGGAGCCCCTTCAGGGAGAGGCAAAGCCTGAAACAGTGCCGGAGACGGCCTATCACTTAGGCGGAAAGTGCCACGGGGACTGCGGCAAGTGCGCCATGGCCTGTGAGCAGAAGGACGCCCTGGAGGCCATGCGCCGCTCCCACATCCACGAGCAGCGCCAGCACCCCCGGCAGTACGACGCCACCGAGCACGACAAGCACCAGTGGAAGGTGGCCCTGGTGGGCAACCCCAACGCCGGGAAAACCACCCTCTTCAACGCCCTCACCGGCTCCAACCAGTATGTGGGAAACTGGCCCGGCGTCACTGTGGAGAAGAAGGAGGGCATTGCCAAGGTGGGGGAGCTGAGCTTTACCCTGGTGGACCTGCCGGGAATTTATTCCCTCTCCCCCTACTCCATGGAGGAGATCGTGGCCCGGCGGTTCATCCTGGACGAGAAGCCTGACGCCATCATCAATATCGTGGACGCCACCAACCTGGAGCGGAACCTCTACCTCACCATCCAGCTTCTGGAGCTGGAGCGGCCCACGGTGCTGGCCCTCAACTTCATGGACGAGGTGGAGAAGCAGGGGGTGACCATCGACTGCGACCGGCTGTCCGCAAGGCTCGGCATCCCGGTGATCCCCATCTCCGCCCGGGACAACTACAACATCGACGAGCTGGTTCGTCAGGCCCACCACATGATGCACACCGGCCTTACCCTGGAGCCCGACGATCTCTACGACGACTTCACCCACGCCATCCACCACCGGATCACCGAGATCATCCACGACCGGTGCTACAGCGTGGGCATCCCCGCCCACTGGGCCTCCATCAAACTCCTGGAGGGGGACGAGGATGTGGCGAAGGCCCTGGGCCTCGGGGACGTGACCCGCCAGCGCATCGAGCAGATCGCCGGGGAGTACGAGGCGGCGGCCCCCCTGGGGGACCGGGAGACCATGATCGCCGACAGCCGGTACCGGTTCGTGGAGGGAGCGGTGCGCTACGCCGTCCACAAGCCCAACCGGGAGGGGAAAAAGACCGTCACCGAGCGCATCGACAGCGTGGTGACCCACAAGATCTTCGCCATCCCCGTGTTCTTCCTCATGATGCTGGTGATGTTCCTCTTCACCTTCTCCGGCCCCGGCAAGTGGCTGGGGGATGGGATGGCCTGGTGCATCGACAGCGTGCTGACCCCCGGCGTGGCCGGGTGGCTCTCCGCCATCTCCGCCCCCGCCTGGGTCCAGGGGCTCCTGGTGGACGGCGTCATCGCCGGCGTGGGCGGCGTACTGGTGTTCCTGCCTCAGATCGCCGTGCTGTTCCTCTTCCTCAGTATGCTGGAGGACACGGGCTATATGGCCCGGGCCGCCTTCGTCATGGACCGGACCCTGCGCCACTTCGGCCTCTCCGGCAAGGCCTTTATCCCCATGCTCATGGGCTTTGGCTGCACCGTGCCCGCGGTGATGGGCGCCCGGACCATGGAGAATGAGAAGGACCGGCGGATGACCATTCTGCTGGTGCCCTTCATGTCCTGCGGGGCCCGGCTCCCCATCTACGCCCTGATGACCGCTGCCTTCTTCCCCGCCTACAGCGGCGTGATCGTCTTCTCCATCTATGTCCTCTGCCTGGTGATGGCCGTCATCAGCGGCATCATCATGAAGAATACCCTCTTCAAAGGGGAGCCCGCCCCCTTCCTTCTGGAGCTGCCCCCCTACCGGATGCCCACGCTGAAGAACATCTGGCTCCATGTGTGGGAGCGGGTCCGGGACTTCCTCACCCGGGCGGGCACCATCATCCTGGCTATGAGCGTGGTGCTGTGGTTTTTGCAGAACTTCAACACCAGCTTTGAGATGGTGGAGAGCATCGACCACAGCATCCTGGCCTCCATCGGCGGGGTGATCGCCCCCGTCTTCGCCCCCATGGGCTACGGCTTCTGGCAGGCGGCGGTGGCCCTGCTCACCGGCCTCATCGCCAAGGAGGCGGTGGTCAGTTCCATGAGCCTCTTCTACGGCTTCTCCCTCACCGACTACGCCGGAGCGGGGGTGGCTATGTCGGCCACCTTTACCCCGGCGGCGGCCCTGGCCTTCATCGCCTTCTGTGCCCTGTACACCCCCTGCGTGGCCGCCATCGCCACTATCCGGCGGGAGATGAACAGCAAGCGGTGGACGGCGGTGTGCCTTGGCTGGCAGCTGGCGGTGGCCTATGTGGTCAGCGTCATCGTCTACCACCTGGCGGCACTGCTGGGGGCTTGACAAGGGCGGAGGCCCGTGGTATGCTTATGAAGTAAGAATGTGACCTCTCTGCCGGGGAAATCCGGCGGACGGGAACAAATCCACCGAGTATTGGGAGATGTTCAATATGGAAAGAATCAAGACCATCGAGACCCGCAACCTCTGCGAGAGCGCCAAGAAGGGCGGCTGCGGCGAGTGCCAGACCTCCTGCCAGTCCGCCTGCAAGACCTCCTGCGGCGTGGCCAATCAGAAGTGCGAGAACACCAACAAGTAAAACCGCAAAAAAGCGAAAGGCCGCCGGACATCAGGCGGCCTTTTCTATGGATAAAATTCGCGGCTCCGGAGAGGAGCTGCCCCATATTTCGGGAGGATGGAATGGTACATCAATTCAAGCTTAACGGCTACAACATCGTGCTGGACGCCAACTCCGGGGCAATCCATGTGGTGGACGAGGTGGCCTACGATCTGATCGCCGGGTATAAAACTACGGATGAGGAGACCCTTATCGCTGACACGCTCCAGCGCTGGGGCCATCTGGAGGGGGTCAATGAGGCGGAACTCCGGGGCTGCCTCGACGATATCCGCACCCTGGAGGCTCAGGGCAAGCTCTACAGCGAGGACCAGTTTGCCGAGCTGGCGGGCCAGTTCAAGGAGAACAACCAGCAGGTCATCAAGGCCATGTGCCTCCATGTGGCCCACACCTGCAACCTCAACTGCTCCTACTGCTTTGCAAGCCAGGGCAAATACCACGGCGAGCGGGCCATCATGTCTTATGAGGTGGGCAAGCGGGCCTTTGATTTCCTCATTGAAAATTCCGGCATCCGCCGGAATCTGGAGGTGGACTTCTTCGGCGGCGAGCCTCTCATGAACTGGCAGGTGGTGAAGGACCTGGTGGCCTACGCCCGGTCCCGGGAGGCAGACACCGGCAAGCATTTCCGCTTCACCCTCACCACCAACGGCATGCTCATCGACGACGACGTCATCGACTTCTGCAACCGGGAGATGCACAACGTGGTGCTGAGTCTGGACGGCCGGAAGGAGATCCACGACCGTCTGCGGGTGGACTTTGCCGGAAACGGCAGCTACGACCGGATCGTCCCCAAGTTCCAGGAGTTCGTCCGCCGCCGGGGGGACAAGGAGTACTACATGCGGGGCACCTTCACCCACGCCAACCCGGACTTCACCAAGGACGTGTTCCACATGGCCGACCTGGGCTTCGACCGGCTGAGCATGGAGCCGGTGGCCTGCGCCCCCGACCACCCCGCGGCCCTCACTGCCGAGGACGTGAAGATCGTCCTGGAGCAGTACGAGATCCTGGCCCAGGAGATGCTCAAGCGGAAAAAGGAGGGCCGTCCCTTCGTGTTCTACCACTATATGCTGGACCTCACCGGCGGCCCCTGCATCCACAAGCGGCTGTCCGGCTGCGGCAGCGGCACGGAGTATGTGGCGGTGACCCCCTGGGGAGATCTCTACCCCTGCCACCAGTTCGTGGGGGAGGAGCAGTACAAGCTGGGGGACATCTGGCAGGGCGTCACCAACGAGGCGGTCCGCAGTGAGTTCCGGTCCTGCAACGCCTACTCCCGGCCCGAGTGCCGGGACTGCTGGGCCCGGCTCTACTGCTCCGGCGGCTGCGCCGCCAACGCCTATCACGCCACCGGTTCCATCGGCGGCGTGTACCGCCAGGGCTGCGAGCTGTTCAAAAAGCGCATTGAGTGCGCCATCATGCTGCAGATCGCGGAAAAAGAGCTGTAATGGAGACGCCCGTCTTTGATTTTGTCAAGGGATACGCCGAAAGCGGCGTATCCCGTCTCCATATGCCCGGCCACAAGGGGAGAGGCCCCTTGGGCTGGGAGGCTATGGACATCACCGAGGTCCGGGGGGCCGACTCCCTCTATGAGGCGGAGGGGATCATTGCCCGGAGCGAAGAGAACGCCGCCGCCCTTTTCGGCACCGGCCGCACCTTTTACTCCACCGAGGGCTCCTCCCAGTGTCTCAAGGCCATGCTGGCCCTGGTGCGCCGTCCCAAAGGGCGGACCACTATCCTGGCCGCCCGGAACGTCCACAAGTCTTTCCTCCAGGGGGCGGCGCTGCTGGACCTGGATGTACAATGGCTGTGGCCGGAGGAGGAGTACCAGCTGCTCCGCTGCGCCGTCAGCCCGGAGGGGCTGGAGCGGGCCCTGTCCCGGATGGACCCGCTGCCGGCGGCGGTGTTTGTCACCTCCCCGGACTATCTGGGCTATGTGCAGCCCATCGGCGATTTGGCGGCGGTGTGCCATCGCTACGGCGTGCCGCTGCTGGTGGACAACGCCCACGGAGCCTATCTCCATTTTTTAAAGGTGCCCGCCCATCCCATGGATTTAGGGGCGGACCTCTGCTGTGACTCGGGGCATAAGACCCTGCCGGTGCTCACCGGCGGGGCCTATCTCCACCTGTCGCCGTCGGCGGCGGAGCGGTACGCTCCCTATGCCCGACAGGCCCTGAGCCTCTTTGGCTCCACCAGCCCTTCCTATTTAATATTAGAATCGCTGGATCTCTGCAATGCCTTCCTGGCGGGAGAGGGGCCGTCCCTTTTCCGGAAGGCGGCGGAGCGGACGGCGAAGAGCCGAGAACTGATCCGGCGGCGGGGCTGGGCCGTCCAGGAGGGGGAGCCTTTGAAAATCGTTATCGACGCCGCGGCGGGCGGCGTCCGGGGCACGGACTTAGCGGACCTTCTCCGGAAGTCCAACATAGAGTGTGAGTATGCCGGGCCGGATCACCTGGTGCTGATGACGTCCCCCTGGAATAGGGAAGAGGATTTTTGCCGCCTGGAGGCGGCTTTGCCCCCCTGTCCCGGTGGGAAGCCGCCCCGGCGGCCTGTGCTGCCGCCGCCCCGTCAGGTGCTCTCCATCCGGGAGGCGCTGCTGTCGGTCTGGGAGGAGGTGCCGGTGGAGAAGGCCATTGGCCGGATCTGCGCTGCCCCTGCGGTGTCCTGTCCTCCGGCGGTGGCGGTGACGGTCAGCGGGGAAGAGGTCTCCCGCGAGGCCGCGGAGGTCTTTTCCTATTATCATATTTCCTCTGTAGCGGTGGTGTCGGAGGTCTAGCGGAGTGCTGCGCGGCGACGTGCAGCGCTCCTTTTTGCTTCTGACGGGGGTTTTGGCCTTTTTGTCGGTGGCCGACGGTGTACTGTCCGGTGTTTTGCCTCCGGCGGCCTACTTTTCTCGTCAAAGAAAAGTAGGCAAAAGTTGACTTAGGACCAAGGTCCTAAGAACCCCTTTCGTTTCCTACCGAAACTTGGAAGTCAGGGAGGCTGTTTGCTGTTGGCTTTGTTCGGGTGACGCCGATTTGGGTCGTCTTCTGCTCCTGCGCCGCGCTTCGCGCTGATCTGTTGGGTAGACGATAGTCTCAAGCCTTCCCCCGCTGGGGGAAGGTGCCCCAGTGGGCACACTGGGGCGGATGAGGGACCACACGGTATGAGGTAACGATAGAAGGAAGTTTCTGCCCTT
>CALXDB010000040.1 GCA_944386955.1 uncultured Oscillospiraceae bacterium
GGGTGTGGGAGAGGCCCTGGAGGACCTGTTGGAGAAGCTCAAGAAGTAATATATGGTAAAAAACCGCCTGCAAACTTGTTTGCAGGCGGTTTTTCTGTTTATAGGGGATATTCAAAGCAGCGCAGATTCTCCCAGATGGCGTTTTCAAAGTGGAAGAGGGTGATGCCGACATCGTGGAAGCCAAGACCGCTGTACAGGGAGATGGCGGGGAGATTTCCTTCATAGGTATCCAGGCGAATGGCTTTGCAGCCGAGGGAGCGTCCGTGCTCTATGGCGAAGGCCACGAAGGCCTTGGCGTAGCCGTGGCCGGAGCAGGAGGGGGGAATGCACAGAGTGTGGATCACCAGCACCTCATCTCCCTCGGCGGGGATGGACCAGGAGAGCTTGGCGTACTCCGGGGGCTGGATGTGGTTGAGGTTGGCAACCCCCACCACCTGTCCGTCTTCCTCCATGACAAAGAAGGTACCGGCCTCCAAAGCACGGCGTGCGTCCGCACGGGTGGGGTAGACCCCTTTGATCCAGTTTGTGTAGTTGACGGTAGCAGCCTGATGGTCCAGGATCTCGTGGTAGATGGCCTCCGCCCGGTCCAGATCCGCTGCTGTACCTTTTCGAATCATAGCAACTCCTCCTGTCTCCTGGTGATCTCTGAGTGTATTATACAGGGTCAGACAAAGTCCGTCAAAATGTTTTGCAAAAAATATGGAATGTAACCGGAAAGTAACAATGCTTTCCTTTCCAGCGATGGGGGCATTCAGACTCTTGAGATTGGCAATGTGGGAGAAATCGGCGCCTGTGCGTTCTGCGACGGCTACAATCTGACGACCCTCACCTTCGCCGAGGGGGCAAGCCTTGGTTCCATCGGCGCCTCCGCGTTTGAGGCCTGCACGGAACTCAGCGGAGAAATCGTGATCCCCGACAGCTGCACCTATGTGGGCGATTTCGCCTTCCAGGATTGTGATAAGATTACCAACCTGACCATCCCTGCGACGACCCAGCTGGGCTATAGCAATATCTTTGTGAAATTCCCGGATCTGGTTGCCCGGATGGAGGACATTCTGGCCGGGCAGTTCGCTTTGAATGAGACCTCCAGCCTGGATAGCCTTACCGTCCCCGCCGGCTGGGAGAGCAGCCGTCTGGGTGAGGACAACGGGACCGGCAGCGGCGATACCCAGGTTACCAAGGCCGCCCGCTGGACCAATGAGGACAAGACCCAGGCAGAAGTGGAGTTCCAATTCAACTACGACAAGCCTCAGGGCATGGACTTCATCTTTGTGGTGGACTACTCCGGCTCCATGGCCGCAGTGGGCAACCTGGAGGCGGACAGCGACTCCAAGTTTACCAGTATGCAGTCCAAGCTGCTGGATGTGGCGGACGAGCTGCTGAACACCCCGGGCTATGACAACCGGGTGGCTGTGGTGTCTTTTTCCTCCCATTTGAATGGATTCCTCGATTTCACCAAGGATGACGGCGCTGTTGCGGACTTTGTCCTGAATGATGATCCCTATGGCAGTACCAACTACACCGAAGCGCTGGAGAAGGCGGAGGAATTGATCCAGGGGCGCGGCGACAAGAGCCGGGAAGCAGCTGTCATCTTTATCTCCGATGGCCGGCCCAATATCAGCGCGTACGGCGCGACAACCGCAGCCGAATTGCTGGAGGAGATCGCGGCGGTGGGCGATCGCATCAAGGCCCAGGGGATCGATGTATTCGGCGTCATGCAGTCTGTTCCCGACAGCGAGATGGATCGCTGTGTGAAGGCCATGCAGTCTGTCTGCACCGAGGGCCTGTTCTTCCTGGCCAGCGATACCCAGGAGTTCAGCGACGCCATCAACAACGCCATCAGCGCGGCCTACAACATCTACACCCTGACGGATGTTATCGGCGACGACTTTGATCTGGTGGAGAACAGCATCCGAGTTTCCACAGGTCAGGCCGCCTATGACGCCGACACCCGCACCATCACCTGGACCATCTACGGCGTGCCCTATACGACCTACACCATGCACTATGACCTGATTCTCAAGCCGGTGGACGGCAGCTACCTCTACGGCAGCTTCGACACCAATAAAGGGACCGCTGCCATAGCACTGAGTGCCGCTGAGGTCAACGCTGTGGCGACCCCCGTCCTGGCCCGGGAGGAGACTTCCTCCGGCGGAGGCGGCGGGATCACCTACACCTACTACGATGTCACCGTCAACTACTATGACGAGGACGGCAATGTGATCCACAGCCAGTACAAGTCTCCCTCCATCCGGGAGGGCCGCAGCTGGGACTATAGCGATAAGCAGCTGGAGACCATCACCGTGGGTGACGTGACCTACACCTTTGATTACGCCGCCGGCGACCCCATCACCGGCAGCAATATCCGTCGAAATCAGGTGGTGGATCTGTACTATGCCGCCGAGACCGATCTGGACGAGGGCGATACCCCCCTGGGGCCCGGACCTGATGACGGCACCGAGATCCCCGATGGCGACGTGCCCCAGGGCGGCGGCACCGAGATCGTCGATCCCGACGCCCCCATGGGCGACCTGCCCCAGACCGGTTCCGCCCAGGCGGTGAATCCCTTCGCTACCGCAGGCCTCATGGCCTTGGCACTGTCCATGGCCGCTGCCGGTCTCTTCCTCACCCGGAAGCATGGAAAGCGGGAGGAAGATTGAGCGACCTTAATAGGTCGGTTCTGAGCAATGAAAAGGATTGCCCCCGCCGGAGCAGCGCTCCGGCGGGGGCAATCCTTTTTAAGTTCGAAAATGCCGTTACGCCAGCGACTGGTTCTTGCAATCCGACGCTTCTGCATTTTCAGCTGGGGGGTGGTAGAGCATGTACTGGTTTTTGCCGCGGCGCTTGGCCTCATAGAGAGCGCTGTCGGCGGTGGAGATCAGATCCTGGAAGGTGGAGGCGTGGTCTGGATAACAGGAGACCCCGATGCTCCCGGAGAACCGGTAGCGGATGGAGCCGGAAGTATACTCCTCCCGGAACACGTCCAGCAGCTGCTCCAGCTTTTGCAGCAGCACCGGTTCCTCAATGCCTGGAGCGAAGACCACGAACTCGTCGCCGCCATACCGGGCCACCACATCGGTGCTGCGGAAGACCTTGTTCAGCCGCTTGGCAATACAGCGCAGCACATCGTCGCCGCAAATGTGGCCCAGGGTGTCGTTGATCCGCTTAAAATCATCAATGTCGATAAAGATCATGGCGCTGTGAGCACGCTTGCGGGTCTGGAGCAGGTTGTTTACCAGCTCCTCCAGGGCCTGCCGGTTGTAAAGACCCGTCAGAGCATCCCGGTTGGCTTTCTCCTTCCAGCGGAAAATCTCCGCCTTCCACTCCTCCGTGTTCAGCAGAAAACCGGACACGGAGCGGGAGACTTCCTCCCCCTTAGGGGGCGGATCCCGGTGCATATACACCTCCAGCCACTCATACCTGCCTCGGGAGGCATAGAACCGCAGGTTCTCTACGATCCATCCGTCCGTGCGGATGGATCGGCGCACCATCTCCTCCAGAGCGGCAAAATCGTTGGCATGGACCAGTCCTGCCTGGCCGAAGAGCTCCCGGCCGGATACAGGGCCATGGGCGTCCTCCAGAAAGGGGGAGAAGGGGGCGGAGAACAAGGTCTTGTCGCTGGGGATGTCGTAGGAGAAGGAGATGATATAGTTCAGGGTGGGGGCTGTCTGAGATACGGGCTTGTCCGCCGGGGGGGCGGAGGCGGGGTCCGCCGGCGGCAGGTGGCGCAGGAGCTTGCCGCTGTACGCAAAGGACTCAAATTCCGCCGCGGGCAGCGGCACGGAGTAGATGTATCCCTGGATCATGGAGCAGGCCGACTGGTTGAGAAATCGGACCTGCTCCACCGTATCGATGCCCTCGGCTACGGTGCTGATGTGAAGCTGGCCCGCCAGCTTCATGATGCTGTCTACGATGCAGCGGCCCCGCTGGCTGTTGTTCTTGCCGATAAAGAAGGTGCGGTCCAGCTTGATGGTGTCGATCCGCAGGTCGCTGAGGAGATTCAGGGAGGAGTAGCCGGTGCCGAAGTCATCCAGTGAGCACTGGAAGGAGAGGTCGTGCATCTCGTCGATAATGGGCTTGACGATGGAGGGCTCCTCGATAAAAATGCTCTCTGTCAGCTCAAACTCGATGAGGCCGGGCGGCAGGCCGTAGGAGGTGTAGATCTCGTGGTAACGGCGGAGGAAATTGGGGATGCGGAGATTCTGCCGGGACAGATTTACCGAGATCACCAGCAGCTCCCGTTTCTCCCGGTTCCATCGGGCCAGCAGCTTGCACACCTCTTCAAAGACGAAGAGATCCAGCTTGCTGACCAGCCCGTGCTTTTCAAACACCGGGATGAACTGAGCCGGAGACAGCATCCCCATCTCCGGGTGCTTCCAGCGGATCAGGGCCTCTGCTCCGGCAATCTTCTGGTTGCGCAGACGGACCTTGGGCTGGAGATAGATCTGAAAATCCCCCTTGTCCAGGGAGAATTTCAGGTTGTTCAGCAGTTCCTTCTCCTGGATATAAGCCTGCTGGCGGACGGCACTGTAGAACATGCAGCGCTCGTTGGGGTTTTGCCCCTGGTTCTTCCGGGCGATGTTAGCCTTCTCCATCATGTCGGCCACATCGGTCTCGCCGGGCGCGGCGACGTAGATGCCAAAGCGCATCTCCAGATAGTAGTGGGTATCCAGCTGTTGGCTGAAATGGTTGATCTTCCGATATAGGGTTTCCAATCGTGCCTGGAGGGCCTGCTCCTCATCGGAGCGGAGCAGCAGATAGAAGAGATCCGCCGAGGAGCGGGCTACCAGTTCTGTCTCCTCCTCCAGACTCTCCTCCATAGTACGGTAGAGGTAGCGCAGGGTATCGTCGCCGGCATTCCGGCCGTAGACATTGTTGATGAGCTTGAAGTCCTGCACGTCTACACTGATGAGAGCATAATCCTGGGATACCGCCAGCCGTTGGGCGGCCAGCAGGCGAAAACGGGCGCTGTTGACGCCGCCGGTAACGGGATCGGTAAAGGCCACCTTCTCCAGGCTGCGTCGATAACGGCTCTGCTGGATGGTAATGACGGCGGTGACACATAGCAGGAGAAAAAACATCACCCAGGATACCAGCTGATTGTGGGCGGAAATCCGATTGACCTCCTCAGAGATCAGGTTGGCGGGTACTATGGTCACGAGATTCCAGTACAGATTCTCCAGAGACTGATAGTGCATCAGCATCTTCTCGCCCTGGCTGCTGGAAAAAGAAAAGTCGCCGCTGCGGCCAGCCAGGAGATCCTCCCGCACCTGGGCGGCCTGTGCACGCAGCTGTTCATCTGCGCCGGTGTCTTCCAGGGCCAGCAGCTCCTCCATCAGCGTAGTGCCGGAGGGGTTGGCGATAACGGTCCCGTCCTGCGAAGTCAGGATAGAAAAGCTGTAGCCGCCGAAAAAGGAGCTGGTGAGGAAATCGCTGAGATGACGGCTGGTCTTGGTCCCCACGATGGCGACCTGGTCGTTGAGAGGGAGAAGGTAGGTCAAAATCCCGGTCTGCGGGTCAAAGATCAAAGTGGCGCTGCGGTCGTGGACGGTCTGAATGTCACACTGGGCTGCTTCCGCCTGAGCCAGCATCTGTTCGGTCTGCGCGCTGTCTGTCAGATAAAGGGAATCGAAATGGGAGAGGCTCTCCTTGCGCTGCAGGAACTCGTCCAGCGCATCGGGGGTCAGCAGGACGGCGCTGTCCCCAATGAGCTGCAGGGTGTCCAGAGAAGTCTCAATCCGGGCGTCCACCTGTTCCGCCATCTGCATGGCCACATCGGAGACGTAGTTGCTGGTACTCTCCTCCAGAGAGGAGATAATCTGGCCGGAGTTGCGGAGCGTCAAAAGAGCGACGAACACCGCAAGAAGGCACAGTCCCAGGAAAAGATATTTGGTTAGGTGGGTGGACAGATGTTGATCCTTCATAGCGGCGTGCTCCTTTTATGCCGGGATGGGGAAAGAAAAAGGCCTGGGGAGGGGCTGCAAATGCCCCTCCCCAGGCCGGTGGTACGGTGACGGGGAGAAATCGGTCCCCCACGAGTCAGGTACGAGGGAAGAGACGTTCGTCGATCAGCTTGATGAGCTCCAGCACACTGGAGAAGGGGACAGGGGCGGAACCGTCCAAATAATCCAGCTTCCCCTGCCAGGTAGCGCTGCGGCGGGTGAGCACATAGAGGGAAAAGGTAGCCGTTGCTCCCTGAGCATGCTCCACTGCCTCCTGAGACATGCCGCTGGCCAGATCCTCAGACACCGGAATGGCATGGGAGGGGATATGCCGGAAGGTGCGGGTGCGCTGAAAGGCCTGGGGAAAATTCTGTTGGTTGAGGATCTCCTCTACCTGGAGGATCATGTTTCCAATGTCGGAGAAGGGCACGGGAGCGGTCAGACGGCGGCTGACAATGCGGCCCTGGATCTGTCCGCTTTCCGCACGGTCCACGCAAAGCCGCAAAGCGGCGTCGTAGTGATTCATTCTGGCGGGCATTCCGTTCGCTCCTTTATATGGTGTTACAGGGCGGCCAGCCGTTTCTGCATCCATTCGCTGTTGATGCTGTGGCGCAGGGCCTCCTCCCGGGAGACCCGGCCGCTCTGGACCAAGCGCAGAAGGCTCTGGTCCATGGTGACCATGCCCTCGGCGGCGCCCTGGGAGATGACATTGTCGATCTGATGGCCCTTGGACTCCCGGATCATGTTGCGGATGGCGCTGTTGACGGCCATGACCTCAAAGGCGGGGGCCAGGGCTCCGTCCACCGTGGGCACCAGCTGCTGGGACACCACGCCCTCCAGCACCATGGCCAGCTGGGTGCGGATCTGCTGCTGCTGCTCCGGGGGGAAGGAGTCCACGATGCGGTCGATGGTGCTGGAGGCGCCGATGGTGTGAAGGGTGGAGATGACCAGATGCCCCGTCTCGGCGGCAGTGACAGCGGCCCGGATGGTGTCCGCGTCCCGCATCTCCCCCAGGAGGATGATGTCCGGCGCCTCCCGCAGGGCGGCCCGGAGAGCCACGTCGTAGGACTGGGTGTCCGTGGACAGCTCACGCTGGGTCACCACACTCTGCTTATGCTGGTGGAGGTACTCAATGGGGTCTTCGATGGTGATGATGTGGCTGTTGCGGCTGGAATTTACCGCGTCGACCAGACAGGCCAGGGTGGTGGTCTTGCCGCTGCCGGCAGGGCCGGTGAACAGCACCAGCCCCCGGGTGTACCGGGCGAAGGCCATCACGTTGTCGGGAATGCCCAGGGCCGTCCGGTCGGGCAGCTGGAAGGACACCACCCGGATCACCAGACCCAGGGAGCCCCGCTGCTTCAGGGCGTTGATGCGGAAGCGGGAGAGACCGGGGATGGCGAAGGAGAAGTCGTCGTCCCCCTTCTCCAGCAGCCGCTCCATATTTCGCCCGCCGGCCAGCTCATAGAGCTCCCGGGTGAGGGCCTCGATGTCGTGGGGGAGCAGCCGCTCTCCCTGGCGCTGGATGAGGCCGTTGATCTTATAGGCTGCCGGCATGCCGGCGATGATGAGAATGTCGGAGGCGGCCTGCTGTACGGCCTGCTCCAGAATCTCCTGGATCTTCATGGGGTGCGTTCCTTCTTTCTTGATGGAAAGGATCAGGACAGGTCGCCGCCGTCCCAGAGGTCCGGAGCGTCGTCGATCGCGCTGTCGTCGGGGGCGGCGGGGGTTACGTCCCAGGCCAGAACGGTGATGGAGCCGTCCTCCTCCCGGAGGAGGTGGAGGGAAAGGGTTTGCTCATTCTGAAGGGGGATCTCCCGCAGAAGCTCCCGCTCCGTGCCGGCGGCAAAGGCGGCGTAAAGGGCCGCGGCCTCCCGGTCGGCGGCGTAGTAGGCGGTCACCGTGTCGGCGTTGATCTGAGAGAGGGAGAGATCCGCCCGGGCGGTGGACAGAGTAAGGGCGGAGAAGATGGAGAGGGTCAAAACCAGCAGCACGGTAATGATGGTGATGAGGCCCACCCCCAGGGGAGAGGCGCTCTTCTGTTCCTTCACGGCGCGGCCACCTCCTCCGTGTCAAAGATCAGGGCGGACCAGTCGGTGCTGCCGTCATCAGGCCAGGCACAGTCCAGAGTATAGACGGTCTCGCCTCCGTAGAGCACCAGGATCTGCGCGTCTACCAGGCCCTCCTCCGCGGTGAGAAGAGGGGAGATCTCATAACCCTCCGGGACCTCCGGCAGAGTTCCGCCTGTCCGCAGGGACTCAGCGGCGCTCTGGGCCAGGGTGACGGCCTGGGTCAGCCGTTCGCTCTCCTGACTGAGGCGGCGGGCATGGAGCAGCAGCCCCACGCACACAGCGGCGCAGAGGGCGAAAATAAACAGATTAAACACCAGCTCGATCAAAAAGAGGTTGGTGCGTTTGGGTCCCATGGTCATGGATCCACCTCCTCCAGCACAGAAACGCCGCAGCGGGGGGACAGGGAGAGGGAGGTCTCGGTCCCTTCCCCGGAGAGGGAGAGGGAGAGCCGTCCGCCCTCCGCCGAAATCGACAGGGCGTCCAGAGCCAGAATGGGGAGACCATCAGCCGCGGTCATGCCGGAGCCGGTCTCGGCGTACAGCTCCCGCAGCTGCCCCTCGTAGCAGTAGAGCAGGGTGTAGTAGTCTCCCTCCGTTACCATCAGCGCGTCGCCGTCTCCGAAGGCGGTGACGAAAAGACTGTCAGCCCGGTCCCCCTGGCGGATCTGATTGGCCAGGTAGGACACCGCTGTGCGGACGGTGTACTGGGCGTCGGAGGCGGCCACGGCGCTGCGGTAGACGCTGCTGCCCATGAGGGTGATGCCCATGGCCAGCAGGAAGAACAGTGCGCCAAGAGCCGCCGTCAGGGCGGCCCGCAGCAGGCGGCTGGATCGGTTTTGAAACCTCATGGAAAGCGGCTCCTTCCGTTTTCAGACGGCACAGTCTCAGCCGGCGCTCACCGGGAAAGCACGGTGATGTCCGGCATCAAGTTGGCCGCCACATACTGGTAATCGACAAAGACTCGGCTCTCGTCCACCTGGACGCCGTAGCGCTCCTCCAGATAGCTGAGATTGGCCGGATAGGCCCCCTCCAGGGCGTAGCACTGTACGGCGGCCCGGCGGATGGCCTGGGCGGTGAGGTCCAGGGACTCCTCATCGGCCCGGCTGCCGAGGCCCCGGGCAGCCAGGGCCAGCAGGAGAGGCAGCAGGCATACCGCCAGGAGCAGCAGGATCAGACGTCTCAGGGGGTGGGATCTCCGAAATACCACGGCCACCGTTCCCCCTTCCTCAGCCGCCGATGCTGGAGAGGACCCCCAGCAGCGGCAGCATCACCGACAGCAGCACCAGCCCCACGGCGGCGCACAGCACCACCACCAGGGTGTACTCAAAGCGGCTGAGCATCAGGGACATCTTCTCGTCGGCGTCGGCCTGGCAGCGCTGGGCCAGCTCCTCCATGGCCAGATCGGAGCTGCCGGCGCGGAAGCCCGCGCTGAGAAGTCCCGCCTGAAGACCGGAGAAGACGCCGGCCTCCTCTACGGCCCGGGGAAAGGCGGTGCCCTCCAGCATCTTTTGCCGGCAGTCGGCCAGAGGCTTTGCCAGGGCAGTATCCTCCAGAAGCTGGCAGGAGCGATCCATGGCCTCATCCAGATCGAGGCCGCTGGAGAGCATCAGGGCCATGACGGAGGAGAAACGGCTGCGGTCCACCGCCTGGGAGGCAGCGGAACGGGCGAGGAGGCGGCTCATGGCCGCCTGTCCCTTCCGGGACCGGAACATCCACAGGATGTAGAGGGACGCCGCTACCAGCACCACGGCAAACACGGCGGCCACATACTTGCTCACCGAGCCGAAGCGCATGAGCCCCTGGGCCACCGGGGACATGCTGACGCCCAGCTGACTGAACACCTGCTGGAACACCGGCAGCACCCGGACCACCAGGGCCAGGAAAACCACAGCGATCAAAACTGCCATCACCACAGGGTAGAGAATGGCCCGGCGCAGGCTCTGGCGGGTGGCAGCCTCCCGGCGGTAGAACTCCGCCAGGGCGGACAGCACCTGATCCAGACGGCCGGAGGCCTGACCGATCTCCACCATTTTCAGAAGATAGGCGGGGAAGGCCCCGGTCTTCTCCAGGGCGGCGGACAGAGCCTCACCCTGGGACAGAACCTGATGAATGGCAGTGAGCAGCTCCCGCTCCCGGGGGCCGGCGGCGTCGTCGGCCAGGATCCCCAGGCTCTCCTCGGAGCTGATACCGGCCTTCACCATCAGCGAGAGCTGGTAACAAAAGACGGACAGCTCCTCGGGACCCAAGGCAAAACGGCTGGCGTTGCGTTCTTTCATGGTCTCATCTCCTGTTCGGTGTGATGGGTCAATAGGCGTATTTGGCGGAGTAGTTGCTGGCAGTGGTGACATACTTCATGATGGAGGCGCTGCCCTTGCCGGTGGAGACAAAGGTGGGGTCCATCAGCGTCCAGGTCTTGCCGTCGAAGTAAATGGCCTTGTCCACCCAGCCCACACCTTCAATATACACGTTGATCCAGGCGTGGTAGACGGTACCGGCATAACCGATAACCAGCTTGCAGGGGATCTTCTGGGAGCGAAGCATGGCGGCCATCACGGCGGAGTAATCAAAGCAAATGCCCTTCTTGGCCTCCAGGACCTTGTCCACCACCGGCAGGTAGCCCGTGGGGGGATTGGCGGCCAACTCGTAATCATAGGTGAAATTCTTGGTGACCCAGGTAAAAATGGCCTGGACCTTGGCCAGATCCGTGGTGGCATTGGCGGCCTTCACGATCTCAGCCCCCTTGGCCACCGTCTTGCTGTCGCTGGTAAAGTTCACATACTGGTTGGCGTAGAGGAAGGGGAGGAAGGCGTTGCGCAGCTGCACGGTGAGGGCGGTGCTGTAGGCCTGGGCGTACTTGGTGCCGGTGGTGTTCTCATAGACCTTCACGGTGTAGCTGCCGTCGCCCTCGGTGAGGGGGAAGGTCTCGTAGGCGCCGGTATTGTTGAGGTTATAGGTGTAGGTGGTGCCGCCGGTCTTGGAGATCTGTACCTTGATGCGGACATTTTTGCCGCCGGTGTATTTCACCATTACAAACCCCTCGGAGAGATTGGAAGCGTCTACGCTGGCCTTGGCGTTCTGGTAGACGGTGACGCCGCTTTTCAGCTCCACAGTGGTGGGGATGGCGGACTGGGCGGCGTCGGCAGAGGGAATCAGAGCGGCGCAGGCACCGCACACCACCGCCGCGGACAGCAGCCCCGCAGCCAGGCGGACCGCCACAGGCTTGGAGAGGGAAATTTTCGGAATATGGATCTTAAAATCAGGGGTGAACATGTTCATGCGCTTCCTCCATCATTGAAATAGTAAGATGAACGTCCTCGGCGGAGGGGACTGGGTCCTCCTCGGCCCAGACGGCGGGGTAATCGTAGTCGTCGCTGGCTGCGAAACTGTCGATGAGGCGGGCCCGGACGATGAGCCGGTGATCCGCCACACCGATGGGGGTACAGGTGGTGAGGGTCAGGCAGGAGAATCCCTGGCAGTAGATGACGCTCCAGTCGTCCTCCTCCACCACGATGGTCTGGTCCCAGAGGTACTGGTAGATCACGCCGTCATAGACCAGGTAGAAGAGATCCCCCTCCCCCAGCTCATCCAGGGGGTAGAAGGGCCAGTCCAGGGTATAGACCCCGTTGCGGGTGCCGTTGCGGTGACCGGCAATGGAAACGTTGCCGCCGGCCTCAAAAGGCATCTGGGCATAGTCATATAGTCCCAGGCCCTGACGCAGCGTGGCGTCGTCGGTGCCTGCCAGCACCGGTTCCTCCACTTCAATGGCGGGCACGATCAAGGTCATGCCGCCGGACTCATAGTTCTTGCGGGCGGCGGTGATTACCAGCTTGCCCGCGGGCAGGTCTCCGGCATCATCCTCCGGCGTGTCCTCCGTTTGCTCCTCCCGCTCCGGGGCGGAGAGGGGGCGTTTGGACACGGTGACCACCTGGGTCTCCAGCTGGTGCAGCTGCCGCTGGCGCTGCATGGTCAGCAGGCCGGCGGTCAGAGCGCCGATGGCCACAAGAAAACACAGACAGGCCAAAAGGGTGCGCTTGCTCATAGAAAACAGGGTCTCCTCTCAGGATATCTCCAGCTCCCGCACCCGGTAGGTCAGGCGGAACAGGGTGGGACTGCAGCTGCGGTAGAAGGCGGCCACGATCCGCTCCACCACCATGGTGGCGTCCTCAAAGTTGGCGGAGGGCAGCATGACCACATACTGGGTGGGGCTGTACCGGGACACCACATCGCCACGGCGCAGGCTGCCGGTCAGCACACCCTGAAGCAGCTCCATGGCCCGCTTGAGCAGGTTCTGCACCTGCTCGCCGCTGCGCTGGCAGGACACGGTGAGCAGCGCGGTGTGGATGCAGGTGCCGCTGCGGGCGGCCCGCCGGGCCTCCAGCCGGTAGATCTCCCGGAAGAAGCCGTAGTCGCAGAGAAAGGCGCCGGGCCGGGCGGTGGTTTCCCTCAGATTTTCCTGGATGACTCCCAGGTCCGTCTCCAGGGTCTCCTCGCTGTCCATGATGACGGCATAGAGGCTCTTCAGCGCCTCGGAAGGAGAGATGCCAAGCTCCCGATAGAGAAGATCGCAGGCCATCTGGTAGTGCTCCAGAGCAGCGGCGTGATCGTTCTGGGCGATGAGGGCCCGAACGATCAGAATATGCAGCTCTTCATCCAAGGTGTCCAGCTTGGAAGCGGCGGCACTGACCGTCAGCATCCGCTCAAAATTGCCGTTCTCTTCCAACAGGGCGGCGTAGGCCTTTACCGCGGCGATATAGCGGTTGTGAAGGGAAGTGGACAGAGAGATCACCCATATGCTGCCGCTCTGCAGGGGAAGGAACTCCCCCTGGTACAGCGCGGTCAGCTGTTCCAGGCAGGCCATGCGCTCCTCTTTGGAAAGCCCCTCCTCCCTGGAGTGCTCGTAGAGGGCATTGAACCGGTCGATATCCACGTCACAGGCCACGTCCTTATTCCAGGCGTAGGCGCCTCTCTGGGAGAGGATCGGCTGGACCCCGTCGGGGAAGAGAGGCTCCAGCAATCCACGGAGCCGGAAAAACAAAGTTTTCAGAGCGCTGGTGGGGTTGGCACTCTCCGCTTCAGGCCAGAAGGTTTCAATCAGCTCCATCTGAGGGATGCTGCGGCTCCGATTGATGATGAGGTAGGCCAGCACGTTCCAGGTCTTCTGAGCGCGGTTGCTGTCCTCCGCCAGGACCTGGCCGCAGCGGGACAGGCGAAAGCCCCCCAGCATGGAGATGGATAAGGTTGTGCCTGTATTTGGATCGGTCTGCTTCTCCATGGCCGGATCCCCTCCTTCCAGACTGACAGTATACCAATAGATATATAGAAAATCATACCACATTGTGCGGAAAAAGGCCAGAGCAATTTCGAAAAAATTATGCTGTGTTGTGCCAAAAATCCTGAAAAATAAATAAAAAATACTGTATATATAAAATATAAAGCCAAAGAAAAAGCGGGCCTGCAGCAGCGGGCCCGCTCAGAGGAGGGGGTGAAGGGAGAGCGGTCAGCAGGACACGTCCGGCGCACTGGGATCGAACAGACGGCAAAAGGCGCTGAGAAGTGCCGGGCTAAAGACGCCGCACTGTCCGCCCAGGATCATTTCCATGGCCTCCTGGTGGGAAAAGGGGGGTTTGTAGCACCGCTCATTGGTGAGGGCGTCGTACACATCCGCCAGAGCGACTACATGAGCCCACAGGGGAATCTCATCTCCGGCCAGCTTGTCGGGATAACCGCGGCCGTCCCACCGCTCGTGGTGATGGCGGCAGATGTCATGAGCGTAGAGATAGAGAGGGTTGGTACGGTACTGGGGGATCTGTTCCAGCAGCTGGCAGCCTTTGACGGTGTGGGTCTTCATCAGCTCGAATTCCTCAGCGGTAAGGCGTCCAGGCTTGTTGAGGATCTGATCGGGGATGGCAATTTTTCCCACATCATGAAGAATAGCGGCGTCGGAGATCTGCTCGATGATCTCGTCGGAGAAGGCGCAGCCTACGCAGCCCTCCTCCCGCAGCTGCCGCAGCAGCTGTCCGGTGAGGGCGCTGATACGGCGTACATGCTGGCCGGACTCGCCGCTGCGAAACTCGATGGCGGTGGCGAGGCTCTCGATAATGGAGCGGTTAAGCTCCTGGATTTCCAGGGCCTGGCGTGCCAACTGGCGGTCCTGCAGGTCCACGGTGCGGCCCAGCTGCTCCCGGGCCTGGAACAGCTCCACCACGCTGCGGACTCTTCGGCGGACGAAATAGGGAACCACGGGCTTGCCGATGATGTCCATGACGCCCAGCTCATAGCCCCGGTGCATCTTCTCCTCGGAGCAGTCGGCGGTGATGAGGAAGACGGGGATCTGCTGCAGGAGCGACCGCCCCTTCAGCTCCTCCAGGAGCTGAAAGCCGTCCATCTCCGGCATCACCACGTCCAGCAGCACCGCGGCAATGCGGGGGGCGTACTGGTTGATGAGGGACAGGGCCTCCAGGCCGTTTTCCGCCTCCAGGATCTGATAGTCCTCCCGGAAGGCCTCGCTGAGGATAGCCCGGTTGAGCTCCATATCGTCCACGATCAGCAGCAGATCCCGGGCGCCCAGGGGAGTCGGGGAGATTTGACAACCTTCCATGGCTCACCGGACCTCCGCCGTTGCCAGCAGCTCTGCCGCTTCGCGGTAGTCCTGCTCCACCTGGGCGTACAGTCCGGGAACGGCGGTACCGTCGCCCCGGCGGATGGCCTGGACCAGCTGGTCGCAGGCAGTCTGGAGCTTGCCGAGCCCCAGGTTGGCGGACACGCCCTTGAGAGTGTGGGCGCTGTTCTCCATTCCGGTCAGATCGCCGGCGGCCTGGGCGGCCTGAAGCTTGGCGAAGGTGCCGTCAGAGGGGAAGCGGAGGAGAAAGCGGCGGAAAAGGCCCTCGTTGCCGCTGAAGCGGGCCAGGGTAGCGGTATAATCGATGGACAGGCGGGCGCACAGCTCCTGAAATTCCATAATGAGACCTCCTATAAAAGCCGGCGTCACAGGGGATAAGCCGGCGAATCAGATATTATCAGTATTATTATAGAAGAAAAACGAATTATTTGCAACTTTTTTTCCGGGGAGCCGTTCTTGCACGGCGGGAGACAGCGTGCTATACTGAGGAAAAGACCCGGTGATTTCGGGGATCCATGAGAAAAAGGAGACGAATATGCGCGCATATGTGCGGAAGGCCCACTATCATGAGACGGATCAGATGGGCATTATCCACCACGCCAACTACATCCGGTGGATGGAGGAGGCCCGGGTGGACTTTATGGAGCAGATGGGCTTTGGCTATGACAAAATGGAGGCGGAGGGGATCATCAGCCCGGTGCTGTCCCTGTCCTGCGAGTACAAAAGCATGACCCGGTTTGGGGACGAGGTGGAGATCGACGTGACCATCCGCCGCTACACGGGCATCCGGATGGAGCTGGGCTATGAGATCCGGGACCGGGCCACCGGGGAGATCCGGGTGACGGCCTCCAGCAGCCACTGCTTTCTCAACCGGGAGGGGAAGCCGGTGTCCCTGAAGCGGGCGGACCCCGCCTGCGACGCCTTGTTCCGCCAGGCAATGGCGTGAGCTCTGCGCCGCGTGGCGGGGTTGTCCCCTCGCCGGGACCGGCGCTTTTTTGCCCCTCGGGCCGGGCAGGGCCGCCGCTGACGAAGATTTTTTCTTCTGTCGGTCCCCGACGGGGTACTGTCTGGTGTTTAGCCTCCGGCGGGTGACTTTTTGGACGAGCAAAAAGTCACCAAAAACTCGCTTAGAACCAAGGTTCTAAGAACTCCTTTCGGCCTATTATGGGGAGCCTGTACCGTTTTATCGTTACTTTGTGCGGCTGACGGATGCAAGGGGGTCGGAGTTCTCCTCTTTCCGCGCTTGGAGCGCGCTCCCCTGGTGGTTGTTGGGGCCTCTGCATTTGCACCCATCGAAAGCCTTCCCCCTTTGGGGGAAGGTGGCACGGCGGAGCCGTGACGGATGAGGGGAGCCCAAGGGCAGAGACTTCCTTCTACCGATTCCTTGCACCGTGCGGGCCCTCATCCGCCTCCTTCGGAGGCA
>CALXDB010000041.1 GCA_944386955.1 uncultured Oscillospiraceae bacterium
CACAGGGCGGAGACATCCTCCGCCTTCCCCTCTCCGGCGCATGCGGCGTCCATAGCGTCCCGGTCCGACTCCACCAGCTCCATGTCCATCCGATAGCCCTTCTTCTCCCGCAGCAGCAGCTGGTCCAGCCCGTAGGGGGCCAGGCTTTTGCGGATGCTGTAGAGGCTGGTGTGGAGGAGGGAGGTGGCGTTGGAGGGGGCGGACTGGGGCCAGAGGATGTCCAAAAGCCGCTCCCGCTCCACCAGGGCCCCGCCCCGGTGGAAGAGGTAGGCAAAAAGCTCCTGGGCCTTCCGCGTCCGCCAGTGGAGCTCCTGTCCGTCAGGCAGCAGCACCCGCAGCCGTCCGAAGGCGCGGACCGTCAAGCGCAGGGGCGGCTCCTCTTCCGCCAGTCCGGCCTCCTTCACCAGGCCGGGCCGCAGGGAGACCCCGCTCCCCCGCCGGGCCAGCAGTTCCTCCAGAAGGGCGTACTCCCGGGAGGTAAGGCCGGGGCAGATCAGCCGGTTCTCCGTCAGATAGCTGGCGCACCGCTCCGCCAGGATGCCGGCGGTCTCCGGCTCGCTCTCCCGGAGGAGCAGGGCCTCCTCCAGGGTGAGGAAGGCCAGGAAGGCGTTGACCCGTCCTTCCCCCTGCTCCTCCGACCAGGCCCAGCGATCCGGACGAGTCCTCCGGCACAGCTCCAGGGCCCGGTCCGTCTCTCCCCGGCGGACCAGACGGCGCACCGTCAGCCACCGGGCCCCGTCCTGAACGGTGATGAACTCCCCCGACGTCAGGCGGAACAGATCCTCCTCCGGGCGCACGGGTTCGTCCCGGAGGGCTCGCCGCAGCATGTGGACCAGATCGCCGAATTCCCGGCGTCCCAGGCTCCCATAGACCGCCGGGCTCTCCCAGAATCCCTTGCCCGTCTCTCCGCCGGACAGCGCCGCCAGCTGCTCGATCAGCGTCTGCAGAAGGAGCAGATTCTCCAGATCCCGCCGGGAGATCCCCTCCGGCAGCTCCTCCAGCAGATGGTTGAGCTGCCGCAGGGCCTGCTCCGCCCGGCCGCTAACCGCCAGATAGAGGTAGTAGCAGGGGGCCGCCGCCGCCCCGCCGCCGCCGCTTCGCAGTACCACATACATCTGAATAGCCCTGCGGTAGCTGCCCATGGCGAAGGAGCAGATCACCGCCATCTCCCGGTTCCAGAGCAGCGTCTCACTGTCGCCCCGGCGGGCGCTCTCCTCCATGTCGGTCAGGACAAGGGCCATCGCCCTGTCGTACTGCCGCAGATCCAGCAGATCCTGCAGCCGCAGCTGCGCCGCCTGATGGCGCAGCTGGGCCAGAGAACGGCGGGTGGGCGGGAGCTTGGGGAGGATCTCCTCCAGGATGGCCAGGCTCTCCGGCAGAGAGACCTTCTCCCGGACGATCTGAGCCCGCAGCAGCTTCGCCTCCAGCATGCACCGCTCCCCGGTCCATCCGGGATATTTTCCGATCAGCCGGTCCACCAGCTCCAGCGCCCGTTCCCATTCTCCGGTCCGTTCACAATACTGCGCCCGGAGCAGCAGGATCTCCGGCGTGGGAGCGGTGCCGGTGTCGGACAGGGCCTCCAGCCACCGGCGAAGGGTATCCAGCCCGCCCTGGGCCAGGACCTCCCGCCCCGCTGCCTCCACAGCGCCCTGAAGCCGCTCCCCGTCGCCGCAGGCCAGGGCGTATTCCGCGGCCTGGGCCTTGTCCGGCGTGCGGAGATAGAAGTCCGACGCCTTCTCCAGCAGCTGCCGCCGCCGGGCCGGCTGGAGCTGGGCGAGGAGAAAATTGCGGAATAGTCCGTGGCACCGGTAAAGATGGCCGCTTCCGGAGAGGCGGAGGATAAACAGGTTCTCCCGCTCCAGATAGGACAGCTGCCCCGCGGCGTTGTCGATGCCCACCAAAGCGTTGCACACATCGGGGCGCAGATAGTCCAGCACCGCGGTGCAGGTGAGAAAGTGCTGCAGTTCAAAAGGCAGCTTGCGGAACAGCTCGTGCATGAAGTAGTCCTGGAGATAGCTCTGCTGACAGGCCTGCTCGATCTCCCGCTCTGTCATCCGGCTCTGACGCTGGCGGAAATAGAGGATCGCAAAACTGATCCCCGCAGGCCAGCCTTCCATGTGGGTCTGCACCGCCCGGGCCACCTGCTCCAGATCCTCCGGGGCGGTGTACTCTCCAATGAGGAGCTTGACCTCCTCCAGGTGAAAGGCTAAACTGTCCGCCCCCAGCACCAGGGCGCTGCCCTCCAGCAGGTAACGGGCGCAAAAAGCCGGGGGGGCGCTCTTGGTACACAAGATCAGGCGCAGCCCCCCTGGCTGGTGGTCCAATATCATATTGAGGAACTGAAAGATCCACTCATTTTCAATGACCTGGAAGTCGTCCAGCACCAGGCTGAGGGTCCGGTCCTCCAGGCTGCGGAAAAGCGCAGCAAAATCCAGCGCCAGATTCTGCACCAGCGCCTTGTTCTGCTCCAGCGCCAGATAGGGGGAGAAGTCGGGCTCGAACTCCGGCACCACCTTGGCCACCGCCTTGCTGAAATACCGGGCAAAGACCATGATGTCGTTATCCGTGCCGCTCAGGTGATACCAGGCGCACTGGTCGGGATACCGCTTGGCGTAGTGGGTGAGCAGCACGGTCTTACCGTATCCCATCCCCGCGCTGACCACAATGAGCCGCTCCTCCGCGTCATGGAGGCGCTGAATCAGCTGCTCACGGATAAGGAACTTCCGGGAGGCGGTGGGCGTCTGGATCTTCGACTCCAGAACCCCCTCCTTGCCCCTCATTCTCCGCTGTTCCATGGCCGCCGCCTCCTCCCGTCTCCAGGGGGTTCCGCCCCTGTTTCTTCTCCCTCGTTCTCCGTAAAGGGAACTCCGCCGCTGACGGGGCTGAGGGGCCTGCACATCCTTCCATCCGTTTTGTCCTGTCCGGCGGAGGCCGCTGCCGCAAGGCCCTCCGCCTTCCTGCGGCATCTTCGGACAAAGTCGCATTTTGTCATCTCGAGATAAAATATAGCACAAATCCCCTGCTTTGAAATCACCCGTTTCCCCGCAAAAAAAGGCTATGCCTGCGGCATTCCGCAGGCATAGCCTCTCAGCGAAGCATGTGCTGTTTCAGATCTTTCCGCTGCTTGAGCTGCAGCTTTTTCAAGGCGGTGGAGATATACTGCTTGACGGTGTTGAGGGAAATCCCCAGATGACCGGCAATCTCCTGATTGGTCCATCCCCGGGCCGCCAGCATAGCGGCGGCAAACTCGGTGGTGGTCAGATTATCGGCCACCGTGTCCCCCGTCTCGGGATTGTGGATCTTCCGCCATCCGGCGGAAAACCGGTAGGTTATGGCAATGATACGTTTGAAATCCTCCGGCCAGTCCTTTTTCAAAACCGCCTCCAGCATGCCGCCCAAAAGGCCATGGTGCTCCCCCAGCCCCTCAATCAGATCGTCCGGCCGGGCCAGATCCCAGGCGGCCAACAGATGCTCCTGGGCCTTTTCCGGCTGCTTGACGCTCATATAGTCCATCACCGCCACCAGGTGCAGGTAGATGGATGGGATGGGATAGACCTCTGTCTGAATGGCAAAAGCGGTCTCCACGATGCCGATGCTCTTTCCATAGTCCCCCTGGAGGTAGGTCTGGTGTGCCTGGACATAGAGAGCAAACATCCGCAGCCCCGGCGGCAGAAGGGGGATATAGGCGTTCAGCTCTCCCCCCTCCTCCGGCACGGGCAGATGGAGCAGCACCGCGGCAGTGGTGACGACAAAAACCGCCGCAGCCCGCAGCTGGGGCGGCATGTTTTCATCCGCGGCGGCCATCGTCTCCCGCACCTCCGCCAGTGCCCGCTGGCTGCGTTGGATCTGACCGATGGAGAGATTGGCGTAGGCATAAATGAGGCAGGCCGACAGGCGCAGAGACAGGTCCGGGTGGGAGAGATAGACCCCCGCCTCCCGCGCCGCCTCCTCCGGACGGCCGCTGAAATAATAATATTCCGCCAGGGCGATATCCCGCAATCTGTGGTCCTCGATCCCTTTCACATACTCCACACAATGGCCCGGCACGAAGGCGGCATTCAGCAGCGGCATCAGGGTCAAATCAGCGGAAGGCGCCGCAGCAGGCGGCGGCTGGACCGCCTTGGGCGCAGGCCGGCTGCCGCATCTTCTGGGATCCATCGGCTTCTCCGCGCCGACCGGGATCGCCCAGGCCCCGCCGAATTTCCCCGCGCCTCGAATACGGCCGTCCGTACAGTACTGCTGCACAAGGCGCTCCGACACCTTCCACTTCCGGGCCGCCTCCCGTACGGTCATATATTCCATAGATCTCCCCCTCGAACAGTTGTCATCTTTATTATATGCGGTTTTCCGCATAGTTGCAAGAGGGGGATTCCCACAGGTCCCTTTGTCGCCTCCTCAGCGCTGCTCTTCCTTTTTTTCCCTGGTTTTTTCTAACTTTTTTACCAAATATATCCAAAACAGCCGGGAGCGGATCTTGTCCGCCAGGAAGCCGCCGATGATGCCGCCCACTCCCTGCATGAGGTAGCGGATGCCGCCTAAGTTGGCCGCCGCCGTCTCCGACATGCCGTAGAGAGTGACAAGGTAGGTGTTGATGTAGCTCATGAGACCGTAGATGCTGTAGGCGGTGAAAACGATCCCCGCCAGGAGCCACACCCGGGGGATCTTCATGCACTTCACCATGCCCACGCACACGTCTTTGAGGGACTCGGTCTGCTCTTTGGCGTTGGTGTTTTCAATGACCAGCCAGCAGAGCACGCCGATCACCAGCAGCAGCACGGCGCACAGGCGGATGGCCGCGGCTGCGCCCTTGATATTGTCGGAAAAGCTGGCGTAGACCGCCGCCATCACAAAGACCAGCAGGGCGTTCAAAAAGCCCCTCAGTCCCTCCTGGAGGCCGAACAGCCGCCCCTGCTCGCTGGAGTCCCCCAGCATCCGCACCGCCTTGATGACGGAGCTCCAATAGGTCATCACCGTGGTGAAGCCCATGAGGGCGAAGATCACCCGGCTGACGGTGTAGCCCGGAAAGAGGGAGAACCAGAGGCCCAGAAGGCCCGTGGAGAGGAAGGAGAAGGTGAGCATGATCCTGGGGGAGAACTTGTCCGCCACGATGCCTCCCAGGAAGTAGGCCGGGGTGGCCACGATGGCGTACCAGCCGTTGAGGGAGCCCATCTGGGCGTTGGTGAGGCCCATGGCGTTCTGGATGGGGATATAGAAGGTCTCCCGGATGAAGGGGAGCTGGAAGATGAATCCGGCTCCGCAGGACAGCAGCAAAAGCGTCCCGTATTTTTTGATCGCTGATCGTTTCATAGCCGCGCCGCCTCGCTTCCTGTTTTGCTCAGACCTTGGCCATGTCGACGGCCTTCATGCCGAGGCCCCGCATGATCTCGTCCAGAGCCTGCCGCTGCTCCGCCGGCAGGGCGGGGCAGGTGTAGCTGTCCAGCAGGGCCTTCAGCCGCTTCTGGATGGACGCGTAGAGGACCTGGTTGGGATCGCCCTTGGTGTTGGTATGGATGGACACCTGGCTGTACCAGGGATCGACGCGGCAGCGCTCGTAGGTGTGGTCCAGGGTGATGAACACGCCGCCCTCCTCCACCGCCTCCTGGATGGCGTCGAAGGCCAGGGCGTCCTCGTCGTCGGGAAGGTCGCTGAAGTAGTACTTCATCCGGGTGTAGGTCTCGATGTCCAGCAGGAACTTCTCAAAGCTCACGGTGTTGAAGGAGTGGAGGGAGCCGGTGGCGTGCATCATCAGGTTGGCCTTTTCGGAGAAGGACTCGAACATGCTCATGGCGCTCTCCACACCGGCCTGGGCGGTGAGGCCGGAGGCGTCGGACATACCGCCGCCGCTGCGGCAGGCGAGACCGTACCGCTTGGCCATCAGAGCGCCGTACTTGGCCTCCTTCACAAAACCGGGGCTGGCATTGGACACCTGCATGTTCTTCATGTCGCTGACGGTGGAGGCGAAGCCGTAGATGATGGGAGTGCCGGGGCGGATGAGCTGGGCGTAGACGTTGGTGCCTAAGATCTCCGCGTTGGCAAGGGCCGTATTGCCCGCCAGGGAGATGGGGCCGGTGGCACCGGCCATGTTGCCCGGGGCCAGCACCAGGGGCTGGCCGTTTTTGGCGCAGACCTCGATGGTCTCCAGGGTGTTCTCCGTGACGCCCTGGGGGCTGAGGGTGGAGATGAGATTGAAGGTACAGGGGATCTCGGTGATGTCCCCGCCGAAGACGATGCGCATCATCTTCATGATGTTCTCCGCCTGGACCCCGCCGCCGCAGACGGAGAACAGGGCCTTGTCAGACCGGCAGAGGGTGGCGTAGACCATCACCTCGGCGGAGATCTCTGCGTCGATGTCCGAGGGCTGGGCCAGGATGCCGCCGTTGATGGAAAATTCCTCGCTCTGCTGAACGATCTCCGCCAGCTTCAGAAAGTCGTCGAAGATGGCAGGGCGGACGGTGCCGTCGGCCTCGCAGACGGAGGGGCTGCCGTAGCCAGGGGTCATGTACAGATCCTCGGTGTTCATGCGGACGTTGTACTTGGGGTTGCGGGCGTACACCGTGAAGTCCTTCACGGCGGCATCCATGGCGTCCATCACCTGCTGTTCCGTGAAGTAGGCCCGGTTTCCCTCCACCCGGATGCCGCCCTGACGCAGCTGCTCCAGAGCCCGCTCCGAGTGGAAGGCCATGCCGATCTCCTCCAGGATCTTCAGACTGGTCCGGTGGATCTTCTCCACGATCTCCTGGTCCCGCGCCGCCATCTCTTCCTTTTTCATTGTAACATGCTCCTTTCTTTCCATCAAAAGGTTTTGTGTTTGACCGTTTTATGAAGTCATCACGATTACCTCATCCGCCGAAAAGAAAGCGGCCCGCTGTCCGCCCGGCTTTTCCCCTGCGGGGAAGTCATCATGATTACTTTTTAGGGTGGAAGAAAAGCCGATAGCGTCTATCGGCAGCTCTTTCCGCGGAGCCTACTCCGCGTCCATCTTGGCCCCCGGCTCCAGAAACCGCTGGAACAGGGCGTAGATCAGGTTGTAGCAGTCCTCCGAGGCGAAGCGGATCTCCGTCTCGGTCATGGCCTCCCCGGCGTACTGGGTAAAAAGGCCGTTGAACACCGCCACCGTCAGGCGGCTGAGGAGGGTGGCGTTCTCCATGGTGATAAGCCCGGCGTGGGCCGCCCGGCGCAGCCGGATCAGCTCCCGCTCGCTGAGGTTGCTGCTGAAGATAATACTGGCGGAAAACCCGTCAAAACTGCGCTGAACCTCCGGAAACATCTGATAATACTCATAAACGCAGTCCGCCAGCATATCCCGCTGGTCGCTGAAAAACATCAGCTCATAGTAGGGCTTGTGGCGGAAAGCCTCCTGAATGAAGAACTTCCACAGGATCAGATCCATCTGGATGGAGTTGATGTCCTTACGGCTGGTCTGCTTGATAAACTCCAGAATGTAGGGCTCCAGAAACTTCACCGAGGCCAGCATAATGAGGTGTTCCTTGTTCTCAAAGTGCTTGTAGAGCACCGCGCTGGTGCACCCGGCCCGGGCCGCCACCTTCCGGATGGTGACGCCCTCGATGCCCTCCTCCTCCAGAATCTCCCCGGTGATCTCCACATAGCGGATCTTTCGTTCCGGCTTCAAGCGCTCACCGCCTTTGGTAATCTTGATTACCTACAGTTTACTCCTCCCTCTCCTGTTTGTCAAGGGGACACTGCACATTCTTCCGTTTTTTATTGCACTTGACTTTGTCAAGTGGATTTGCTATACTTGACCAAGTCAAGTAAGAAAGGAGCGGACCGCACATGTTTGAAACTCTGGCCTACTATGCCACGGTCCTCCATCGCAGCTTTACCGCCTACACCACCTCCCGGCTCCAGGCTCTGGGACTCAGCTTCGGCGCGCTGTTCCCCATTCTCTATGTGGGCAAACACCCCGGCTGCTCCCAGGCGGAGCTGACGGCAGCTCTGGGGCTGGACTGGGGCTACTCCCAGCGGAGCATCAAGCGGCTGGTGGAGGAGGGATTCCTCACCCGTGAGAAGTCCGACCGGGCCTACCGCCTGGGCCTGAGTGAGAGGGGCCGGGAAGCCTTTGCCACAGGGCACCAGGTGTTTTTCGACTGGGATGTGCTGCACCTGTCCTCCCTCACCCCGGCGGAACAGAAACAGCTGCTGGCCCTTCTGGCCAAGGCGGCAGGAAAGGAGGGGGCAGCCCCTTGTACGAGACCATAACCAGCCCTATTTCCTACGGGGGGCTCACACTGAAAAACCGGGTGATCTTCGCTCCCACCTCCATGGGCCTCCGGGGGGAGGAGCTGACCGCCCGGCTGGGGCGGATCGCCGCCGGGGGCTGCGCCATGATCGTCATCGGCGACGTGCCGGTGCTGCCCCAGCGGTTCGTCCCCTCCCTCTACACCGAGAAAGGCCGGGCCTTCTACCGCGCCCTGGCCGACGCCGTCCACCGGGAGGGCTGTCTCCTCTGCGCTCAGCTCCACCAGTCCGACGCCAACGTGAAGGCTATGGGAAAGTACCTCCCCGGGGTGCTGACCGGTCGGATCTCCAAGGAGGATCTCCGTCCCCTCCTCAACCGGCAGGTGGGGCCCTACATCACGGGCCTTTCCCAGCGAAAGATCCGGGAGATCACCGAGGGCTTCGGCACGGCGGCGGAACTGGCCCTCCAGGTGGGGTTCGATATGGTCCAGGTCCACGGGGACCGGATGTGCGGCAGCTTCAGCTCCTCCGTCTTCAACCACCGGACGGACTGCTACGGCGGCAGCGCCGAAAACCGGGCCCGGTTCGCGGTGGAGGCGGTGTCCGCCATCCGCTGCCGCCTGCCGGACCTCCCCATCGACTACAAGCTGGCGGTGCGCCGGGAGAATCCCCACTATGGAAACGCCGGAGTGCTGGAGGAGGAGCTGCCCGTCTTCGTACCTCTGCTGGAGGCGGCGGGGGTCACCAGCTTTCATGTGACCCTGGCAAACCATGGGGCCCTCACCGACACCATTCCCCCCAAGAACCACCCGGCTTTCGGTGCGGAGGGCTGCTTTCTGCCGCTGTGCGACCGGGTGCGGGCGCTGACGGCCCTGCCCATCTGCGGCGTGGGCGGGCTGACGGACCCGGACTTTGTGGAGGAACAGCTCAGGAGGGGACGGGCAGACTGCGTGGCCATGAGCCGCCAGCTCATCGCCGACCCGGACTGGCCCCGGAAGGTCCAGGAGGGCCGGACCGGTGAGATCCGCCGCTGCGTCCGCTGCAACAAGGCCTGTCTCGGGGGCATGATGGCCCACCGGGGCGTCCACTGTATCTATGAAAAGGAGGAATCCCTATGAGCTACGCCATCGTATTCAACAGCCGCACGGGCAACACCGCCCTGCTGGCCCAGACGATCCGGGAGGCCCTTTCCCCGGAGGACTGCCTCTACTTCGGCCCTCCGGACCCCCAGGCCCTGACGGCGGACACCGTCTACGCCGGGTTCTGGACCGACAAGGGGACCTGCGGCGAGGCCATGGCCGCCTTTCTGGCGGGTCTTGCCGGCAAGCGGGTGTTTCTCTTCGGCACCGCCGGCTTCGGCGGCGCTCCCGCCTATTTCGACCAGATTCTCTCCCGGGTGAAGGCCCACCTCCCCCCGGAGGCCGCGGTGGCGGGGACCTTCATGTGCCAGGGGAAAATGCCCCAGGCGGTGCGGGACCGCTATGCGGCCATGGAAGACAGCCCCCGGCGCACCGCCATGCTGGAGAACTTTGACCGAGCCCTGTCCCACCCCGACGAAGAGGACCTGCAGCGGCTGCGGGCGGCGGTGACGGCGTAACGGCGAGGCGGTCCGCCGCATAGGATGGTAAGGCACACCTGAAAAGGAGGTCTGTCCTATGAACACCAACTGCCCCTGCGGCGGCACTGACCACGGGGCGTCGCCCTGGGCCGTCAGAATGGCGGCCGCCGCCCATGAAAACACCGCTTTCCGCTCCGCCGTATGGACCGGGAGCTTCCTGCAGCTGACGCTGATGCACATTCCCCCCTGCGGGGAGATCGGCCTGGAGTGCCACCCGGAAACGGACCAGTTCGTCCGGGTGGAGGAGGGCTGCGCCCTGGTCTGCATGGGCCAGTGCCGGGATCAGCTGGACTTCCGCTGCCGTCTCATTGCCGGCGACGCCGTGCTGATCCCAAAGGGATACTGGCACAACATCTGCAACGCCAGCGACCGCGCACCGCTGAAGGTCTCCTCCCTCTACGGACCGCCGAAGCACCCAAAAGGGACCCGCCACTGCACCCAGGAGGACGCCGTCCATACGGAGCACTGAGCGGCACGGTCCGGCAAACCCTTCATCATCCGGTTTCCACCGGCTGTCGGCGCATTGCTTTTCCGGCAATACGCCGTTTTTTTACGCCCGGCGGGGCGATTTTCCCAGTCGGCCCGTTGACAGGCTTCTCCCGCTGTGATACCCTTTTTATAAGGTGTGAACATAAATTCACAAATTTTTGCCCAAGAGGGACCACAGGAGGTACGGATATGGCCTACAACGGATTTGCCATCGACGAGTATCTGGACGCGGCGGCGGTGACACGGCAGCTGGACGAGCTGATTGAAAAGCCGGTCTGGTCCATCCGCCGGGACAAGCTGGCGGAGTATGTGCAGGACTATTTTGAGGAGAAGTGTCCCAAGTCCAAGGCCATGATCGAGAAGGCCCGGAAGGTGATCCCCGGCGGGGTTCAGCACAATCTGGCCTTCAACTACCCCTTCCCCATCGTCATCACCAAGGCGGAGGGGGCTAGGCTCTATGACCTGGACGGCAACTGGTACTACGACCTGCTCCAAGCCGGCGGCCCCACCATTCTGGGCAGCAACATGCCGGCGGTGCGGGATCAGGTCATCGACCTGCTCCGTACCTGCGGCCCCTCCACCGGCCTCTTCCACGAGTTTGAGTACAAGCTGGCCAAGAAGATATCCGACCTGGTGCCCTCGGTGGAGATGTTCCGGATGCTGGGCTCCGGCACCGAGGCGGACATGTGCGCCGTCCGCATCGCCCGGCTGAAGACGGGGAAGAAGAACATCCTCAAGATGGGCGGGGCCTACCACGGCTGGTCCGACCAGCTGGCCTACGGCATCCGCATCCCCGGCACCAAGGGGCTTTTGTCCAAGGGCGTGCCCGGCTATGTGTTCCAGCACACCCAGGAGTTCTTCCCCAACGATTTGGAGGACCTGGAGCGGAAGCTGAAGGCCAACCGTCTCACCGGCGGCACAGCGGCGGTATTCCTGGAGCCCATGGGTCCCGAGAGCGGCACCCGGCCCGTCAGCAAGGAGTTCGTCCGAGGGGCCGCCAAGCTGGCCCGGGACTACGGGGCCCTCCTCATCTTCGACGAGGTGGTGACGGGCTTCCGCATCGGCCTCAGCGGAGCCCAGGGCTACTTCGGAGTGGACCCGGACCTCACCGTATTCGGCAAGATCATCGCCGGAGGCTACCCCGGGGCCGGCGGCGTGGGCGGCCACGCCGACTGCATGGCCCACCTGGGGGCGGGTCTCGACTCCTCCGGGAAGAAGGTGTCCAAGGCCATGTGCGGCGGCACCATGGCGGCCACCCCCATCTCCTGCGCCGCCGGGTACTACGCCCTGTGCGAGATCGAGCGGACCAATGCCTGTGAAGTGGCGGGACGGATGGGCGACCGGCTGACCCGAGGTCTCCAGGACCTCATCGCCAAGTACGACCTCCCCTTCGTGGCCTTCAACCAGGGGTCCATCTGCCATTTGGACAGCGTGGGCACCATGCACTTTGCCATCGATTGGAAAAAGCCCTGGACCATTCCCCACATTCTCAAGGAGACGGGAATCCGGCAGAAGGAGATGGAGCACATGGGGGCGGCCTACATGGCCGAGGGTCTGGTCACCCTGGCGGGCTCCCGGCTCTACACCAGCGCCGCCTATACCGAGGAGATGATCGACGACGTGCTCTGCCGCTTCGACCGGGTGCTGGCGGGCTGCGGTCCCATCCAGGGGTGAGCCATGGCCTACACAGAACTGGAAGCACGGGAGCTGGTGGCGGCGGCAGGCCGGATGCTGCTGGAGAAGGGCCTGGTAGCCCGGACCTGGGGCAACATCAGCGCCCGGGTGTCGGACACTCACTTCATCATCACCCCCAGCGGCATGGCCTACGACGCCATACGCCCCCGGCAGCTGGTGCTGGTGGACAGCCGGGACGGCTCCTGGGAGGGAACGCAGAAGCCCTCCAGCGAGAAGGGCATTCACGCCGACGCCTACCGGCTGCGGCCTGAGGTCTCCTTCGTCATCCACACCCACCAGGACATGGCCAGCATCCTGGGGGTGGCGGGGCTGGATCTGGTGACCCGCCACCCCCTCTTAGGGGGCCGGGTGCCCTGCGCCGCCTACGGCCTTCCCTCCACGGACCAGCTGCGCCAGGCGGTGCGGCGTGAGCTGGCAGAGTGGCCGGAGAGCCCCGCCGTCCTGCTGCGCCGCCACGGGGCGGTGTGCCTGGGGGCGACCATGGACCGCTCCTTTGCCGTAGCGGAGGCCCTGGAGGAGGTCTGCGGCAGGAAGGTGCAGAAAACTTTGCCCATCCCGGACCTGCCTCTCCATGTGCCCCACTTCGGGGAGAGCGTCCGCCAGGGGGTCCTCTTCTCCCTCACCCTGGGCGGAAAGACCCGGGTCTACCCGGTGGAGGGGACCGGTCTCCCTCACGCCGCCGCTCTCCACGCCGCCGTCTACCAGAATACCGGAGCCCAGGCGGTGGTGCACCAGCGGGGCCGGGACACGGTGGCCATGAGCGTCAGCGGGCGGCCCCTGCGGCCCATGCTGGACGACCAGGCCCAGATCGCCGGGGCCAGCCTTCTCTGCGTGCCTGCCGACCCTGAACAGGTCCTCCGGGGCCTCCGGGGACGGAACGCGGTGCTGCTGCGGGAGGCCGGGGCCCTCTGCACCGGCAGCTCCCTGGAGGACGCCCGGGCGGCGGCCCACCTGCTGGAGAAGGGCTGCACCGCCGCCCGCTTCGCCGCCGCGGTGGCCAGGGGACGCCCTCTTGGACGGGGGGACGCCCTTTTGCAGCGGACCCTCTATGTGACCCGGTACGCCAAGCGGAAGGGGTGAGGAGATGGGACGCAAGCTGACGGAAGACCAGCGGGAGCGGATCTTGGAGGCGGGCATTGAGAGCTTTGCTGAAAAGGGGCTCCACGGGGCCGCCATGGCGGACATCGCCCGGCGGGCGGACCTCAGCGTGGGGGTCCTCTACAAGTATTACGAAAACAAGGAGGACTTCTTCCGCGCCTGTCTCCGCCACAGTCTCACCGCCCTGGAGGCGGTGCTGGCGGAGGCCTCCGCCGGGGAGGAGCCCCTCCTCGGCCGGGCCCGGCGGATCATCCGCGCCCTCCAGGCCTACGCCGCGGACCACCCCAACCACATCCGCATGTACCACCAGCTCACCGCCTCCGGTGGAGAGACGGCCCGGCGTCTGGCGGAGGAGATCGAGGGGGTCACCGCCCGGCTCTACACCGCCTACATCGCCGAGGGACAGGCCAGTGGGGACCTTCGGCGGGACATGGACCCCCGGCTGTTCGCCTTTTTCTTTGACAATCTCCTGATGATGCTGCAGTTTTCCTACTGCTGCGACTACTACCGGGCCCGGCTGGCCCTCTACTGCGGGGAGGACCGTCAGGACCCGGGGCGGATGGAGGAGGAGCTTTTGAAGTTCCTGGAATCCGCCTTCACCACCGAGCAGGCCCAGATCCCCCACCGCAATTTGGTTTTAGGAGGAACAACGCCATGACCTACGTCATCGCCTACGACATCGGCACCACCGGGGTGAAGACCTGCCTCTTCTCCATCGGGGAGACCATCCGTCTGGTATCCAGCGCCCAGCAGGGCTACGACCTCTACATCCTCCCCGGCGGCGGGGCGGAGCAGGACGCGGACCAGTGGTGGGAGGCCATGTGCGCCACCACCCGGAAGCTCTTCACCGGGAGCGAGGTGCGGCCGGAGCAGGTGGCGGGCCTCTCCTTCTGCTCCCAGATGCAGGGGCTGGTGCTGGTGGACCGGTACGGCCGCCCCGTCCGCCGCCCCATGAGCTACATGGACCAGCGCTCCGGGGAGGAGCTCAAAAAGGGCATCGCCCACGGCGTGCAGGTGGCCGGGGCCAACGTGCCAAAGCTCCTCACCAGCCTCCGCCTCACCGGGGCGGTGTCCAGCAGCGTGAAGGACCCTCTGTGGAAGTACAAGTGGGTGGAGGCCCACGAGCCGGAGCATTTCGCCAAGGTGTGGAAGTGGCTGGATGTGAAGGAGTATCTGATCCTCCGGTGCACCGGCAAGGCGGTGATGACCCGGGACAGCGCCTACGCCACCTTCCTCTACGACACCCGGAGGGGCCATGAGGGCTGGAGCCCCACCCTCTGCCGGATGTTCGGGGTGCAGAAAAACCACCTGCCCCGGCTGGCAGAGGCCGCGGAGGCGGTAGGGGGTCTGACGGAAGGCGCGGCGGCAGAGCTGGGCCTGACCGCGGGGACGCCGGTGTTCGGCGGCGGCGGCGACGCCTCCCTCATCGGAGTGGGGGCCGGGGCCTCGGCTCTCGGCAGCACCCACATCTACTGCGGCACCTCCGGCTGGGTGTCCACGGTGACCGACCGGCAGCTGGTGGACGTGAGCGCCATGATCGCCGCCATCGTGGGGGCCCAGCGGGGCCGGTACCACTACTTCGCCGAGATGGAGACCGCCGGGAAGTGCCTGGAGTGGGTGAAGGATCACCTGGCGTTGGACGAGATCGGTATCTACCTGCAAAAGCAGGACGTGGCCCACAGCCAGGAGGCGGTATACACCAGTCTCTACGACTACATGACGGAGACGGTGAAGGACGTGCCCCCCGGCTCCGGCGGGGTGCTCTTCACTCCCTGGCTCCACGGCAACCGCTGCCCCTTCGAGGACCCCAGCGCCGCCGGGATGTTCTTCAACATCCACTTGGAGACGGGGAAAACGGAGCTCATCAGCGCCGTTCTGGAGGGGGTCTGCTTCCACCTCAAGTGGATGCTGGACTGCCAGGACCGGAAGGTGAGAACCTCCGACCCGGTCCGCTTCGTGGGCGGCGGAGCCCTGTCCCCTGTGACCTGCCAGCGGCTGGCCGACATCACCGGCCGGACGGTGGAGGTGGTGGCAGAGCCCCAGAACGTGGGGGCCGTGGGGGCCGCGGCGGTGATGGGGGTGGGCCTCGGCCTCATCCCCGATCTGGACGCGGCGGGGGCCTTCATCCCCGTGGCGGCCCGCTATGTCCCCGACCCGGAACGGAATCGGGCCTACGCCCCCTACTACGCCGTATTCCAGGAGCTCTACCGATCCAATCAGAAGAATTTCCGGGCCCTCAACGGCCTTGGGAAGTAAGGAGGACGTCATGTCCAAACGAAAAGAAGTGATCCGCTCTATCAAGTTCCTGCTCTTCTCCATCTCCGCCGGGATCATCGAGCTGGCCGCCTTTTCCCTCCTCAACGAGCTGACGGAGTGGAACTACTGGCCCTGCTACCTCATCGCCCTGGTGCTGTCGGTGCTGTGGAACTTCACCCTCAACCGGCGGTACACCTTCCAGTCGGCGGGCAACGTGCCCCGCGCCATGGCTCTGGTGTTTTTGTTCTACTGCGTGTTCACCCCGGTCTCCACGGTGCTGGGAAGCTACTTGGCGGACACCCTCCTCTGGAATGAGTATCTGGTGACCGCTCTCAACATGGTCTCCAACTTCGTGCTGGAGTATCTCTACGACCGTCTGGTGGTATTTCGGACTACCCTGGACACCAACAGCGTAGCCAAGCGGTGATTACAACAAGAGCGCCCCGCATGGCGGGGCGCTCTTATTTTGTCCCCTTGATTGCGGGGATTGGCGTTTCTTGTCCTCTGACGAGGGCGGGTCTCGTTTTGTCGATACCCGACGGTGTTTCGTCTGGTGTTTTGCCTC
>CALXDB010000042.1 GCA_944386955.1 uncultured Oscillospiraceae bacterium
TTGGATTCAAATTGGTATACATTGTGGAGTCTCCTCTCTATTTTTTGCAGCCCCCACATTGCAATGTTGTTTTTCCAAATTATACAACAGATTTACGTTTGATTTCAACATAATTTTTGAAATAAACAAAATATTGGTGACAATCAACATATTTCTTGTAAAATTTCTGTTAAAACCCATGAAGTTTTTCTGTTTCGGTAAAAATTGCTTGCATTGCGCTGTTGAATCCACTATACTTGCATCAAGCCTGAATCACTTCCGCAAAGCGGGAGAACTTCAGAAAATTCCGAAAATTTTTTGGATGGAGGTTGTGAACACGATGAAAAAATTCCTTAGCTTCTTTTTGGCGGTCACAATGATCTTTACGCTCGCCGCCTGCGGAAACAACACAAATAGTGGGAATCAAAACGGTTCCGCCGGGGACGGTCAGTCCGACGGCAACACCATTCGCATCGGCGTCCTCACCCCGCTGACCGGTTCCAGCGCCCAGCTGGGCAACCAGGTGGCCGCGATCTATCAGATGCTCACGGATGTGATCAACGAGGAGCACCCGGAGCTGACCATGGCCATGGCCGCCTCGGCGGGGATCACCAGCATGGACGGCGCGAAGCTGGAGCTGGTCATCGCCGACCACAAGAGCGACGCCACCACCGCCGTGTCCGAGGCCAAGCGCCTGATCACCGAGCAGAACGTGGTGGCGATCTGTGGCGAGTTCACCAGCGCCATTGCCAAGGCGGTGGCCGTGGTCACCGAGCAGTATGAGATTCCGCTGATCGTCTCCTGCTCCGCCGTCAGCCTGACCGACGGCACCAACGACTTCCAGTGGTTCTTCCGCTACGCCATCACCGACGAGACCTATATCAAGGATACCTTTGATTTCATGAACTACCTCAACGAGAACTACGACGCCGGCATCAAGACCATCGCCATGTTCTCCGAGGACAGCGAGTTCGGCGCCAACATCGTCCCCATCGAGGAGAAGTACGCGGCGGAGTACGGCTATGAGATCGTGGAGAAGATCAACTACTCCTCCAGCGCCACCAACCTGACCTCCGAGGTCCTGAAGATCAAGGAGGCCGACCCCGACGTGCTGCTGATGTCCTCCTTCGTGTCCGACGCGCTGCTGTTCTTCAACACCTGCAAGGAGCAGAAGTACACCCCCAACTTCATCATCGGCCAGCGGGGCGGCTTCATCCAGAGCGACTACCTGACCGCCATGGGCGATGAGAACAACTACATCTGTACCACCGGCAGCTGGGCCTCCGACATCAACACCGACGTCACCCGGGAGCTGGTGGACCTGTGGGCGAACTCCTCCTATAACACCGAGAAGGTGGACCTCATGGACAGCCACGTGAAGGACGCCATGAATCTTCTGTTCCTGGCCATGGCCATCGAGCAGGCGGGCACCACCGAGAACACCGCCCTGCGGGAGGCCCTTCTGAACCTGGACTACGACATGGATACGCTGATGATCCCCTGGAACGGCATCTCCTTCAACGAGTACGGGCAGAACACCCAGTCCAACGGCTTTGTGACCCAGTACTATGACGGCGCCTACCACACGGTGTACCCCGAAGCGGGAGCCTCCATGGAGCCCGTGTTCCCCATGCCGGAGTTTGACTACTGATCCCCGTGTCCGGCCGACCTGACTGAACCGAGAAACACGCAGGGCGCCGTTTTGCAGACAAAACGGCGCCCTGCGGAAAAAGATCGCCGCACGATCATACACCGCTTTGTGAGGAGGAGCCGCCATGAGCGTTTTTTTGCAAGGTCTATATGAGGGCATTATCAATGGCTCGATCCTGGCGCTGATCGCAATGGGCATTGCGTTGGTGTGGGGCGTGATGAATATTCTCAGCTTTTCCCAGGGTGAATTCCTGATGTTGGGCATGTTCGTTTCCTACTACGCCAACCGCCTGCTGGGTCTGGATCCCATCGTCGCCATGCCCCTGTCCGCCCTGGTCCTGTTCGTCCTGGGCATCATCATCTACAAGCTCATCATCGCCCGAGCCCTGCGGGGCCCCATTCTCTCCCAGCGCTTGATCACCTTTGCGCTGAGCATGGTGCTGGTCTACTCCGCCCAGCTGTTCTTCGGCGCGGAGTACAAGACGCTGCCCAATCCCGTCAAGTTCTCCGGCACCATCGACCTCGGGTTCCTGACCATCGCCAAGCAGAAGCTGGTGCCCTTCCTGCTGGCGCTGATCGTGGCGGGCCTGCTGTTTTGGTTCCTGCGCTACACCCGCATGGGCAAGGCCATCCAGGCCACCAGCATGGATCGCTACGCCGCCGGTTTGGTCGGCATCAACCCCGACCGCGCCTACACCATCTCCTTTGCCCTGGCCAGTGCCGTGGCGGGAGCTGCCGGCTGTGCGCTCACCTACTATTATTACCTCTATCCCAACGTAGGCGCCACTTTCCAGCTGTGGGGCTTCATCGCTGTGGCCATGGGCGGCTTCGGCAGCATCACCGGAGCCTTCTTGAGCGGGCTGCTTATGGGCATCGCAGACACCCTGACTGGGCTATATGTCAACACCGCCATCAAGTACATCGGCGTCTGCGTGGTCTTCCTTGTCGCTGTCTCCTTCCGTCCGAAGGGCATTTTTGGGAAGTAAGGGAGGAACACATGAAAAAGTTGTCGTCAAAGCGTTATCTCCTCTGGGCGGGCATCCTGGTCATCCTGATCGTCCTGCCCCTTCTGTTCAACACCGCATTTTCCCACCACATCATGACCATGATGTGCATCTGGGCCCTTCTCGGCATGGGCTGGAATTTCATCGGCGGCTATGCCGGCCAGATCTCCAACGGTCACGCCATCTACTACGCCTTCGGCGCCTACGCCAACGCCATGCTGCTGCAGTGGTTCAACCTCTCCCCGTGGATTGCCATGTGGGTAGGCTGCCTGCTGTCCGCCGGCATCGCCTTCCTGATCGGCAAAGGGCTGCTGCGCTTCCGGGGCCACGTCTTTGCCATTGCCACTATGGCGGTGGCGGAGTGCGTCCGTCTGATCTTCATCAACACCAAGGCGGTGGGCGGGGCCACCGGCGTCTACATCTTCAGCGCCAAGCTGAACCCCATCCTGTACATGCAGTTTTCCAGCACCAGAACCTACGTCTACCTGTATATGGCCATTGTCGTGTGCGTGCTGCTATTCGTGCGCTGGCTGAACAAGACGAAGTTCTGCTACTACCTGCGGGCTATCAACGGCAACGAGACTGCCGCAGAGAGTGCCGGCATCAACGCCGCCAACTATAAACTGCTGGCCTACATGCTCAGTGCCGTGATCGTCAGCCTGGCGGGAAGCCTGTACATGCAGTTCATGCTGTACACCGACCCCTCTATGATCCTTACCTCCAACATCTCCATGATGATCGTGCTGGTCACGGTGATGGGCGGCGTGGGGACGGTATACGGCCCCATCATCGGCGCCATCGTGCTGACCTACATCTCGGAATACACCCGCGTCTATCTGAGTCACTACAACGGTCTGGATATGGTGATCTACGGCGTGCTGGTCATCCTGATCGTCCTCTTTATCCCCGACGGTCTGATCTCCATTCCCGGCCGGATCAAGCGGCACCGGGAGCGCCGGCACACAGCGGGAAAGGAGGCGCCTGCCAAATGAACAGCATTCTTCAAGTCAACGACGCCACCAAGAAGTTCAGCGGCCTGATGGCCAACGAGGGGATTACCTTCCATGTGGACCGCGGGGAGATCGTGGGCGTGGTGGGCCCTAACGGGGCGGGTAAGACAACCCTCTTCAACTCCCTCAGTGGTGTCCACCAGCTGACCCGGGGCTCCATCATCTTCGATGGTACCGACATCACAAAGCTCAACAGCCACAAGATCTGCAAGCTGGGCATCGGCCGCACCTTCCAGATCCCCCAGGCCATCGTGACGCTGACCGTGGAGGAGAACGTGCTGATTGGGGCTCTGTGCCACACCAACAACATGAAGGAGGCGCGGCAGCACGCCGACGAGACCATCGAAGTCTGCGGCCTGGCGGCGCTGGCAAAAAAACCCGCCTCCATCCTCAATGTGGCCCAGAAAAAGCGTCTGGAGATCGCCCGGGCGTACGCCACCGACCCCAAGCTCCTGCTGCTGGATGAGACCATGGCCGGCCTGACGGCCACCGAGCGGGTGGAATCCGTCAAGCTGATCGAAAAGATCAACGCCAAGGGCGTGAGCATCCTGATGATCGAGCACAACATGGATGTGGTCATGCGGGTATCCAACCGTGTCATCGTTCTGGATGCAGGCAAGGTTCTGGCTATCGGAACGCCGGAAGAGGTGACCTCCAACGAAGCGGTGATCAACGCATATCTGGGAGGAGGGAAGAAGGATGCTTAAGGTCGAACATGTGAAGACAGGTTACGACGGCGTTCCCGTCGTGCATAACGCGTCTCTCCAGGTGGAGCAGGGCTCCATCGTGGCTCTGGTGGGCTCCAACGGGTCCGGCAAAACCTCCCTTCTGCGGGCCGTGACAGGCGCACTGCCCATCATGCGCGGCGACATTCTGTACAAGGGCCAGTCCATTGCCGGGGTGAAATCCTTCAAGCTGGTGGAGATGGGGATTTCCATGGTGCCGGAGGGGCGCCATCTGTTCGGAAAGATGTCCGTGCGGGACAACCTGCTGATGGGGGCGTACTCCGTCCGTGACAAGGGGGAGATTGAAAAGCGGCTGCAGTCGATCTACAAGCTGCTCCCCCGGGTGGAGGAGCGCCAGCGCCAGCAGGCGGATACCCTCTCCGGCGGTGAGCAGCAGATGGTGGCCATCGCCCGGGGCCTGATGTCAAAGCCGGAGCTCCTGATCCTGGACGAGCCCTCCCTGGGTCTGATGCCCAAGCTGGTCACGGAGATCTTCGAGTTTATCCAGCGCATCAAGGATTCCGGTGTCACGGTCATCATCGTGGAGCAGAACGCCGTGGCCACTCTGGAGATGAGCGACTACGCCTATGTCATGCAGAACGGCGAGACCGTCCTGGAGGGCACCGGACAGGCGCTTCTGGCGGACGAGCAGGTCAAGAAAGCATATTTGGGAGGATAAGGAAGATGCTGGTTACATTAAAAGAGCTGCTGGAGCAGTACAAGACCACCGACAAGGCGGTGGGCGCCTTCAACGTTACCACCTACTGCGACGCCCAGCCCGTCATCACGGCCGCGGAGAAGCGGAACGCCCCGGTCATCATCCAGGTGGGCGGCTTTGCTACCCGGTATATGGATCTGGCGCTCTGGGGTCCCCTCCTCACCACCATGGCCCGGCGGTCTACGGTCCCCGTCTGCGTCCACCTGGACCACTCCAAGGACGTGGAGGAGTGCCAGCGCGCCATTGACGCCGGCTTTTCCTCCGTCATGTACGACGGCTCCCAGTTGCCCTATGAGGAGAATGTGCGGCTGAGCAGAGAAGTGGTACGCCGGGCGGCGGAAAAGGGAGTCAGCGTGGAGGCGGAGATCGGCTCTGTGGCCTACTCCGGAACAAACGCCTTTAAAGCGGAGGCATCCGACCCAGACACCACGGCCCGCTTCGTGGCGGACACCGGCATCGATGCGGTGGCGGTGGCGGTGGGGACGCTGCATCGCATGGAGAAGCAGGCAGCCCATCTGGATTTCGGCCTTCTGCATGCCATCGAAGAAAAGGTGGACATCCCCCTGGTGATCCACGGCTCCTCCGGTTTGTGCGACGAGGACTTCAAGCAGATGTGCGCCTCCCACGTTACGAAGGTCAACATCGGCACCGCCCTGCGCATGGCCTTCGACCAGGGGCTCCGCACCGCCCTGCGGGACCACCCCGAGAGCAACGTGTTTACGGAGATCGCCCACATTCCCATGGAATATGTGGAGCGGAAGGTGCTGGAAAAACTGGCGTTGCTGGGCTTTTAACGGCAGAACAGGAGCAGCGTATGGATGGATTTGACGTCATCTGCATAGGGAATTCCGCGGTGGATGTGCCTCTCCACCCGGTGGGGCCAGAGATCTTTTCCCACGACTCCTATCCCATAGACCGCATTATCCCCCAGGTGGGCGGGAGCGGGACCAATGTGTCCACGACCCTGTCCCGCCTTGGCAAGCGGGTGAAGCTGGTCACCCTGTTGGGCAACGACATGCTGGGGGACTATCTGGTCCGCCACTGTGCCACCAATGGGATCGACACCTCAGCCATTTTGCGGAGCAGCGCGGTGGACACGCCTCTCAGCATCGGCCTTGTCCGAGAGGACGGGGAGCGAAGCTTTGTGGTGAGCCGGTCAAGCAGTACCTTTGCCTTCTGCGCCGACCATGTGGACCCGGCGGTATTTGCCGGTGCCCGGATGCTGATGTTCTCCAGCATCTTCATCATGCCGGAGTTTGACGACGCCGGGTTGACACGGATCTTCCGGGCGGCCAGGGAGGCGGGACTGATTGTCTGCGCGGATATGATGCGCAGTAGGACCGGCCAGCGAATGGACGCCATTGCCTCGGCTCTGCCCTATGTAGATTACTTTTTTGCCAATTTTGAAGAGGCGGCGTTCCTCACATCCCAGCCCACCCTCAACGCAATGGGGAAGGCCCTGCTGGATGCGGGCGTCGGCCATGTGCTGATCAAAAACGGGAAAGAGGGCTGCTACATCTGTGACAATGAGACTGCGTGCATACTTCCGGCCTTCCGAAACGAGCACCCTGTGGATACGATCGGCGCCGGAGACAATTTTGCAGCCGGATTCCTCTCTTCGGTCCTGGACGGCGCGTCGTTTCCACAGGCCGCCCGATTTGCCAATGCCACCGCCGCCATCTCCGTGGGCGCGCCGGGGGCGACCAATGGTGTGCAGAGTAAGCCGCAGGTGGAAGCATTTTTACAAAAGGAAGATAGTTTGCATACTTCTGCTCCAGGCTGATGGATCAAATTGCAAAAATTCCGTTGCGAGAATCAGTTGCTTTTGTACAGAGAGTGGATAGTCTCCTATATATTCAAAAAAGCACAGAAAATAAAAATAATTGAGTCGCGCCGGCAATAAAATTTTTTGGATTGCAAATTGGACGGTAGGTTCATCCCGCTCCAACAAGTTAAAAAGTACATCGTCCCAGAGCAGATTGCAGGCATCACTGCTAGACAGGAAGCAAGCTCCAAAGGGAAAAATAGTGACTCTCATGATTTCTCCTGATGAAGGCTGTGAGCTGAAAGCCCTGTCTATTTTGGATAGACGTAACAAGGAAATTGAAGTTGAAAAGATCGGTGAGGTCAAGTACACTTTTGAAATGCCTCAGTCTGCTGTGACGGTGGAGGCTGCGTTCGCTATGGCTACGGAGGAGGCTGAGCGTTTTCCCGTTGCCGATGTTGAAGCTGATAAGTGGTACGGCAATGGCTTGGGCGGCAGCCAATAACATTGTGAGCGGCTATGGCGATGGAGTGTTTAGACCGGACGCTCCCATTCCCCGGGAGCAGTTCGCCGTAATCCTTTATTGTTGTGCTCGGTGCAAGGGATGGGATACAACCGGAAGCGCTGATTTGGACTGCTGCAGCGATTTTAACCAACTCAGTACATGGGCACGGGAGGCTGAATGGGCAATCATAAGCGGAACCAGGGCGGCTACACGACTTCCAAGGGCAGTGCTGTCCGCACACAGGCAGCAGTTATGCTGATGCGCTTTTTTGAGAATGTTACAGTATAGGAATTATGCACTTATAAAATGACCGTTACAAAACTAAAATTGTGTTAATCACAGAAATATTACAGATAGGAAACCTCCCGCGGTTTTTACTGCGAGAGGTTTTGCTATTTTTATATTATCGCCACTTTTATCTCCGAGATCAGGGCCTTCAGATGGGTTCCATTTCTGTGATGTGGATGCGGACATGCAGGGTGGTGGCAGCCAATAAGTACCCCGCTACCAACCGTTTTTTGCATCTGCCCCGTACTCTTTAAATCCAGCAGTGAAGCTGTCGGAGAAATTTCTTCCCTCAGCAGATTCTGCATATCTACCAGATACATTTTCCACTTCATTATCTTCTTTATGATGAAGTGGACGGCTTGTGTACTTCAACGCAGAGTTACATTCTTCCGTTGCCTGAGGGGCCTTTTTGTCATGGCAGCTCCTTTATGACTGTCAGCATAGAAAAAGGGCAGCCAATTTTCTCGGCCGCCCTTTTAGGCAGATGTTTGATTTGTAAAGTACCGTGTTCCAATTTTGGCTTATTGATCAAGTATCAGAGCAGAGCAAAATAAAGTGCAGAAAAAATGAATTATTATTTTTAATACTTGAACGAATCAATCTTCATTTTTTACATTGAATGTGTCTCGATCCAACTCATTAGTAATTGCCGCAATCGCAACCATTCCAACTGTATCGCTTGTTACGTTGATCATGGTTCCTACAAAATCAATCAGAATATAGATACCTGCAATAATGGCGACCATCGTCGCATCCGGCATTCCCATTGTATTCAGGCAGATGGTACACATCATGATGCCTCCGCCAGGAACACCTGCAGCGCCTGCAGACATTACAACACAATAGGCGTTGCCAATGCCAATCATTGCGGCGAGCTGGCTAAAGTCGAAGTAGCCATGCTCATTATCGATGATTGCGAATGAGAAACCGCCTGCCTTCAACACTCGGATAATATTGGGATTGGCAAATTCCGACACCATCACACCAATTGACGGCTGTTCTTCTCCAAAAGTGATATTTCTGACCATTCCATTTTCCTCCCATCTATTTTAACGATGCCGCGCACTGAGCCGCCGCTTTCAACAGCCCCCACAAAGCTTCATCTTCATGTTCTGACAAACGACAGCTTTTTTTCACCGCCCTCTCGATTGCGTTCATTAAATGCAAATTCTTTCGAGGAACCGTTCCGGCACAGACAATTGAACAAATACTGTCGAGATCAGTCATGCTGCAAAGTGCATGCAAGTAGGACTCGGAAATATATTGATAGGTCGCAGTCAAGATCGTATCCATATTCAAATTGTCTTCTTTAATTCCGCTGATACTACCGCCCACATCCTTTCCTGTTGTCGGGAAGAAGAGTGGATTTACATGGAGTCCTTTCGCATCGTAAACAGGTCCGGCCTGAATTACCCTGTGGACGTCATCAACAGAATAGCTTTTTCCCGTAACGCGCTTTGTAATTTCAGCAAAAAATCTGACAATCACGTCTAGGTTTCTTCCGGATGCCAAATTTGATACCACTTTAATGAAACGTCCGTTGAAGTAAGGCCGCAATTCATAGTTACCGCTTTCAAATTCAAAGTTATTTGAGAAGACGATAGATTGACCGGCTGTTGCAATATTGAAAATGGCGTCTGATGGCTGCGCGCCGCTTCCCGAAACCGAGATTTGCTGATCCCCATAATCGGGGAATATGGAGATTTTCCGTCCATGATATTCGTAGTGACCACATGAATGAAAATCATATGTAGCAATTCTGGGAAGAGCCAATTTTTCGATCCCGAGGTCAGAAAGAATATCCTGTCTCCATTGACGGCTCGGTAAGTCGACAAACCCTAATGGCGCAGCATTGGATATATGGCAGATGTTATTTCCGGTCAAACGGAAAATCAGATATGAACCAAGGGTAAAAATTTCCTTGTGCGTATTTAGCAATGCATTGCGCTCCAACAGAGTATAAAGGTTTGCCAAGCCGAGAGAGGCCTTCCACTGTACACCGCAGCGTGCCAATTGCCTCGGTGGGATTCTCCGCTTCAGATACTCCAAATAACTCTCTGCGTTGCTTCGTTCAGACACACACCGCGTGTCCTGCCAAGAGATATACAAATTATCAATGACAAATCCGTGCATCTGTGTGGAAAGAACAACACCCACAAGGTCATGATCGTGCTCAGCAACGCTGTCTATCAGACGTTTTACAATTTGATAGTACTCTTCCGCAGGAACTTGGAACTCACCAATTCTGCATTTTGTTGATCGAGCCGGCGATGGCATGCGGTGCGCCTCTTGTATGGTGCGGCGCTCCATATCGAATACGGCAGCTTTTATACTGGTGCTGCCAATATCAATTCCCACAAATTTCATCGGAATTGTCACCTCTTATTGTATATGTCTACCAATTGATTATAATATATTACACATACAATAATATGTCAACAGAAAAAATAATTGTCGACATTATACGCAAAAAAACTGTCCTGGCCTTTACGATTTGCACAAAATACAAATCGTAAAGGCCAGGACAGTTTTCGCATCTGGCCCAATTACCGGTTTTCATCCAATCCGGCGCGGCTTTCATCTACAGCCTGCATAATGTGCGACTCAATGAGAGAAAAGACGCTATCATCTCTTCTGATGATTTTGCTCATTAGCAATTGGTGTGATTCCACAAGATCATCGTTTGTTTGCCGATCACCGAGAGTAATATAATTAAATTTTGCTAAACAATACAGTTGTGGTTCGATCGTGCTCCAGCATTGGATAAGGGGAATGTTTTTCGTTGTAAGAACAATAGCCCGATGAAAGTTTGTGTTGATTACGCTTCGCTGCCCGTAAAGCTCGTCACCGGTAAAGGAGTAAAGTTGATAGAATGCTGCAAAAGCAGCGGCAATGTTTGCGCTGTCGAAGTCCTTCATCTGCATACAGATTTTTGCCGCTTCTTTCTCCAGCATGGTCCGCGTCGTATATAAATTGTTGATGTATTCTTCTGTAATTGAAATTGGTTGTTTTCGTCCCGTTGCACCGATTACAATCAAGCCCTCGCTTTCCAGAGCTTGTAACGCCACGCGGATAGTGCCTCTTGATACGTTGTATACTTGAGCTAATGTGTTTTCTGCAATTGCTTGATCTTGATCAAACTTATTTAATATGATCTTTTCTCGAATATCATTTAACACATTATCTACGGTCAGCGGCCTGCGACTATCCCGCATGCTCCACCCCCCTTTCTATTATCAATCTATTTTCGCAAAACAATGCAAATTTGTCAATTAAAAACAGAAGGCGCCTGCATGCGGTATAATTTTATATTATGGCGTTTCTTTGAAAATCCCGACGCCGGTACCGGCTCGTTCCCGGCCTAATGTGGATTTCGGCTGGGGCTTCTACACCACGCCGCTGTATGAACAGGCGGTGAAGTGGTGTGCAAATTCAAGCGCCGGGCAGAGACGGCGGGATTTCCTGGTATTGCTTTGATGAGAGTGCATACGATACATGGAAGGTTCTGCGCTTTGGCGCTTATTTTGAGGACTGGCCGGATTCCAAATAGTGATAATAGTTATCAAGTAACTCCGCTGTGTATGGTAGAAGTCCCCAACTTGCAATGAAATAGACTAAAGGATAGTCCCCTTTAAAGCCTGATTTTACTGGCTTTTTGAGGGGTTAAGGCCCGACCTGGCAACAATTTGGCAACACGTTTTTATGATTCACAAAAAGAGAGCAAACGGATTTTGATTTGTTAGTTCGCTCTCTTTTTGTTGGCTGCATTTTAGCGGATTGCCTTCTGCTGACCGTCAGCGTTACCCCTTACAGCAATCGTTCTTTGCCCCGGGAGAGCTGGCACGACAGCCTCCATCTGATCCCTGCCCGCTTGCAGGGATCAGGAGGATCAACGACTGTATCTGATAGCGCCATTCTCTTGACATAACAGCAGATGCCCAATATAATGAACATGGTTCATATTGAGGTGGTTGCATGAATACTGTCGTAACATCAAAAGAGGCAATTTTAAAAACCAGCCGGAAGCTGATTCAGCAGAAGGGCTGGTCAGCAGTCAGCATCCGCTCTGTTGCAGCTGCCTGTGGCGTATCTGTGGGGTCGATCTATAATTATTTTGACTCGAAAGCGGCGCTGATGGGGGCTGCGGTGGAAAGCGTCTGGCATGAGATTTTTCGCCGCCCGGAAGATGCGTCTGCGTTTCAGGATATACAGGCCTGCATGATCTGGATATATGGCCGGATGGAATATGGCTGCAAGCAGTATCCCGGCTTTTTTACCCTCCACTCATTGGGGTTCATGCGGGAGGATAAGTCCGACGGGAAACGGCGAATGCAGCAAACGTGGCAGCATATTTTACAGGGGTTGTGCTCGGTCTTAAAGCGGGATGCTAAAATTCGCCCGGATGCATTTACCGCGCAGTTTACAGCGGAGGAATTTGCAGGCGTCCTGTTTTCCCTGATGCTGTCAGCTCTGCTGCGGCAGGACTATGATCCAAGTGCTGTGCTGGAAATTATCCGCAGGACCCTTTATTAAAATTCCCACTGAGATGTGGGAATTTTTCTCCCTGGAAAGTGAACATCGTTCAACGAAAGGAGACCGTCCATGAAGGTAAACCGCAGTACCCTGCTGCTCCTGGCCTGCCTGGTGTGGAGCGCAGCGGGCGATAACATTCTTCGCATAGGGGTGATTGCGTACCCGCCTTATCGATCGGTGCTGAATTTTTTGCTGTCCGCCTTGATTTTTGTCGTGTTCCAGGAGTTTGTATTTAAAAAACTGGTGAAGAAACACACAACCAGGATTAATTCCTATGCAGAAGAGCGACATTTTTTCCTCAAGTTTTTTGATGGAAAAGCATTCGCTATTATGGCGGTAATGATGTCCGGCGGGATCGGTCTGCGGGTAAGCGGATTGGCGCCGGAGAGGTTTATCGCTGTTTTTTATACCGGCCTGGGCGCGTCTCTTTTGCTGGCTGGATTCCTGTTCGGCTGCAATTTTGGTAAAGCGGTGTCGGCCGCAGCCAGATCTTAAAATAAAATTGAGGACAAAGGAGAATGGAATATGCAAGCAATTGCAGAGAGCCTGTTTGATGCGGTCTATTTGATTTCCGTCATTACTATCGGCATCCTGATAATTCGGGGAAGTAAGGAAAACTGCCAGTTCCGGCTGTTTGGATGGATGGCGGTGGTGCTGGGGGCAGGCGATTCGTTCCATCTGATCCCGCGGGCTTTGGCGCTGTGCACCACCGGGCTGGAAAACTACACGGTAGCTCTGGGATTGGGCAAATGGATCACCTCAGTTACCATGACCGTTTTTTATGTTCTGCTCTACTATGTATGGCGGCAGCGCTACCAGGTCAGAGGACAAAGCGGACTGACTGCTGCCGTATACGGCCTGGCTGGTGTGCGGATCGTGCTGTGTATGATGCCGCAGAATCAGTGGCTTAGCGCGGAGGCTCCCCTCTCCTGGGGGATCTACCGCAACCTGCCCTTTGCTCTGCTGGGACTCCTCGTGATCGTGCTGTTCTATCGCAGCGCAAAGGAGCACCGAGATCGGGCGTTCCGCTGGATGTGGCTGACGATCGTGCTGAGTTTTGGCTTCTATATCCCGGTAGTACTGTGGGCGGACGCCGTTCCCGCGATCGGAATGCTGATGATCCCCAAGACCTGCGCCTATGTGTGGACGGTTCTGATTGGCTACTTCGCCATGAAAAAAGAACAAATATGAACCGATATGCGAATATGGCGCTGCTTTGCGCCGTTCTGACAATGATAGGCGTAGGCGGCGTGTTTCATCAAAAGGAACCACAGAGGCATACCGGAAAGGGCCCCCGTGATATGAGAAGGCGCCGGCTGCCGGAGAGTTTGCAATGGTAGAACAAATACAGAAAGCGCAAATAAAAATCTCCGAAGCCTCAGGCTTCGGAGATTTTTTATTCTGTAACCTTACTGGGGGAACGCCTTGCCGGCCTCGATCACCAGACCGCACTTGGGGCAGGTGACTTCCTCCGTCACAACGCCATCCTTGGTGAACACCTCAAGGATCTCGCCGCAGGTGGGGCAGGGCCGCTCCTGCACGGTGGGGGTCCAGGACTTTCCGCTGCATCCATCCAAAATCGCCATAGTCGTTGTGCCTCCCTTTTTTGTAGATGCCCCTATTGTATCCCATTCTCTCTCCAGTGTCAACAAAATTGCCGAAGACTTCCGGGAAATTTACGCTGGATTTATCTTATTTGCCGAAGCCGCGGCGGCCTCGTCCAGCGCCGCGGTCTCGTTTTCCCCGGGGGTCCCGGGCAGGGGACCGTTCCTCCCGGCGGCGGACAGCGCCGGGCTTTTCCATTTTCCGTTCCCGGGCGGAGGCTTCCTCCCGTCCGTGAAGGGGGCGGATGAGGCACTCCTTTCCGTAGCCGATGAGATCGGTGCGCCCGGCCTTGTGGAGGGCCTCCGTCACCAGACGGCGCATTTCCGGCCGCTTCCACTGGAGGAGGGCCCGCTGAAGGGCCTTCTCGTGGGGATCCCGGGCTACATAGACCTCTTCCATAGTGCGCGGGTCGATACCGGTATACCACATGCAGGTGGAGAGGGTACCGGGGGTGGGGTAGAAGTCCTGGACCTGCTCCGGCTGGCGGCCGGTCTTGTTCAAGAACTCCGCCAGCTCCACCGCGTCGGAGAGGGTGCAGCCCGGGTGACTGCTCATGAGGTAGGGGACGATATACTGTTCCAGGCCGTAGCGCTGGTTCAATCGTTCGTATTTCTCCTTGAACCGGAGATACACGTCAAAGTGAGGCTTGCCCATGTAGTCCAGCACCCGGGCGGCGCAGTGCTCCGGAGCTACCTTCAGCTGGCCGGAGACGTGGTATTTTACCAGTTCGGAGAAGAATTCGCTGTTTTTCTCCGCCAGCATATAGTCGAAGCGGATACCGCTGCGGATGAACACCTTCTTCACCCCGGGGATGGCCCGGATCTTTCGCAGGAGGCTCAGATAATCCTGGTGGCTGGGGTCCAGATTGGGGCAGGGGGTGGGGGCCAGACAGGAGCGGTTTTTGCACATGCCGTTTTTCATCTGCTGTTTGCAGGAGGGGTGGCGGAAGTTGGCGGTGGGCCCCCCCACGTCGTGGACGTAGCCTTTGAACTTGGGGTCGTGGGTAAAGGCCTCCACCTCCTTCAAAACGCTCTCGTGGCTGCGGGAGGTGATCATCCGCCCCTGGTGGAAGGCCAGGGAGCAGAAGTTGCACCCGCCGAAGCACCCACGGTTGTGGGCCACGGAGAAGCGGACCTCCTCGATGGCGGGAACGCCCCCCTGACTGTCGTACATGGGGTGAACCTCCCGGGTGAAGGGAAGAGCGTAGACGTGGTCCAGCTCCTGGCGGTCGAGGGGCATGGCGGGGGGATTGACGATAAGGTAGCCCTCCCCGTGGAGCTGGAGGATAGCCTTGCCCCGGACGGCGTCGTGCTCCTCGTACTCCACCTTGGTAGCCAGAGCGTAATCCCGCTTGTGGTCCCGAACGGCCTCGAAAGAGGGGACGGCCACGGCGTCGAAGGCGCAGTCGGGAGTGGGGGCGTAGAAGGCGGTGCCCCGGACGTCGGTGATGGTCTTCACATCCTCGCCCTTAGAGAGGCGGCGGGCGATCTCCCGGGTGGCCCGCTCCCCCATTCCGTAGACCAGCAGATCCGCCTGGGCGTCTAAGAGGATGGAGCGGCGGACCTTGTCGTCCCAGTAGTCGTAGTGGGCGAAGCGGCGGAGGCTGGCCTCCAGGCCGCCGATGACGATGGGGGTGCCGGGGAAGGCCTCCCGGCAGCGGTTCGAGTAGACGATGGTGGGCCGGTCCGGGCGGCGGCCGTTTTTGCCGCCGGGACTGTAGGCGTCTTCGCTGCGGCGCTTTTTGGCGGCGGTGTAGTGGGCAACCATGGAGTCGATGTTGCCGCCGCCGATGAATATGCCGTACCGGGGCTTGCCCATGGCCTTGAAGGCGTCGGCGCTGTGCCAGTCCGGCTGGGCCAGCACCGCCACCCGGTAGCCCTCGTCCTCCAGCACCCGGGCAATGATGGCGCTGCCGAAGCTGGGATGGTCGATGTAGGCG
>CALXDB010000043.1 GCA_944386955.1 uncultured Oscillospiraceae bacterium
CATCACCTTTTTGAGGAGGTCCGGCTTGAAGCCGTAGCTGAAGGCAAAGCGCTTGATGCATCGGCCGGTGAACTGCTGGAGGTACACCTCTCCCCAGGGGAACTCCCGGTAGGTGAGGTACTCTCCCCGGAACTCCGACCAGGACCCGTCCAGCAGGTAGCGGAGGAACAAGATCCGCTCCGGATTGGTAAGGGCGGGCTCGCCGGTGATGGTGAAATCCGGATGGGTCACCCGGTAGGTATGTCCCATCAGGTTCATGGTGATGGCCTCGCCGTCCCAGGGCAGGCGGCACCGGGCCGCCATCTCCTCCGGATCTCCCTCCCGGAACTTGGCCAGATAAAATTCCAGGGGCAGTTCTTCCTTGTTATTCTTACCATAGATGGGCTCCATTGTCCATACCTCTTTTCAACATTTGGCGGTCATTTTCAAAAATTTTCTCCAAACAGGGAAAAGCGGGGGCGGCGGTCCGCCGTCCCCGCTGAAGGGCGGTTCCAGATCACTCCTGCTGGACGCTGGGGAAAAGGGAGGCGTCAGTGTGGGGCAGGAAGCAGGCGGCCACGAACTCGTCCATGTACCGGGGCTCGTTGCTCAGCTCCAGATAGGTCATGGAACGGGCCAGATCAAAGACCTTCGTCCGGGCCTCGGTGCTCATGAGCATGGCGTAAGCCCCGGCCTGGGAGGAGTTGCCGATATAGTGGAAGTGGTCCAGGGGGATGTCGGGGAACATGCCGATGGTGACGGCGTTCTTCATATTGATGCCGCTGCCGATGCCGCCGGCCACATACACCCGCTCGATCACCGAGGGGTCAAAGCCCAGGGAGGAGAGCATGGTGGTGGTGGCGGAGAAGATAGCTCCCTTGGCCCGGATAAAGTTGTCGATGTCCACCTCGTTGATGGACACGTCCTTCACCCCGCCGGTGTCCTTCTGGAAGGCCAGGATATAGCTGCCCATGCCGTGCTTGTCCCGAACGATCCGGGGACCCTCCCGGACGATCTTGCCCTTGCCGTTGATGATGCCGCAGCGGAAGAGCTCGGCGATGAGGTCGATGATGCCGCTGCCGCAGATGCCCACAGGCGCCACGCCGCCGATGACGGTGAGGGTGGGCTCCATGGTGTCCTTGTCGATGGTGCAGGCCTCGATGGCCCCGTCGGTAGCCCGCATGCCGCAGCTGATGTCGCCGCCCTCAAAGGCGGGACCGGCGCTGCAGGCGCAGGACATCAAAAACTCGTTGTTGCCGAACACCAGCTCGCCGTTGGTGCCAAGATCGATGAAGAGGCTCAGCTCCGGGCTGTTCCAGATCATGCTCACCAGGGTGCCGGCGGTGATGTCGCCGCCCACATAGCTGCCGATGTTGGGCGCCACCACAAGCTCGGCCAGGGGATTCATCCGCAGGCCGATGTCCCGCACGAAGATGTACCGGGTACGGAAGAAGCTGGGCACGAAGGGCTCCATGCGGATGGGGTCGCAGTAGAGGCCCAGGGCCAGGTGGTTCATGGTGGTGTTGCCCGCCAGCACCATGCGGTAGATCCGGCGGGGATTGATGTGGGCGGTCTGGTACATCTGAGCCAGCATGGGGATAATGGACTCCTTGATGACCGCGTCCTGAAGCCGCTTGCGGCCCCCCAGCTTCTCCGACTCGATGATGCGGTTGATGACGTCGGCGCCATAGCGGATCTGACCGTTGCCGCAGCTGGCCTTGGCCAGGATCTTCCCGGTCTGGAGATCCACCAGGAGGCCCGCCAGGGTGGTGGTGCCCACGTCCAGGGCAAAGCCCACCATGGGGTCGTGGTTGGACTGGGGCAGCACATCCCGGATCTGAATGCGCTCAAAGTCCCGGGAGATGACGCACTTCACCTTCCACTCGCTCTCCCGCAGCACCCAGCACAGGTCCTTCAGCACGGAGTAGGGCAGCACCACGCTGTCGTAGGGCACGCCGGTGGCCTCCTCCACCGCCCGGATCAGCCGTTCATTGTCGGGCATGGTGTCGTCGGTGGTAGGTTCGGTGAGGTTGACCTCCAGGAATTCCAAATCGCTCTGAAAATGGAAGCCGGCCTCCACCAGCTGCCGGCGGAGATTCTCAAAAATGGCAACCTCTTGCGGAGACTCCAGATCCGCCATCTTCATCCGGCTGCGGTAGGCAGAGGCGATATCAGGCACCTCGATGACGGCGTCGCCGGCCACCTTGGAGCAGCAGGCCAGCCGCCAGCCCGCCTCGTATTCCTCCGTGGTGAGGTGGCGGTTGATGGGAGAATCCAGCAAGCCCTTCACCAGGCGGACCCGGCATTTGCCGCAGGCTCCGTTGCCGGAGCAGGGAGCGTCAATGGCCACATTTGCCTTGCGGGCTACGTCTAAAAGGTTCTCCTCTGCGGTGGCGGAAATGGTCACCGGCTCGCTGCCGGTCAGGCGGAAGGTGATCGTAAACATATACCCATTCCTTTCTCCGAGGCATTGTAGATCCCTGGGGAAAAACAAAAAAATTTCTCACCCCATAGTATATATGGGGTGAGAATCTTTGTCAAGGAAGAGGCGCGGGATCGCTGCGGACAGCATCCCGGCGCAGCAGCAGGTACAGCAGCACCGCGGCCGCAGAGGCGGCCAGCCCCAAAAAGAAGGCGGGGGACACCAGCGTCAGGCTCTTCCGGATGCTGAGGACAGCGGGGGCGTACCAGGTGAGGCAGGTGTACAGCTCCGCCGCCACCATGCCGGGCAGGCCCAGAGTGCAGAGGAGCCGGTTGGTCCTGGGAGAGGAGAAGGGACACCACAGGCCCAGCAGCACAAACAGGCAGGCGAAAAAGCCCACCGGGGTGGTGAGGACCAGGAAACCGGGGAGGTCGTACTCCCCGTGGACAAACTGGGAGAGAGCCATGGGGACCAGGCTCAGAAGGAAGATCAGGGTCATGAGGAGCCGTCTCTTCGTACTCATAGTGAAACTGCCTTTCCACAATTCATATTCTGATGGTTTTCTCAGCTTTATTGTACCATCTCCTTCTCCCGGAGACAAGGCGGAACACGCCGCCGCCTTCACGATTTCCCGCCCCGCTCCCCTCCCTTTTTTGGTAAAAAGTTCTACATCATGTAAAATCCGTGTAAAATTACCCTAAAAAAGCCGCCCCAGAACACAGCTCGTTCCGGGGCGGCGTCTCATTGGATCTCCTGCTCCAGCGCGTCAAAGGCGGGCGTGCTGAAAAATTCTCCCAAGGTGATATCCAGTCCGTCGCAGATCATTTTGATGGTGAGAAGCTTCGGATTCCGGCTCTTTCCGTAAAGGATATTCTTGATACTGGAGGGCGGAAGGGCGGAGAGCGCGGCCAGTTTGTTGATGCTGATGCCCCGCTGGCCGCACAGCGTCAAAATGCGGTCTCTCACCGCGCCGACCGTGTCCATGCCTCGTCTCTCCTCCAAATTTCCCGATTGCCGCGGAGAGCTGCCGGTCTGGCAGCTCTCCGCGTTTGCTTGATGAAATTGTGCCCGAGGACCTCTTACATCAGAGGCTCCATGGAGAGGGCGGGATGGCCCTTCTCGGTGAGGAAGTTCAGCAGGGTCTCGGCGTCCTCAGCGATGGTCTCGTCGCCGATCATGTCGGTGAAGTTGTCGATGCCGTAGAGCTCCTTGGCGGTCTTGTTCAGCCGGACGGCCACGTCGTCCTTCAGCTCCTTGGGCATCCAGACGATCCGGGCCACGCCGCCCTCGGCGGAGGCAAACTTCTTGGAGGCGATGAAGTGACGGCCATGGCCCATGAAGCCGGGGGTCTGGACGCCGCCGCCGGTCATGGAGGCCAGCTCGCCGAAGGTCATGCCGGTGGGGGTCATGCCCTTGTACTCCCGGTTGACGATGATGACGCCGTTGGACATGGGCTCAATGCCGCAGATGCACTCGAAGCAGCCGCAGGAGGTCATGGGGTCCTCCATGATGGAGTAGAGGCTCACATGCTCCAGCGCGCCGTGGGAGGCCTCGTGGACCATCCGGTCCACGTCGGGGTAATAGCCCTTGACGGGATCGGTGCAGCCCTCCTTGCTGATGGGCTGGCAGGGACCGGCGTCGTTGAGCTCCTTGGTGGCCTTGGCGTCCAGCCAGCTCACCGCGCCGCACAGGCCCAGGCGCTCCGGGGTGACCACGCAGCAGTGGCTGGGGGCGAAGGACTGGCAGAGGGTGCAGGTGTAGAACTGGTCCACGCTCTCGTCGGTCATGGAGGCGAGACGGTCGTCCCGGGCGTTGTAGGCGGGGGTCGCCTCCTCGTCCAGAATGCGCTTGGCCTCGGCGGGATCGGTGACCAGGGTGACCTGGCACTTGTCCACCACGGCGGAGAACTCGTCCATAATCATGTAGTAGAGGACCTCGCCGAAGTGGTGCATTCTCAGGCCCTTCTCATAGGCGTCCTTGGAGATGCGGATGCGGATCTGGTTGCGCTGGCCGGTGTGCATCACGCCCTCCATGTAGTTGAACCAGGCGTGGATCTTCCGCTCGATGACGCTCTCGAAGTCCTTCTGCATCTTGGCGCCGTAGACCTCGATGTAGGTGGCGATGGGATACTCCGTCTCGCCGCTGTCGATGTCGGGGCCGACCACGGTGATCTTGTGGTCGTCCACCTGGGCGGCGTCCCGCATGGTCACCAGCTCACAGGTCACATTCTTGCTGGACCAGAACTCCACCTGCATGTCGTTCTTGCGGATGATCTCGCCCTCGAAAGCGGCGGCGAAGGCCACGGGGATGGGCAGCTCCTTGACCTTGATGTGGATGTTCCGCAATCCCAGGGAGCGCTTGACGGTCTCGTCGTAGTTGCCCTCATACTCCAGAGCGCCGGGCACCTGCAGGTCGCCGATGTTCTGGTCCACCACCACGGGGAAGCCCAGGGCGATGGCGCCGGCGCCGGCGGAGACCACCACCTCGTTGAGGGGACCGAAGGTGTTGACGAAGGCGGGGACGCGGTCCTTGGTGTAGGTGAGGAGGGCCCCCAGATCGCCGGGCTGGACGTTGCCGAAGATCAGTGCGGCACGGATGGCCACGGTGACCACATGGATGACGGAGGTAACGTCGTGCCCAAGAGGCACCACCCGGAGCTCCAGCCCCATCTTCACCCCTTCGGCGGCGGCCTGCTCGATGCAGTCGCCGATCATAAAGGTCATGATGCCCTTGGACTGATAGTCCTTCACCACCTTGGCCACATCGGCGGCGTTGTCCGCCTTGCCGATGACCACGGCCACGCCGGGGATATCGCCGGTGACCAGGGGCACGCCCAGGGAACGAATGATGGGATCGGGGACGAAGCCGATGCCGGAGTCCTCGGCGTAGGGATCACCGCCGCCGATATACTTCAGGCCTTCGATAATCTCCGCGCCCACGGCGGTGGCGAGGCCGGCGTTCAGGGCCTGGCCGATGTCATCCTGATTGGTGATGAGGCTCTTGAGAACGCCCACGCAGGCGGGCAGATCGCCCAGCGTTTTTACCTTCACGCCGGTAGCGGCGTAGATGGTGGGGAAGAAATAGGCGGTGTCGGGGAAGGCCACGGGGGTGTCGGCGCCGTGCTTGGCAATGGCGTCGTTCACCGCGCCCTCGGTGAGGCCGGCGACAGCATTGGAACCAGCGTAGATCAGATCAGTCAACGCGCTCATATAATACAACCTCCTCAAAAACTGCGCCCGTTCCGGGCGCGAACCATTGATTTTAATATACCAAATCCCGCCGGTCTTGTATAGCCTTTTCCGGCTTTATTTACAGAAAATTTTTGAACAGTTTTCAGGGGACCCGTCAATGTGTAGGAAGCCCGCGTCCGTCAAAGAAAGGGAAAAAGTCAGTATGGCTCTTTTGCCCGCCGAATGGTATAATGGGCAAAACTAGATTGGAAAACGCTCCGCCGGAGGGTGGAAAGGAGACGCCATGAACATTGCCAAGCTGATGATCCCCAAAGTCTGCACGGTGTCGCTCCACGAGCGCAGCACCATCCGCCAGGGACTGGAGGTCCTGACCCGCTGCCGGTATACGGCCCTGCCGGTGCTGGACGATGAGGAGCGCTATGTGGGCAGCGTATCGGAGGGGGATTTTCTCCGTCACATTCTTCAGACGGGCACCACCGACAAAAAGGCCCAGGAGGCCTATCGCATCCGGGACATCCTGCGCCGGGATTTCTGCCCTGCCCTGCCCATTGAAGCGGACTTCTCCCTGGTGGTGGAGGCCGCTCTCCGGCAGAACTTTGTTCCCGTAGTAGACGGCCGGAACGTTCTGTGCGGTATCGTCACCCGCCGCAACCTCATCGCCGCCATGGCCGACGGCGCCCGCTGACTTCGTCTTACGCCAAAAGCAAAAGCATCCGCCGCGAACCAACTGGCTCGCGGCGGATGCTTTTTACGCCGTCCATGGGACGGATTTTTCAGAAGGGTCCGTAGTTGATGGCCACGGCGAACACGCAGAAGGCAAAGCCGATGGCCAGCAGGCCGACCAGCCACTTGGCCGCGAACTTCACCCAGGCCACATAGGGCACCTTGCTGATGGCCAGGGAGCCCATCAGCATGGCCCCGGTGGGGATGATGGCGTTGGAGCAGCCGTCGCCCAGCTGGAAGGCCAGCACCGAGGTCTGCCGGGTGATGTCGATGACGTCTGCCAGCGGGGCCATCAGCGGCATGGTCACCGCCGCCTGGCCGGTGCCGGAGGGGATGAAGAAGTTGATCGCCGACTGCACCAGCATCATCAGGCCGCCGTTGAGAATCCGGGGCGTGTAGTTGAGGATCTGGGACAGGCCGTGGACGATGGTGTCCAGCACCAGCCCGTTCTCCAGCACCACGGAGATGCCCGTGGCGATACCCACCAGGATGGCGGGATAGGTCATGGTCTGCATGCCCTCCACGAAGGCCTTGGCCATGGTGTTGGGCCCCATGCCGTACACCACGCCGCAGAGAATGGCCAGGAAGAAGAAGTAGGCCGTCAGCTCCGTCATGTACCAGCCCTTGAGGATGATCATGACCACCAGCACGGCGATGCCGCCGAAGAAGGAGACCAGCACACCGATCTCCCGCTTACGCAGGGCGATGCCCATGTGGGCCTCGTCCATCTGGAACTCCTCATAGTCGCAGTCCGCCACCAGGCTCCGGCTGGGGTCCGCCTGAATCCTCCGGCAGTAGCGCAGGACATAGAAGATGCTCCAGGCAAAGCCGCAGGCCCACAAAATCCACCGCAGCCACATGCCCGAGAACATGGGCAGCCCCGCGATAGACTGGGCCAGCCCCACAGTAAAGGGATTCACCGGTGCACAGCCATAGCCGCAGGCCACGCCGAACATCATGATAGCCGTGCCTACCACGGCATCATATCCCAGTCCGATGCTCAGCATAACCAGCACAGGGAGGAACATCATGCACTCCTCCGCCATGCCCACCACGCCGCCGGCCAGGCCGAACACCAGCAGCAGCAGTATGACGACCCGTTCCCCGCTGCCCTTTCCGCCCTTACTCCGCCGGATGGTCTGGCTGATGAGGCCGGTCAGGGCGCCGGTACGGTTGACGACACCGAAACAGCCGCCGATGATGAAAATGAAGAAGACAGTGGAGGCATTTTTTACAAGGCCCTGGGGAACGGCCAGGAAAAAGTCGCCGATGCTGGCCGGATTGCTCTCCACGGCGGCGTAGGTTCCCGCCTGCACCACATCCCGGTCGGCGGCCTCGTCGTATACCCGCTCGTAGCTGCCGGCAGGCAGCACCCAGGTAGCCAGCACCGCCAGGAACAACAGGGCGGCGATGAGCACATAGGTGTCGGGAAACTCCCACTTTTTCCGTTCCTTTGGTTTGCGATTTTCGTCAGGGGTCATGTATCTGCCTCCATCCACCTTTACTTGTTCTCAAACTCTTCCCGGATGGAAGAACGCAGTTTCTCGTCGGTCAGGACATCCAGACCGGTCAGCACCATGGCCTTGGCGCAGAGGATCATCTGACCCTGGGCGTAGGACTCCATGGTCTTGTCACGGAAATCCACCGTATGGATGCCAACAGGCTCCTGGGTCACGCAGACCATGGGATGGGCGCAGGGAGCCACCTGGCTGACATTGCCCACGTCGGTGCTGCCGGTACCCAGCTTCACAGGACGCAGCAGATCGGCGCCCACGGCCCGGAGGTTCTTCTCCAGATCGCCCACCAGGGTCATGTTGTGACGGAGGTTGCAGCAGGTGGGCTCAAAGGCCTCATACTCCACCTGGCATCCGGCGCACATGGCAGCGCCCTTGGCGCACTCCTCCACCCGCTGGACAATGTAGTCATAGTACTCCATGTCGCCGGAGCGGAACTCCATGCGGACCTTGGTGCGCTCGGGGATGATGTTGGCTGCCTGACCGCCGTCCAGGATGATGCCGTGGATGCGGCTGCCGTCCTTCAGCTGCTGACGCAGAAGGCCGATGGCGGACAGGAACAGCACGCTGGCGTCCAGGGCGTTGCGGCCCTTGTAGGGGTAAGCGCCCGCGTGGGAGGCCACACCGGTGAAGGTGAAGTCCTTGCCGCCGATGGCGATGAACTCCGGGGTCAGATCCGTCTCTGCGTTGGGGTGGATGCTGAAAGCGGCGTCATAGCCGTCATACACGCCCTTCTCCGCCAGATAGCTCTTGCCTTCGCCGGTCTCCTCAGCGGGAGCGCCGATGATGGCGACTTCGCCTTCCAGCTCTTCCAGCGCGTCTGCCAGCACCACACCGGCGCCAACTGCCATGGCGGCGATCATGTGGTGGCCGCAGGCATGGCCATAGCGGGGCAGCGCGTCATACTCCGGCATCAGGGCCACCCGGGGACCGTTGCCGTTTTTCTTCACAGCCTTGAAGGAGCAGGGCAGGCCCGCAACATCCCGCTCCACCTGGAAGCCCTGGGACTCCAGATAGTCCGCCAGATACTTGCTGCCTTCCTTCTCCTGCATCGCCACCTCAGGATGGTTAAAGAGCCATTCCGCAATCGCGATGATGTCGCCGCGCTTTTCTTCCAGCTTGTTCAGAAGCTTTTCTCTCAGTTCCATCTTTTTATATCCTTTCAATGAACTTTGCATACTACTTGGTATTATGTTTTGGGCCGCCTAACGGCGGCCCAAAACATAATACTCATCTTGATACTCCCCAAAATCTTTTATTGATCAGATTATTTACCCATTGCGGCCGACAGTTTCTTTTTATAAAGCAGAGCAACAACTCCACACAAGATTCCGACAGCAGAAATGCAAAGCTGCATGATAAAGATGTAGCGATAACCTGCCACTCCATAATTATCAATAAAATATCCGATCAGCGGGAAAAGGAAAATATCTGGAGAAAAACCCAGTGCACATGCAATACCAGCCGTTGTTGCCGCATACTTGGCCGGAACATAGAGGTCTGTGGCAACCGCATAGTAGGCACCCTTACCCATATAAACCACCAGTGCAATAACCAGAGTCAGCGCAATAAATACATTGGGCATTCCACCGGGAAGAACCAGAAGAATCACCAGGGAAAGCACACTGAAAACGCCAACAAGAATCAAAGCCTTGGAGGGAGATCCGAGTTTATCCGACAGAAGGCCGCCCACAGGGCCTCCGCCCAACTTCATACCATGGGTGCGGATCACAGCCAGCAACGCAGAAACAGTAACCGTCCCGCCAAATGCCGCTGTGTAATAAGGCGTAAAATAAGACATTGTAACTGCACAAGTGTATACACAGAAGATAGACAGTCCCATCAGCCAGGTAGCGGGAGAGGTCAGGACCTTAATGAAGTCACGGCCACCCACTTTTTCTGTCTCGCCGCTGCTGTCATTCCCATCAACTGTTCCCTTGATATCACGCAGCACCACATACATTGCTGCTGCAACAACAAGAGAAAGTACGATAGTTGCCATCACGACACCGCGCATGCCTGCAATACCGCTTGCAAAGCGGGCGAACACGTATACAATAACCGCATTTACGATAATGCCTGCAACACCGATAAAGAACTCATTGAAACCAAAAATTTTCGCATTCTGGCCATCACCGGCAATCAAACGGACCACCTTGAGATGAGCCGGATAATGCATCAGGAGCGAGGCCACTCCGTAGCCTACCCATGCTATAACCGCCATACTGTACGTAAAATTGACGAGAAGCAATACGGATACAATTGCGTTAAGCAAAAGGGATCCAATATAGATCACTTTGAAATTATATCGATCCGACAACCAACCGCCAACGGGTGCGCCTACAATATTAAAAATACCATAAATTGTCAGCAGCAAGCCCAATTGTGTATTACTGCATCCCAACGTCTCCAGAAGAGGATCATAGAAAGTGTACTGGATGAATGGCATGATATACACCATTGCCCAACTCATTCCCATGATAAATAGTTTGACCGCAATACCGAGTGAAGATTGTTTCTTCATTGTGTTGACCTAACCTTTCCTCTTTTCTCTGTTCTCTTCATGTTGATGTAGCAATTTCAGGGAATACAGGGAGCGCGCCTTGGGCGCTTACTCCACCAGATCCGCCGGATCCACTTCGCTTCGTTTCTTGATGGTCCAGCCGGTGAAGCCAATGATAATGGCAACAATGGGGTTGATCAGGTTCATCAGCGCCCAGGGCAGGTAGTCCACAGTGGCTACGCCCATATAAGTGCTCATGGCTACCGCGCAGGTGGTCCAGGGGACCAGCGGCGAGGTGATGGTGCCGAAGTCCTCCAGGGTACGGGACAGGTTCTGGGGCGCCAGATCCCGCCGTTCATACTCCTCCCGGTACATCTTACCGGTCAGCAGAATGGACAGGTACTGCTCGCCGCAGATCAGGTTCACCACGATGGCGGTGAGACCGGTGGCACAGATGAGGCCGCCGGTGCCACGGGCCACCCGCAGAATGCTTCTGCCGATGGCGTCCAGCATACCGGACTGGAACATGATACCGCCGAAGGTGAGGGAGCACAGAATGAGGGACACCGTCCACATCATATTCTGCAGGCCGCCGCTGGAGAGCAGCTCGTCCAGCATGGCGTTCTGGGTCTGGGCTTCAAAGCCGTACTGCAGCACGGTGCCCAGCTCTCCAACGCCCATTCCCTGGACGGTCACGGCACAGACAATGCCGATCAGCACACTGACAATCAGTCCCGGAATGGCTGGGACCTTGAACACGATCATCAGCACCAGGATGATCACCGGGAGCACCAGCAGTGGTGAAATCTCAAAACTGTTTCTCAAAGCTCCCATGACTTCCTCCACCGTGCTGTCCAGCTGGCCGCTGGAGGTATACTTGAAGTTGATGACGGCAAAGCCGATCAGCGCCAGCACGTAGCTGATGCCTGTGGTATAGATCATGTGCCGGATATGGGCGAAGAGGGTGGTGCCTGCCACGGCAGGCGCCAGATTGGTGGTGTCGGAGAAGGGGGACATCTTGTCGCCGAAGTACGCGCCGGAGACCACGCAGCCCGCGGTAATGGCCGGCGGGATGCCCATGCCGGAGCCGATACCCACCATGGCCACGCCCATGGTGCCGGCAGTGGTCCAGGAGCTGCCGGTGGCGATGCTCAAAACGGAGCAGACCAGCAGGCAGGTCACCAGGAAAAACTGGGGGGACAGGATCTTCAGTCCATAGTAGATCAGGCTGGGCACGATGCCGCCGCCGATCCACGCCGCGATGATGAGGCCGATGATACAGGCGATCAGGATGGCCTGCATGGCGTTCATAATGGACGTGATGATCCCCTTCTCCACGTCCTCCCATCGGTTATGGAGGACCAGTACCGAGATCGTCGCCGCTACGATGGCAGCGAAGATCAGCGGAATGTGGATATCCAGGTGGAAAATCGTCAGGGACAAGAGCAGCAGTACAAATACGGTAACGATGGGTACCAGGGAAATCAGAAGCCCAGGTTCTCTTCTCGGCTTACCGCCGTCGGCAGATTCCTTTTTATTCATCTCACATCACAAACCTCTCACAAGTTTACAAGGGACAACACCTTCTTATTTGAAAAAGGGCAGACAATCTCTCCATCTGATTGCCCGGTCACGGGTTTTACTGGGCGTGCTTCTTGAACACGTTGCCCAAAATCTCGATGCCCTTGATGATGTCCTCGTCGGAAACGGTGGTGAAGTTCATCCGGATGGTGTTCTTGGGGCCGTTGTTGGCATAGAAGAACTCGCCGGGGATGTAGGCAACGCCTGCGTCGATGGCCTCGTCCAGCAGCTCGTCGGCATTCAGATTCTCCGGCAGCTCCAGCCAGATGAACATGCCGCCCTCGGGGTTGGTGTACTTGACGGAGGCGGGGAAGTGCTTGGCGATCTGCTCCAGCATCAGGTCGCAGCGGGCCTTGTAGGTGGCCTGGATGTGACGGATGTGGGCCTCGATGTCATACTTCTGCAGGTAGTAAACGGTCATCATCTGGGTGAACTCGTTGCACTGCAGGTCCATGCCCTCCTTCAGGCGCTCGGCCATAGCGGCCACCTCGGGAGCGGCGCAGATCCATGCCACACGGAGGCCGGGGCTGAGGATCTTCGAGAAGGAGCCCAGGTACACCACCTGGCCCTTGGTATCCATGGACTTCAGGCAGGGCAGGTGCTCGCCCTTGAAGCGGATCTCACCGTAGGGGTTGTCCTCCACCACCATGATGTCGTACTGGGAGACGATCTCCATAAAGCGCTTGCGGCGCTCCAGGGTCCAGGCCTTGCCGGTGGGGTTCTGGAAGTTGGGGATGACGTAGATCATCTTGGCACGGGGAGTCTCCCGCAGCACCCGCTCCAGGTCCTCCATGACCATGCCATCCTCATCGGTGTCCACGCCCATGAACACGGGGCCGTAGGGACGGCAGGCGTTGATGCCGCCCAGGTAGCTGGGGTTCTCGGCGATGACTACGTCGCCCTCGTCCACGAACATCATGGCGGACAGGGCAAGGCCCTGCTGGGAACCGCTGGTGATGGTCAGGTTCTCCAGACCGCACTCCACGCCCTCCTTGTCCTTCATCCGCTGGACCAGCAGCTCCAGCAGGGGGCCGTAGCCCTTGGTCAGGCCGTAGGACAGAGCCTTCCGGCCCTCCTGGGCCAGCAGGCGGTCCGTGGCCTCGGTGATGTCAGCCAGGGGATACAGGGCGGGATCGGGGAGACCGGCGGCGAAGGAGATGACGCCGGGCTTGCTGGCAATGCGCTTCTGCACGGCACGGATGGCGGAAGCCTTGACGCGGTCCATACGAAGAGAAAAGCTCATGACAATTACCTCCATGTAATTGGTCTCCCCCTTCCGGGCGGGAGGCCTGTCTTGATAGATTCTGTCTTACTGGTCCGCCGCCAGGCAGGCCATGGCAATGGAATTGATCTTGATCTCCGGGGTATCGGAGCGGGAACCCAGCACCGCAGGGGCCGCAGCGCCCAGGATAATACCGGCCCACTTGGCCCCCATGAAATGGAGCCAGGACTTGCCCAGCAGATTCCCCGCCTCGATATTGGGGAAGATCAGCAGGTCCACATCCCCGGAGATGCGGCTGTCCACGCCCTTGTGGGCCGCCGCGTGGGGATCGAAGGCCACGTCGAAGGAGATGGGGCCCTCGGCAATGCAGGGAGGGATCTCTCCCTTCTGTACCATCTCCACCAGGGCCGCCGCGTCCACCGTGGACTGGACCTTGGGGTCCAGCATCTCGTTGGCGGTGAGGATGGCGGTCTTGGGATTCTCCAGGCCCAGATTCTTCATGGCCAGGAGGGCGTTGGTCATAATATCCTTCTTCTGCGCCAGGCCGGGGGCGACGTTGACCCCGCTGTCGCTGCAGTAGAGGAGCTTGTGGTACTGGGGCAGCTCGTAGACGGCCATCAGGCTCAGAAGCCGCCCGGTCCGCAGGCCCCACTCCTTATTTAAGATGCCCCGCATATACACCGAGGTGTTCACAAGGCCCTTCATCAGGACGTCGGCCTTCTTGTCCCGCACCAGGCGCACGGCGGTCTCCACCGCCTGCTGGTCGTCGGCGCAGTCCACCGCCTCATAGCCGGTGAAGCCGATGTCCTTGGCGATGGCATCGATTTTGGCGCCGTCGCCCACCAGCACGGGCCTCACAAAGCCCAGTGCCGCCGCGTCCCGGACAGCGGTCATCACCGCCTCGTCGTGTGCCACCGCCACCGCCATGGTGCGGGGGGGCATGGAGCGGGCCCGCTCCACCAGATCCTGGAAATTTTTCAGCATACGGCGCTCTCCTCCGTCTTTCCGTATTCCTTGGCCTCCTCCTGCCCCCGCAGCACCCGCAGGGCGCCCAGGGCCAGAGCCACCATTTCAAATTCCCCGGCCACCACTTCCATGGGCGCCAGGAAGGCGGTCATCCGTCCCACCTCCCGGACCACATAGTCCGAGTGGGCGATACCGCCGGTGAGGACGATCCGGTCCACCTTCCCCTCGAAGGTGGCAGCGTAGGAGCAGATCTCCTTGGCCACGGCGTAGACGAAGGCCTCGTAGACCACCTTGGCCTTCTCGTCCCCCGCCGCCATCCGGGCCTCGATCTCCTGGGCGTCCTTGGTGCCCAGATAGTCGTACATGCCCCCTACGCTGCTGAGCTTCTGCACCATCTCCGCGTGGGTATACTTGCCGGAGTAGCACAGCTCCACCAGGGGATAGGTGGGCAGGCCGCCGCTGCGCTCCGGAGAGAAGGGACCATTGGTCCGTCCGCCGCTGCCGTCCACCATGCGGCCCTTCTGGTGGGCCACGATGGAGTTGCCGGAGCCCAGGTGGGCAATGATGAAGTTGCAGTCCTCATAGGCCTTGCCCATCCGCTCCGCCGCCCAGCGGGCGACGGCCTTGTGGTTCAGGGCATGGAACCAGCTGGGGCGCTCCAGATCGGAGATACCGGAGATCCGAGCCTTGGGCATCATCTCGTCCACGGCCACCGGATCTACCACAAAGGAGGGGACGCCCAGCTCATCACCGATGGCCCGGGCAACCACGGCGCCCAGATTGGAGGCGTGCTCCCCCTCCACCGCGCTGCGCAGGTCGTCGATCATCCGGTCGTTGACCCGATAGGTCCCCCCCGGAATGGGGCGGACCAGGCCGCCGCGGCCCACCACGCAGTCAAAGCCGGACAGCGGATACCCCGCCTCTTCTACCGTTTTCTCGATCAGATCCTTGCGATAGCTGTACTGCTCAAACACATGGGGATAGGGCATCAGGTCCTCGGCGGTGTGGGTGATGCTGCGCTTGAACAGCTCCTTCTCATCCTCGAAGACCGCAATCTTGGTGGAAGTCCCTCCCGGGTTGATGACTAAAATTTTCATGCGTAACCCCTTTTTGTAACATTCCGGATGTTGTTCTATTGTGCGAAACTACATTCTAAAATAGTTACACTCTTAGGATAGACCACTTTCGCCCTTCCGTCAACCGTTTTTTATGGATCTCGCCGGAAAATATACGTTTTGGATAAAATATTCCCAGAGTTT
>CALXDB010000044.1 GCA_944386955.1 uncultured Oscillospiraceae bacterium
TCATAGAGGAACTTGTGCCAGAACCGGCTGTAGAGCAGGTGCAGGGTGGTGTGCTCCATGCCGCCGTTGTACCAGTCCACGGGGCTCCAGTACTCCAAAGCCTCCTTGCTGGCCAGCTCCTTGTCGTTGTGGGGGTCCATATACCGGAGGAAATACCAACTGGAGCCCGCCCACTGGGGCATGGTGTCGGTCTCCCGACGGGCGGGGCCGCCGCAGCAGGGGCAGGTGGTATTCACCCAGTCTGTCATCTTGCTGATGGGGCTCTCGCCGTCGTCAGTGGGCTCATAGCTCTCCACCTCCGGCAGCAGCAGCGGCAGTTCGCTCTCCGGCAGAGGCTGCCAGCCGCACTTCTCACAGTAGACCATGGGGATGGGCTCGCCCCAATACCGCTGGCGGGAGAAGACCCAGTCGCGGAGCTTGTAGTTGACCTTGGCGTGACCGATGCCCTTCTCCTCCAGCCACTTGGTGATGACGGGAATGGCGTCCTTCACGGTCATGCCGTTGAGGAAGTCGGAGTTCACCATAATGCCGGTGTCGTCCTTCAGGGTGAAGGCGGCCTCCTCCACATTGCCGCCCTTCACCACCTCGATGATCTCGCAGCCAAACTTCTTGGCAAACTCCCAGTCGCGGTCGTCGTGGGCAGGCACGGCCATGATGGCGCCGGTGCCGTAGGTGGCCAGAACATAGTCGGAGATAAAGATAGGGATCTCCTTACCGTTCACCGGGTTAACGCCCTTCACGCCGCTGAGACACACGCCGGTCTTCTCCTTGTTGAGCTCGGTACGCTCCAAGTCGCTCTTGGAGGCGGCGGCCTTCTGGTAGTCCTTCACTTCGTCGGCGTTTTGGATCTTACCGCTCTCCAGCCAGCTCTTGATGAGGGCGTGCTCGGGAGAGAGGACCATATAGGTGGCGCCGAAGAGGGTGTCGGGCCGGGTGGTGTAGACCACGATGTCCTCGCCGGTGGTGGCCTTGAAGGTGACCTCCGCGCCGGTGGACCGGCCGATCCAGTTCTTCTGCTGGATCTTCACCCGCTCGATGAAGTCCAGGTCGTCCAGGTCGTCGATGAGCCGCTGGGCGTACTCGGTGATCTTCAGCATCCACTGGCTCTTCTCCTTGCGGATGACGGGAGCGCCGCAGCGCTCGCACACGCCCTCCACCACCTCCTCGTTGGCCAGCACGCACTTGCAGGAGGTGCACCAGTTCACGGGCATGGTGGTCTTGTAGGCGAGACCGTGCTTATAGAGCTGGAGGAAGATCCACTGGGTCCACTTGTAGTAGCTGGGATCGGTGGTGTTCACCACCCGGTCCCAATCGAAGGAGTAGCCCAGCATCTGCAGCTGCTTGGTGAAGTTTTCAATGTTGTCATGGGTCACCTTGGCGGGGTGGATGTGGTTTTTGATGGCGTAGTTCTCCGTGGGCAGGCCGAAGGCGTCATAGCCCATGGGGAAAAGGACGTTGTAGCCATCCATCCGCTTCTTCCGGGCCACCACGTCCATGGCGGTATAGGGCCGGGCGTGGCCTACATGGAGGCCCTGGCCGGAGGGATAGGGGAACTCCACCAGGCCGTAGAACTTGGGCTTGGAGGTGTCGCCGGTCTTGCAGGCGAAGGTCTTCTCCTCCAGCCACTTCTTCTGCCACTTTTTCTCTATGGCGGTAAAATCGTACTTCATGGGATCTCTCCTTCTGTGGTGAATGTTTGAAAAGGGAAAAACGCCGAAGCAAAAAGCCTCGCAGCGCTTGCGCCGAACGGCGCGGGCTATGCCGCGATGCAAAAACGGCGCGCCGCTTTTGCATCGAAAAACGCCCCTGACCTTGTCGGTCAGGGGCGTCGGAACGCGATACCACCCTGATTCAGCCGCCGGTCACCCGGCAGGCTCTCAGCGGCCCATAGGGTCTCGGCGGATAACGGTGCCTGCCGTCCCCCTCTGCGCGCCTTCCGGCACATGAAGGAGGAGACTCCGGGACCAGTCATGCACGGAGGTCCTCCGCCGGCTCGCAGCAGCCGCCGGCTCTCTGAGGGCAGGAGCACTCCGTCTTTTTCCCTTCAACGTCGCTAACGGGAACTATTGTATGAGTCTTTCCGCCTTTTGTCAAGAGGGGGCGGAAAAAACTCCGGTTTTCTTATCAAATCGGCGGCGGACTGTATTCACTCCAGATACTCCGCGGGGTCCATCACCGCGCCGTCCTGCCAGAGCCGCTCCAAGTCATAGAACTCACGGGCTTCGTTGTTGAATACATGAACCACCACACTGCCGAAGTCCAGCAGCACCCAGGTGCCGCCGCGATGGCCCTCCCGGTGGAGTGTGGCCTCCCCAGCCTCATTCACCTTCTCCTCCACCACATCGCACAGGGCGTTGATCTGGGTGTTGCTGGAGCCGGAGCAGATAACAAAGTAGTCTGCCAGACTGGTCTGCTCCACCACATCGATCACCTTGATGTCCTGTCCCTTCTTGCTGTCCAAAGCCTTGGCCGCCAAAATCGCAATCTCCTTTGGGGTCATGTTGTTCCTCCTTCAATTTCTGTCTGTATTTCCTCCGCTCCCTCCTCTGGAAGCGTCTCCTGCTCCGGTTCCTCCTCAGGCAGCGTCACCGGCTCCTCCGGGGGCGCCTCCTGCTCCGGTTCCTCCGGCGGCACAGTCTCTCCGCCGCTCTCCCCCGGAGCCGTCTCCCCATCCGGAGTCTCCTCCGGCTCCTCCGGGGTCTCTTCATTCTCATAGTAAACCACGTTGTAGCTGCTGTCAAGGTAGGCGGCGCCGCTTTGGAGGTCCGCCAGATAGGGGATGATGGCATTGTTGAGGGTGTCTGCCGTGTAGCCGGTGGAGGAGCTGATGGTGCCGTCGGCGTTGATGTGCATGAGGTCCAGGTCCCCCAGGGAGATGGGCTGGTTGTAGGGGTTCAGGTGCTCATTCACCAGCTCCACCAGTGCCTTCTGGTCAAAGGTCACAAAAGAGAGGTAGGACACCTTTCCTGACGCACGGGTGTTGGCCCGGCTGAAGGCGCTGCCGTTTGCGTTGGCCGGAAGGGTGTGGAAGGTCACCTTTTCAGCGCTGCCCAGCTCCAGGGCGGTCCTGGCAAACCAGGCCATGTTGCTGAGGCTCAGGTCCGTCTCCACATGCTCCCGGAAGGTCTTTACCATAGACCCCAGATATCCCACGTTCTTCAGCTGCAGCACCTGCTGGGCAGCCTGCACCATGAAATCCTGCTGCATCTCTGTGCGCTTGGTGTTGCTGCCGTCAAAGCCCGCCTCCCGGGAATACTGGGTATAGCCCGGGGCATTCTTCCGCCAGCGGATCAGCTGCATGGCCTTGTCTCCGTCCAAAAGCTGGTATCCCGGCTCCAGATCGATCTTAAAGCCGCTGCCCGGCGTGGAATCCACATAGTACATCCGACAGGGCACATCGTAGTAGACGCCCCCCACCGCCTCGACCAGATCCCCCACCGCCTGCCAGTCCAGCATGACGTAGAAATTGGGGTAGACCCCCAGCGTCTTCCGGACCCAGCTTTTCACATTGTCCACCCCATTGAAGATGGCGCTGTTGATCTTTTTTGCATCGGCAGAGAGGTTGATCATGGTATCTCGGGGGATGCTGCAGGCGTTGACCTCCCCGGTGTTGGAGTCGAACACGATCAGCATCATCATGTCCGTCTGGTTGGTATCGTCGGTACGGCCCAGGAAGAGGATGGTGTAGACTCCTTCCTTCTGGTCGGAGAGGTAGTCGGGCATCTCCTCGCTGAGCTCTACCCCCTCCTCCAGACTGCCCAGGGGGTCGCTGCCCGGATCGGGAAGAACAGGCACCTCCGGCTGCTCCAGCGTGTGCCACCAGATCATCCCTCCGGCGGCGGCCGCCGCCAGCACGCCCACAGCCATCCCCGCTGCCAGTACTGGAATCCTATGGCGGCGGTAAAAGGCCTTCCATCTCTCCCACAGTCCCGCCGGCTTCTCCGGCCTCTCCGGACTGTGCTTCCCCTTGTAACGGCTCATAGCCCTCTCCTCCCTGCCCGGCGCTTACGCTGCCGGGATCTCCTCGGCACCGGTGCTGCCGCTCTCGCCGCCGCCGGTCTCTGTTCCGCCGGTCTCACCGGCGCTGCCGGCCTCACCGGAATTGCCGCCGTCACTGGCAGCCGTATCGCCGCCGGGGACCGTACCGGTCTCCCCGCCGGGCTCCGTGCCGGTACCTGTTCCGGCACCGGTCTCCCCGCTGGGCTCGCCGCCGGTACCTGTTCCGGGGCCGGTCTCGCCGCTGGGCTCCGTGCCGGGTTCTGTGCCGGTACCGGTCTCCCCGCCGGGTTCCGTACCTGCGCCCGTGCCGGTACCGGTTTCGCCGCCGGGTTCCGTACCGGTGCCGGTCTCCCCGCCGGTACCCGTTCCGGCACCGGTCTCGCCGGACTCGTCCTCATCGTCGCCCGGCTGGCCATAGACCAGATTGCCGTTTTCATCGTAGTAGGCCTCTCCGTTCTTCACAGCCTGATAGGCCAGCCATGCCGGGTTGGCCTGGCTGTCCGCCACCACGCCGGTGGAGGAACTGATGGTACCGTCGCTGTTGATCCGCATGAGGTCCAGATCGCTGGTAGAGATCTTGCTCTCGTAGGGATTCATATAGGTATTGATGAGCTCCACCAGCTCGTTGGGATAGAAGTAGACATAAGACTGCATGTTCCCCACGGTGCGGCTGTAGGCGGTGGCGCTGTAGTTACCGGGCAGCTCATGGAAGCTCAGCTGATTGATGCTGTCTTGCTCCAGAGCCTTGGTAGCGAACCACATCATATTCCCCACGGTCAGATTGGTCTCCACATGCTCGCTGAAGATGGTGACGAAGGTACCGAATTTGGCCAGGTTCTGGGGCTTGAGGATCTGCCAGGCCACGTCCCGGATGAACTGCTGCTGCAGCTTCATCCGCCCCACATCGCCGGGACTGTAGGTGCCGCCCACATTGTTCTTCCGCCAGCGGATCACCCCCATGGCCTGCTCCCCGTCCAAAAGCTGATACCCCGGCTCCAGGTCGATGGTGAAGCCGGTCTCCGGGGTGGTATCCACATAGTGCATCCGGAAGGGCACGTTGAAGTAGACGCCGCCGATGGCGTCCACCATTTCCCCGATAGCCTCCCAGTCCACCATGACGTAGAAGTTGGGGTAGATGCCGGTGGTCTTGCGGACCCAGTTCATGGTGTTCTCCACGCCGCTGAAGATGGCCGCGTTGATCTTCTTTACATCCCGGTTCATGTTCACCATGGTGTCCCGGGGGATACTGACGGCGTCCACAGAGCCGGTGTTGGTATCGAAGGTCACCAGCATCATCATGTCCGTCTGAGTGTTCTCATAGCTCTGCCCCAGCACCAGGAAGGTATAAACGCCCTCCTTCTGGTTGGAGATGTACTCCGGCATCTCCTCATCCACATCGATGTAGTTGAAATCGTCCACATCACCGTCGCCGGACGTCTCCCCTTTGCCGGTGTTGATGGCGGGCAGGTCCGGAGCTTTCACGTTGGTCATCCACCAGATGCCCACGCCCCCGCCGATCACCAGCAGCAGCGCCAGCACGGCCCCCACCGCGATCACCGGGATCTTGTGGCGGCGGACAAACTGCTTCCACCCGCCGCCGGACTTCTTGGTCCCGGCCTTGGCGCGGGACTCCCCCCACTGGTGGGAGGCGTGCTGCTCTTTCTCGGGCCGTGGGGCCTCTCTTTTTCCTCTGTACTGGTTCATGGAAGTCTTCCTTTCAAATAGTCCCTCGCTGACACACTGTTGGGATGGAGCACCATTTTCTTCCGGCTCAGGTCGTCCACCGCCATGGTGAGCCCCAGCAGCAGCGCCTGATCCAGATCCTCCATGGAGAGCTTCCGCAGCTGAGTCAGGTCGCAGAAATCCCGGGTGGGCTCGATGTAATCCGCCAGATAGATGATCTTCTCCAAAAGGGTCATGTCCGCCTTGCCGGTGGTATGCCACAGGATGGCGTCGTGTACCGCGTCGCTGACGCCGTACACCGCCCGGGCCAAGGCGGCCCCGGTCTTGGCGTGGAGGAGCTTTGCCTCGGAGGCCTCATAGGGGTCTGTCTCCACGCCGTACTGCCGGCACAGGGCCAGATGCTCCTCCCGGCTGAGGTTCTTGGTGCAGTCGTGGAGAAGGGCGGCCCGCCGGGCCTCCTCCTCGTCGGCCCCCCACCGCCGTGCCAGGGCCGCAGCCGTCTCCTCCGTGCCCAGCACATGAGGAATGCGGCTGCCGCTGAGATGGCTGAGGGCCGCCGGCCGCAGCAGCTCCAGAGGGAGGCGTCTGAGATCCGCCCGGACGCCGTAGAGACCGCGGCGCAGGATATAGCCGTATACCGCCGGAGCCAGGTACTTGGCCGCATCCCGGTCGGAAAGGTCTGCCAGGCGGCGGCGCAGGGCGGTGGAGGAAATCTCCACCAGCCTGGGCAGGGTGATGGTAGTGATCCTGGCGTCAAAGGTCTTGCGGAGGTAAGCCCGCTGGACGGCGAATAGGCTCTCCGTATCCGTCTCGCTGCGGCCGAAGGCGCACAGGCGGCACAGCTTCGCGATCTTGTCCGGGTCCTTCCAGGCCTGGAAGGTGAGGAACATGTCCGTCCCCATGAGGAGATAGAGCTCGTCCTTGGGGTACTTCTCCCGCACGGCCCGGATGGTATCTACCGTGTAGCTCTTCCCCTTCCGCCGCAGCTCCAGGTCGCTGACCCGGACCGTGTCCCCCAGCCCCATGCTCTCCGCCGCCAGCCGGGTCATCTCCAGCCGCTCCTGGGGCGTGGGCGCATCGTCGTCCAAATGCTTGTGGGGGGGCCTGCCGTCGGGGATCAGATACAGCCGGTCCAGCTTCAAAAGCTCCACCGCGCACCTGGCGGCCGCCATATGCCCCACATGAATGGGGTTGAAGGTCCCTCCATACACACCAATCTTCACTTCAGCACAGCACCTCCCCGTCTGCAACAGACGGCCTTACAAGATAGACGCAGAAAACGTCGAAAAGTTTTCCCATAGGGGGAAATTTTTTGCTCAGTCCTTTTTCCGGGTATCCCGCACCAGCTGGATTTTCCGCTTGCTTTTGTCGTAGTGCTGGCGGTAGAGGACGAACTTGGTACCGATGACCTGGACCTGCTCGCTGCGGGTCAGGCGGCTGAGCTGGTCGCAGGCCTCCCGGGCGGTGAGCATGGAGTTCTCCTGGACCTTGCACTTGATGATCTCCCGGGCCTCCAGGGCGTCGTTGGCCTGCTTGACCAGGTTGTCGGTAATGCCGTCCTTTCCGATGTGGACGATGGTGTCGATGCTGTTTGCGACGCCCCGCAGCTGGGCCCGCTGCTTACTGGTCAGCTCCATGGCCGCCCTCCTTCTGCTTTTCCAAATAGTCCTTCAGCTTCTCCTCAAACACGGCCAGGGCCTTCCCTCTGTGGGACACCGCCGCCTTCTCCTCCGGCGTCAGCTGGGCGTAGGTCTTCTTCAGCTGGGGCAAGAAGAACACCGGGTCGTAGCCAAAGCCGCCGGTGCCCTGGGGGGCAAAGGCGATGGCGCCGGGGCAGATGCCCTCGGCCTCAATGGTATCCCCGTTGGGGAAGATGCAAGCGATGGCGCTGGTGAAGTGGGCCGTGCGGCTGGTCTGGCCCCGCATGGCGTTGAGGAGCAGCTGGTAGCGCTGGGTGTCGTTGAGCTCCGGGCCGCCGTAGCGGGCGGAGTAGATGCCGGGGGCGCCGTTGAGGGCGTCCACGCAGACGCCGGAGTCGTCGGCGATGGCGGGGAGGCCGCTTGCCTCCATCACCGCCTTCGCCTTCAGCATGGCGTTCTCGGCGAAGGTGCTGCCGGTCTCCTCCACCTCCACCTGGAGGCCGATGTCGCTCTCCAGCACCACCTCCACCCCGTGGGCGGAGAGGATGTCGTTCATTTCCTTTAATTTATGGGGATTCTGGGAGGCAAGTACAAATTTCATTTCCGATTTCCCTCCAAAATTTCTCTCTGTTTTTCCATCAGCTCCCCGATGCCCTTACTGCACAGGCGCACCAGCTCCTGCTGCTCGGCAAGGGTGAAGCTCCGGCCCTCGCCGGTGCCCTGGATCTCGATGAGCTCGCCGCGGTCGTTCATCACGCAGTTGAGATCCACCATGGCGCTGCTGTCCTCCTCGTAGCAGAGATCCAGCATGGGCTGGTCGCCCACGATGCCGGCGGACACGGCGGCCACATAGCGGCGGATGGGGTCCTTCTCCAGAACGCCGTCGGCCACCAGCTTCCGGCAGGCCAGGGCCAGGGCCACGAAGCCACCGGTGACGGAGGCGGTGCGGGTGCCGCCATCCCCCTGGAGCACGTCGCAGTCGATGGTGATGGTCCGCTCCCCCAGCGCCGCCATGTCCACGGCGGCCCGGAGACTGCGGCCGATGAGGCGCTGGATCTCCGCGCTGCGGGGGCTCAGCTTCAGCTTGCTCACATCCCGCTTACTCCGCTCCCGGTTGGCCCGGGGCAGCATGGAGTACTCCGCCGTCACCCAACCGGTGCCCTCAGGCACATGGCGGGGGGCGGTGTCCTCCACGCTGGCGCAGCAGAGGACCTTGGTGTTGCCGCAGGTGATGAGGACGCTCCCCTCGGGGAAGCGGACGAAATCGGTGTCCATGCGGATCTCCCGCAGCTGATCGTATTGACGGCCGTCTATTCTTGCCATAGAAACACTCCTTCTATCTCTCTGTATCGCCGTGCCAACCGGCGCTGCTACTCCTCTTCCCGGCGCTCCATCTCTTCGGCCTTTTCCTTGTCCAGCCGGTCCAGGAATTGGAGCAGGCTGTCATAAAACATCAGGCAGAGGCCAAGGACGCAGGAAGCGATTCCCAACTCCTCTACCAGGACCGCCAGCAGCACTCCGCCGATGAACAGCGCGCCGCCGGCAATGGTCCGTTTCAGCTCTTTGAACTGCTTCTGGTCCATGTCCGTCCTCCTCTCAGATGATGGCGTTCACATACTCCCGGGCGTCGAAGGGCTGCATGTCACGGATGCCCTCCCCCAGGCCCACGAACTTCACCGGCACTCCCAGCTCCCGGGCGATGGCGATGACGATGCCGCCCTTGGCGGTGCCGTCCAGCTTGGTGAGGATGATGCCGGTGCACCCGGCGGTCTCCTGGAACTGCTTGGCCTGGATGAGGCCGTTCTGGCCGGTAGTAGCGTCCAGCACCAGCAGAGTCTCCAGGTCCGCGTCGGGGGTCTCCCGGTCGATGATCTTCCGCAGCTTGTGGAGCTCCGCCATCAGGTTCGACTTGTTGTGGAGCCGCCCGGCGGTGTCGCAGATCACCACGTCCACGCCCCGGGCCTTGGCGGCCTGGAGGGCGTCGAAGAGCACCGCCCCTGGGTCCGCCCCCTCGTGCTGACGGACGATCTCACAGCCGCAGCGGTTGGCCCAGATCTCCAGCTGGTCGGCGGCGGCGGCCCGGAAGGTATCCCCGGCGCAGAGGAGGACCCGCTTGCCCTCCCCTTTCAGCCGGGCGGCAAGCTTGCCGATGGAAGTGGTCTTCCCTACCCCGTTGACGCCCACCACTAAAATCACCGAGGGGCGGGTGGCGATGTGGAGGTCCTGGTCCTCCATGGTGAGCATCTCCGCCAGAATATTACGGAGTGCCTCCTTTACCGGCTCCTGGCCGGAGATTCTCTCCTGAACCATCACCTTCCGCAGCCGCTCCACCGCCTCGGTGGCGGTGGTCATGCCCACGTCGGCCATGATGAGCATTTCCTCCAAATCCTCAAAAAAGGCCTCGTCCTCCTCGCTGATGGCGGTGCCGAACACATTGCCGGTAATTTTTTTCAGTTTATCCCAAAAGCCCATACTTTGCTCCTCTTATCTGTCGTAATTTCTATTTTTTCCGGCTGCGCCGGTGGATCATAAAGCTGTCGCTGTCCTCCTTCAGCCGCCGCAGGTGATCCAGCAGGGGGCCGTCGGTGTGGAGGGTAATGAAGAACCGGGCCCGCTGGACCCGCTCCTCCCGGTCGCGCCGCAGCCGCTCCCGCAGCTGCTCGTATTTGACGATGACCTCGTTCTCCTGGGCGAACCGGCGGATCTTGGCCATGACCTCCATAGAGTAGCACACATCAATTAAAAAGATACCATAGAAGAAGCCCACTACAAAGGAAAAGGCCAAATTGGCGGACAACCACTGGAGGGCATCTAAGATGGAGGGGTGGATAAGGAAGTAGTAGATAGCCCCCAACACCGCCCAGAAGAAGGAAAATTTGGGGCAGATGATGCCCTTGATATTTCCCCACTGGTCGGAGTAGTCCCACAGCTTGATATGCATGCCTAAAATGAAGATGACCCCGGCAATGTACTCGATCACCGTCATGGCCACGGCCATGGCAGCGAAAAGGGCGAGCTTGTTCCAGAAGGGGTTGGAGATGAGGGAGAAATTCTCCAGCCCCGCCAGGAGGTACAGGGTGCACAGGCCGAAGCCGTACAGGGGCAGATAGGGCCCCACCAGAAAGCCGGGATTGATCCAGCGGTGGTCGGGGTTGGCCCCGGAGAAGAACTTCCGGAACAAAACCTCCAGGCCCCAGCCCGCGAGACTGCCCACAAAGAAAATGAAAGCCAGGATCAAAAAGTCGTTCATAGTGTCACCTACTTGATCTTCAGCTCCTTGGAGAGCTCGTTCATGTTGATCGTCAGGATCTTCGACACACCCCTCTCCTGCATGGTGACGCCCCACAAAATCTTCGATTTTGCGGGGACCCCATTGCATTTCCTCCGGGCGGAGTGAATCCGCCCTGCGGCAAGGTTTTTGCTCCGCAAAAACGCTTGGACGCGCTCCGCGCGGCGGCGTCACCTATTGGATCTTCAGCTCCTTGGAGAGCTCGTTCATGTTGATCGTCAGGATCTTCGACACACCCCTCTCCTGCATGGTGACGCCGTAGAGGACGTCGGCCTCCTCCATGGTACCCCGGCGATGGGTGATGACGATGAACTGGGTCTTCTCACTGAGGGTCCGCATGTACTTGGCGTACCGCACCACATTGGCCTCATCCAGAGCCGCCTCGATCTCATCCATGACGCAGAAGGGCGTGGGGTGGACCTTCAAAATGGAGAAATACAGAGCGATGGCCACAAAGGCCTTCTCGCCGCCGCTTAAAAGGGTGATGGTCTTCAGCGCCTTCCCCGGGGGCTGGACCTTGATCTCGATACCGCAGGAGAGGATGTCGTTGGGATCCTCCAGCTCCAACGTGGCCTTGCCGCCGCCGAAGAGCTCCAGGAAGGTGGCCTGGAAGGCGTCGTTGATGAGGGCGAACTGCTGGGCGAAGATCTCCGTCATCTCCTTGGTGATGCCGTCGATGACGCCGGTGAGCTCCGCCTTGGCCTTCTCCACGTCGTCCCGCTGGTCGGTGAGGTAGGTGTAGCGTCCGTTGATCCGCTCGAAGTCCTCGATGGCTCCCACGTTCACGGCTCCAAGGCTCCCGATCTCCCGCTTCAGCTCGCCGATGCGGCGGTTGGCCTTCACCACCGACTCCAGCTCGATGCGCTGCTCCATGGCGGCGGAGTGGCTCAGCTCATAGTGCTCCCAGAGCTTGTCTAAGATCTGGCTCTCCTCCATGGCGTTGGTGGCCTTCCGCTGCTCCAGCCGGGACACCTCCTGCTGCATCCGCAGCACATTGTCGTTGAGGCCCCGCAGTTCCTTGTCGGCGGTGGTACGCTCCTGCTCGATGCGGAGCTTCTCATCCGCCAGCCGCTCCAGCCGCTGCCGGTCCTCCCGGCTCCGCTCCCGGAGGGCGGCTATCTTCTCGCCCCGGCGGGCGATCTCCTCCTGGGTGGAGGCCATGGTCTGCCGGTACTCCTCAATAGTCCGTTCCCGGCTCTCCCGGTCACCGGACAGTTCCTGCCACAGCCGCTCCAGATCCCCCAGGGACCGGAGGGTGGTCTCCTCCTCCGCCTGGAGGGCGGCGGTCTGGCTCTTGCGCTGGGAGATCTCCTCGGTGAGGGAGGCGGACAGCTCCAGAAGACCGGTCTGGTCCGTCAGCTGCGCTGCCATCTGCCGGCGGAGCTCTGCCGCCTCCGCCTCGTGGGCGGCAATCTCCTGCTCCTTGGCTGCCATGGCCGCCTTGGCGTCGGCCATCCGGCCCTGGAGGGCGGTCTCCTCCCCCTCTAAATTCTCAATAGTATTGTCCAGTGTGGTGAGGAGCAGATCGAACTGCCCCTTCTCCCCCCGCAGCCGCAGCACCGCATCCTCGGCGGCCCGGCGCTGGCCCTGGGCCACCTCCAGGGCGTACTGGGCGGCGGTAAGCTCCCGCCTGGCCTCCTCAGCAGCCCTGGCAGCCTCCTCCAGCTTCTGGGTAAGGCCCTCCTTCCTCTGCCGCAGGGCCTTCAGCTCGTTGGCCCGGGACAGGATGCCGGCGCTGCGGCTGACGCTGCCGCCGGTCATGGAGCCGCCCCGGTTGATGACCTGGCCGTCCAGGGTGACGATGCGGAAGCGGTTCTGGTACTGCCGGGCCATGGCGATGCCGCAGTCCAAGTCCTCGGCGATCACCGTCCGGCCCAGGAGATTTTTGAAAATGCTGTCGTAGGTCCGGTCGTACTCCACCAGCTGGGAGGCCACGCCCACGAAGCCCGGCTCCCCCTCCAGCCCCCGCTCCCGGAGCTCGTCGCCCCGGATAGCGCTGAGGGGCAGGAAGGTGGCCCGGCCCCCGTCCCGCTGCTTGAGATAGCCGATGGCCCCCTTGGCGTCCTCCTCCCGGTCCACCACGATGTTCTGCATCCCGGCGCCGAGAGCGATCTCCATGGCCACGGCGTACCGGTCCCCGGTGCGCATGAGGCTGGCGATGGGACCGTGGACCCCCCGGAGGGCCCCTTTCCCTGCGGCCTGCATCACCAGACGCACCGCCTTGTTGAAGCCCTCGTACTCCTTCTCCATCTCCTCCAAAAGGGCGATGCGGCTTATGAGGGCGTTGTGCTCCATGGTGAGGTCCAGTTTCCGCTGAGCGGCCTCCGCCTCCCGCTTTCGCCGGCCCTCTGCCTTCATCTCATGGCCCCGGATCACGTTGGCCGCCGACTGGGCCTCCTCCTCCGCATCCTCCAGCGCACGACGGCAGGCCTTGGCCTCCCCAGCCTTCTCCTCTCGCTTGCGTTCGGCCTGCTCCAGCTCCTGCCGGAGGGCTTCCCGCCGCTGGGACATCTGCTCAGCCGAGGCGGAGAGGGCGGAGAGGGCCGCCCGAGCGTCCGCCGCCGCGTCCACGGCCAGGGCCTCCCGGCCCCGGAGGCTCTCCGCCTCCCTTGCCGCCGACCCGGCGCTGTCCGCCGCGGCCCGGGCCTTCTCCAATAGGTCCGCCAGCTCCGCCTCCAGGGCCTCCCGCTGGGCCTGGAGCTCCGCCACCCGGCGGCGCTGCTGGTCCATCTGGTCCCGGAGGTTCCGGCTGCGGCTGTCCTGGTCACTAAGCTCAGCGGTGAGGCGCCGGATGCTCTCCTCGCTGTGCTGGAGGTTGGTCTTCAAAACGGCCACGGCGCTCTCCTGCTCACCGATCTGGCTGTCCAGCTGGCCAAGGCCCTGGCGCAGCTCCTCCTGCTCCATATCGTTTTTCCGCGTCCGCTCGCCAAACTGCTCATTGCTGCGGTAGAGCCGTTCCAATGCGGCGTTGGCCTCCCCCAGCTCCCGCTGGGCGGCAGCATAGTCTGCCTCCAGTTTCATGGCCTTCTGCTTGATGCCCTCCAGGTTCTCCAGCCACACAGAAATCTCCAGAAGCCGCAGTTCGTCCCGCAGCACTAAATACCGCTTGGCCTTCTCCGCCTGCTCCCGCAGGGGACCCACCTGGAGCTCCAGCTCGGCGATCTTGTCGTTGATGCGCACCAGGTTCTCCTCGGTGCGCTCCAGCTTCCGCTCCGACTCCTCCTTCCGGTGACGAAACCGGGAGATGCCGGCGGCCTCCTCAAAAATCTCCCGCCGGTCGCCGCTCTTGACGGACAAAATCTCATCGATACGGCCCTGACCGATGATGGAGTAGCCCTCCCGTCCAAGGCCCGTGTCCATGAACAGCTCGTTGACGTCCCGGAGGCGTACGGACTGCTTATTGATGAAATATTCGCTCTCGCCGCTGCGGTAGTAACGGCGGGTGACCATCACCTCGGCCTGCTCGATGTGGGGGAAGATGTGGGTACTGTTGTCCAGCACCAGGGTGACCTGGGCGAAGCCCACAGGGCTGCGCTTCTCGGTGCCGCCGAAGATCACATCCTCCATCTTCACACCTCGGAGATTTTTGGTGCTCTGCTCCCCCATCACCCAGCGGATAGCGTCGGAAATATTGGATTTCCCGGAGCCGTTGGGTCCCACGATGGCGGTGATCTCCTCCCCGAAGTGGAGGGTGGTCTTATCGGGAAAGGACTTGAAGCCCTGAATGTCCAGCGCCTTTAAGTACAAGCTCCCACCCCTTTCTTCTTATATCCTCCCAAAACCTTACGCTGCAAGGCTTTGAGGAAATGTTTTGCTTTCATAACTTTTTACATCCTGCCGTATTTTTCGGTCAATCGGAATAAAACCATTTCTGTGCTCATTTTACATCACGAAAATTCGGTAACCATTGCGGCAGTACGGCTACGCGATTTTGAGCTCCACCGCCGGCTTGCATCGTCTCCGTTTTCTTCTCCCGCATCGCTGCGGCATCCGTATATCAAAACATATACTTTCCATCTGACCGCTGGCTTTCACCACTACGCAGGACTCTTCCCTTTTGATCTCTACGCTTTTCTGACAGATTGATTCCTTTTTCAGCAAAAGGAATCTGATACAGTAGCATTTTATTGTACCATACCACACTTTCCTTTTCAAGACATCAAATGACATCCCAGCGATCCATGTATTTCTCACATAAACGCCGTTTAATTTGCGGTCTGTTGCCGTTCCAAATCGGTAATTCACCGGAATCAGACCTTCATCATCTTTTTTTGCCCTTTCCGCAAATAAAACAAGCACGGTTCCCTCTTTTTTGCGCCTTGCAGTTATCTCGAACGTCGCTTTTGATGAGCGCAATATCTTGTGGAGTGTTATATCCGTAATCCAATTTCCGCAAAATTCCAATAATGGGCATAGACCGCCGCCTATGTATAGGGCACGCTCTCTGCCTGCGCACGTTGTCAGGATTCAGCGGGATCATTGCGCACAAAGCGCCATAGCTGCTGACTTTTTATTTTGGGGACTTTCCCGCTGGGAGAATGACGCTTTCCGCCTCTGGCGGATAGCTGATCGTCGTTCTCACTTTTTGTCGTCCCAAAGCCAAAGATATTGCGGAACTACATT
>CALXDB010000045.1 GCA_944386955.1 uncultured Oscillospiraceae bacterium
CGCATGAAATAAGGATTTTTTAGCGTAGCCGCTCGTAGACTTTTCGAGCGTATTTTAATTCGTAATCAGCAGGTCGCGTGTTCGAGTCACGTTTCCAGCTCCAAAAAGGCTCCTTATCGAGAGATAAGGAGCCTTTTTGTATTCCAAATGCGGCGTATCAGGCGCTGGGGGATGCAGGGATAATTCGGACCGGTAATTGCTGGGATGAAATTCTGAATCCCGCCGTCCCTGGTTTTCCCTCTTTGACGTACGAGCACAGGCGGCAAAAGCCAGATAGGGACATATTGCTTTTTTGAATGACAAAAAATCAAGATATTTGTTGCAGTAATATAAATCTTCTTCAAAAGTCCAATGATGTGTTGGTTCCAAGTGTCTCCCTTCCTCATACCACAAAGTGATAGCATAAAAGCTGTGATTTGTAAACCATAGATCAAAATTTGAAAAGCAATCATGCCATGTGTTTTTCTAAGTTATCTGTAAAAGAAAAATATTTGGACATAGCGCAAAGAAAACATGGGCTGTTTCCGCTGAACGGAAAGCCTGCCACTTGCCGAATATGGGAAGGAACGGTATACTGGGTATCGCAGCAAAGTGTGCGGGAGGGCGCCCATACATTGCCCGACTGCATGCGGCGGAGGTTAGAAGACAGCCTTGTGCTGGAAAATCACAACGGAAGTTTTTTCGAAAGGATATTGGGAGGGCCATGCTGTACAAAACAGAGACTCCTGTCTCATCACCTGGTCGCTGGATACTGTCCGGCTCCACGGGCAAAGCGCCACCATTGAGATCTGCTGCTGGTTGGCGGGCCGGTTTTTCCAAACAAAATAGACAAAAGGAAGATTTATGATGGGAGAGAGAAAAGAGATCATATCCAGCGGGCGGATCGAACCCCGCAGCGGCGTCAATGACCGCGTACCCTATGAGCACCAGAAAAGGGCCATGGAGTGCATGGACCGCATCAATGCCGATGCGGCGTTCAGTACGTTGGTGGTGCTGCCCACCGGAGGCGGAAAGACTTATACCGCCGCGCTGTGGCTGCTGCATAACGCCATTGACCGACATAAAAAAATTCTGTGGATGGCCCACCGGCAGATGCTGTTGGATCAGGCGGCTGAGGCTTTTCAAAAGTACGCATATACCGAGACGATCCCCCATATTTCCGGATTCCGCTACCGGATCATTTCCGGTTCCGGCGGCCATGGAAGGACCATCGATATCCGCCCGGATGACGACCTGCTCATTGTCAGCAAGGACAGCATTGGCCGCAATCTGTCAGCTCTGGACGAGTGGCTTGCCGGGGAGGAGGAACTCTTCCTGGTGGTGGACGAGGCCCACCACTCCACGGCAAAGACCTACCGGCGGGTGATCGACTATGTCCGGTCCAAGGTACCCCATGTGAAGCTCATCGGCCTGACCGCTACTCCCTTCCGTACAGCGGAGGAGGAGCAGGGGCTGCTGGGTAAAATCTATACAGACGGTGTGAAGAACAATGCGGTGGTGCACAACGATGCGGGCATCACCTATCAGATCAGTCTGAAGGAGCTGATCGGTCGAAGAATCTTGGCCAAGCCGGTGTTTGAGAGCTATCAGACGGAGGAGCAGTACGGTCAGGCACTGGGGCTGGAGGCCTGGGAGAGCATTCAGCATCTGGACACCCTGCCGGAGGATGTGGCCCGGCAGATTGCCGACAGTGCGCTCCGTAATCGGCTGATTGTGGATACTTACCGGGAAGGACAGAAGAAATATGGCCGGACCATTGTTTTTGCGGTAAATGTGGACCACGCGATTGCACTGAACGCACTGTTTCGAAAAGAGGGGATTGCCTCGGACTATGTGGTTTCCTCTATCCGGGATGCGGTTACCGGCGTGACTGTAAGCAGGGAGGACAATGAGCGGAAGCTGCAGGCCTATCGGGATGGAAAGCTCCAGGTTCTCATCAATGTGAATATCCTGACGGAGGGTGTCGATCTGCCGAAAACCGGTACCGTCTTTTTGGCCCGTCCCACCGTCTCCACCATCCTGATGACCCAGATGGTAGGCCGGGCTCTGCGGGGGCCTGCGGCAGGGGGAACGGATACCGCCTATATCGTATCCTTTGTGGATGACTGGGACGAGCACATCGCCTGGGTCAATCCCGAGAGCCTGTTTGAAGGAAATAACGAGTTTTCGGATGATGTGGCAGACCGCATTCAGAGGGAGATCCGCATGATTTCCCTCTCCAAAATTGAAGAATTCGCCACCATGCTAGATAACTCCATCGACACCACAGCCTTGGAGAAAGTGCCCTTTACCCAGCGAATCCCCGTGGGGATGTATGCTTTCTCCTATCTGGAGGAAAACGGTATGGACCTCTCCTGCCAGGTCATGGTCTATGACAGCACGGCAGAGGCCTACCGTCAGATGATGGAGAATTTGTCCGCCCTCTTTTTATGCACTGCTGCGGTCGGTGCGAGGACTTTATTGACGATTGGTTGGATTTCGGCGTGAACGCCTGGCAGCCAGCCCAGGTATCCAATGATCTCTTGGCGATTAAAGCAAAGTACGGACGGCGGCTGGCCATCTGCGGCGGCTTTGAAATGACTCCGGAATTGGCGGATGACGACTGCCCGAAGGAAGTGGTGGTGGAAGCTGTAAAGAAGACCATTGATCGATTGGCTCCGGGCGGCGGGTATTGCTTCTATGGGAATTTCCTTGGTACGCCGGGAAACCAGAAGGTACTTACAAAGAATGCCTGGGTACGGGAGACTGTTCGGGAATATGGCGCCAATTATTACGATTAGTCCATGTAAAAAATAAACATACCCGCAGAAAGCGTATGCAAATGCTTTCTGCGGGTATTGCCTTTCTGCTAAAAAAGTTTTTTAACGGAAAACAGATCGTCAAATATGCGGAGAAGATCCGGCAATGGAAACTGTGTCACCTTCGCTCTGGGAATCAGGAGGCACTGGTTAGAGCGAATGTTCCCCTCAATGGGGACCAAAATGTGGCCGGGATGGGGGCGCAGCTCGTTGGTAGGCGATCCGATGACACTGTAGGCATGGTGGTGTTGGGCGAAACGTTTTCCGTTTTCGCTGGGGATGCGGTAGACGACCTGGAGCGTGACCCCTCTTTTTTGGAAAACCAACTCAGTAAACGTTTTTTCTTGACCGTCGGAGGCGTACATCACCATAGGGAGGGTTTGCAAAAGGGAGAGGGGGATCAGGGGATAGTCGGCCAACGGGTCGCTCTGTTCCATTTCCAGGCAGACCTGATCCTGCCAGATCAGATAGCCCACATAGTCCGCACTCAGCTGCGGAAAAAGCTGCGGGGCATCATCATGGTCAAAGCATGTCAGAATGCAGTCATAGCGCGTGCTGCTATTGGAAAGATCGGAAAAAAGCGCTTCATTGAGTTGGCGTATATCGAGCTTACTGACAGATAGCTGGGAAAAGGAAACACCATGGTAGGAGAGTCGGTTGAGAATGGTAAACAAAAGATCATTGAACAGCGGCGCGATCAGCATTTTTAGAGAAGCGACGCTTTGCGGAGCAGAAGCTTTGCTCTGGGGAGAAAAGGTTTCCTTGAGTATGGCGGTCTGCTGGAGAATATTATCTGCGATTTCATACGCCCTCAGGCCATCTTCAGTAAGAAACATGCCATTTTTGAAGCGATGAAATAGTTTTACACCAAGTTCGCTTTCCAGTTGTTTAATTGCCTTGCTGACGTTCTGCGGTGTAGTAAACAGCTGTTCGCTGGCTTTTGTAACAGAAGTGTTTACAGCCACGGAAAGGAAAAATTGCAGTTGCTCAAGTCGCATTGCAGCCTCCAAAATCTGTGTCTCGTGGTGTACAATTCATATCCTGCGTTGTGCGTAACAGCGCTTGCGGCATGTCGATGAAATTATATCATTATTACGTTCGATGGACAAGTCAGGATTTTTGGAGGGGAGTCAAGGGGGAGTAAAGGGCCCGCACATTCCAGCGCGATCTTGCAGAATAATGTCGGATAAATTTGTCGGAAACGTCCAGCTTATTGTTCGTTGTATCAAATCGATGCAATCTGATCCTGAGTGCTTAAGTTCGGAGCGGTTTTTCGGCGTTGTCCCGTCTTACCGCAGACCGGCGCCGATTCAGTCCGATTTGAATAGAAGATACCATTCTTTCGCTTGGCAGTCAGGCGCTCCGTCCCATGGGCCGCCCTTCGTATTTGCGGAAATTTTGCCGATTGGCGGGCGGCAGGACAGGAGGAAAAACGTGCAGATTCTCCGGTATTTTCCATTGACAGCCCGCTTTTGAATGGAATAAGTGATAAATTGACGATGTTTTCTGCTCGATGAATTCTACAGCGCAGTCCCGCCGGACGGCGGACGCGCAGGTTCCTCTTGTATTTTTCGGCAAAATGCGATAGAATAGGTCACGAAATGGCGGAACAGCCATTGTCTAATGGAAAGAAGGGAGAGTACACATGGCATTTTGCAAGAACTGCGGCGCACAGGTCCCGGACGGCGCGACGAACTGCCCCTCCTGCGGCGCGGCTCAGGACAATTACAATCCTGCCCCGAATTACAACAATTATAACAGCTATAACAGCAACCCCAATCCCCCTGCGCCTGATAACGGCGGTTTCCTGTGGGGCCTGCTGGGGTGCTGCATTCCCCTGGTGGGGCTGATCCTCTTCCTGGTGTGGAAGGATCAGAAGCCTCGGACGGCTAAGGCCGCCGGCGTGGGTGCGCTGGTGGGCGTGGGCCTGTGCGTGGTGTGGTATATTCTGGTCTTTGCCATCGGTATCGGCAGCAGCCTGATGTATTGACCGTGATCCCCTGGCTCTACAAGTGGCTGCCCATCTTCTTCGGCTGCCACTGCATGGACAGTCGGTCCTTTCACTTCCGGAATAAGCGATTTCCCATCTGCGCCCGCTGTACCGGCGAGCTGGTGGGGATCCTGGCGGCGGCGATTCTGTTCGCCTTCGTCCACCCTGGGCTTCTCTGGTCCGCCCTGCTGCTGATCCCTCTGGTGATTGACGGCGGCGTCCAGGCCCTGACCCGGTATGAGAGCACCAATGGCAAGCGTCTGGTCACCGGTATCCTGTTCGGCTACGGCCTTGTCAATCTCTTTCTCCTTACTACCGCCGCCACCTTCCGGTGGGGCGCGGACGTGGGGAGCCGGCTGATGGTCCGCTGAGCCAACACGACCGCATAGCAGAATACGAAGCGCCGCGGGAGTCCCCGCGGCGCTTTCTCTCTTCCCCGGCGGCCAAACTGCCACAGGAGGTACGATCATGGAAGCCTATTACCGCCAGCATATGGACAAGGACCGGCAGAGCGTCTACCACGCTATGAAGACCGGTTTTACCGCCCTCTCCCCCTCCTTCCCGGTGCTCCGGCTGGAGAGCGCCGCCCTCAACGACGTGTTTTTCCAGCTGCGGCTGGACTGTCCGGAGATCTTCTACGTCTCCGGCTTCTCCTACCGCTTCTACCGGGATGCCGACCATGTGGAGCTGATGCCTCAGTACCTCTTTGACAAGGGGAAAATCCGGGACCACCAGCAGGCCATGGCAGCCCGGGTGGCCAAGCTGTGCCGGGCCGCTCAGACCATGCACGAGGGGGAGCGGGAGCAGTACGTCCACGACTTCCTCTGCGAAAACGTCCGGTACGACAAGCTGAAAAAGCCCTACTCCCACGAGATCATCGGCCCGCTGGGGCAGGGGGTGGGGGTATGCGAGGGCATTGCCAAGGCGGCCAAGATCCTCCTGGACAACCTGGGGATCTGGAACGCTATCGCCGTTTCCGACGCCGCTCCGGACAAGGGGATCCGATACCGCCACGCCTGGAACGTGGTGCGGGTGGGCGGGGTATTCCGTCACCTGGACGTAACCTTCGATCTGAGCCTCAGCCAAAAGGGGCTCGTCCGCCACGACTACTACAACCTCTCCGACCAGCAGATCCTCCGGGACCACCAGCCGCTGCTCTACCCCATGCCCCCCTGCCCCGCGGGGGACGGCAGCTACTACCGGCAGAAGAAGCTGTCCTTCACCAAGCTGGAGGAGGTGGAGAACCGGGCCCGCCAGGCGGTGCGGAAGAAGAAGCCTCTCCTCTTCCAGTGGCGGGGCGGCTATCTCACCCGGGAGGTGCTGGGGGAGCTGATGGCCCTTCTGGAGCGGGTGGCGGGGGAAAAGGGCCGCCATGTGCAGGTGTCCCTCAACTGGCCCCAGGCGGTGCTGCTGGCGGACTTCCCCGAGGCGCCCCCCGCCCAGGCAGTGGTGGCCCAGGAGGCCAACGAGGGGGAACTGCTCCCCTGACCCCATCGCGCCAAACGGCGCCCCCGCGGTCTGCGCGCAGACTGCGGGGGCGCCGCTTTTTTACAGGGTCCCGCCGAACAGAAGGGGCTTCCCCAGGGAGACTGCTCTCCCGCCGGACACCGTCACCGTGCCGCCCCGGAGGAGCTCCGGATACTCCCCGTCGGGGAGCTCCATGGCGGCGCTGCCGCCCTCCCCCTCCAGGCAGAAGAGGCCGCAGAGCATCCGGTCCCCCAGGCGGTAGCGGCTGTACACCAAACCGCCCTCCGCCCGCTGCTCCCAGCTGCCCCGGGCCAGGAGCTCGTCCCGCCGGATCTCCGCCAGCCGCCTCAGCAGGGGGGAGAGATCCGTTCCCGTTTCCCGGTCCACCACGTCCTTCTCGAAGAGGCTGGGGGTGTGGACGTTGGCCCACTCCTGGCCGGCGTACACCAGGGCCATGCCCTTCTGGAACATCTGGAAGGCGGTGAAGTTCTCCAGCCGCCGCCCGTCCCCTGCCAGCCCCGCGATTCGGGGCCGGTCGTGGTTCTCCAGGCACCGCAGCTTCACATAGTTGGCCGGGTACAGCCCGTCCTGGAGGCGGAGGATGTCCACATAGGTCCCAAGGGAGATCTCCCGGCGGAGATAGCCCTCGTACCACGCCCAGATGTCATAGTCGTAGGTCACGTCGAACACCGGGTACAGCTCCCCGTCGGACCAGCAGGGGACGCCCAGGCTCCGCAGCTCCCGGACAAAGTCGGCGTGGACCGACTCCGCCAGCCACAGAAGGTCCCCCTTCACCTTGGCACAGGCCTCCCGGGCCTCCCGCCAGAAGTCCACCGGCACCATGGAGGCCGCGTCGCAGCGGAAGCCGTCCACGATCTCCGCCCACAGCCGGAGAGACTCGATCTGGTAGTCCCACAGCCCCCGATTGCTGTAGTCCAGATCCACCACGTCGGACCAGTCCGCCACCCGGTTCCCAAGAGACCCGTCCGGCCGGTGGAAGAACCACTCCGGGTGGTGCGCCGCCAGCCAGGAGTCGGGGGCGGTGTGGTTGTACACCACGTCGATGATGCACCGCATGCCAAGACGGTGGATCTCCTCCACCAGGCGGCGGAAGTCCTCCATGGTGCCGTAGGCCGGGTTCACCGCCCGGTAGTCCCGCACGGCGTAGGGGCAGCCCAGGCTCCCCTTCTTCCCCGCCACCCCGATGGGGTGGATGGGCATGAGCCAGATCACATCGGTCCCCAGCGCCCGGATCCGGGGCAGGTCCTCCATAAGGGCCCGGAAGGTGCCCTCCTCGGTGTGGTTTCGCACATAGACGCAGTACATCACCTGGTTGCGCAGGGCCACATTCGTTTCCTTTGCCATCTGTCTGTTCGCTCCTTACAGCATTTTCTTTCGCTTGAAATAGAGGATCTCCGCCGCCACGATCCCGGCGCTCACCGCCGCCACGGCGGCGTAGCCCCAACGCTGGTGGAGAATGGGGATGTTGGGGAAGTTCATGCCGTACCACCCGGCGATGAGGGATAGGGGCAGGAAGAGGGTGGTCACCACCGTGAGGATGGTCATCACCCGGTTTTGCTGCACGTCAATCTGGGTCTGGTACAGCTCCCGGATCTGCCGGAGGTACTCCCGCAGCATCTCCACATGGTTGTGCAGCCGCTCCGCCCGGTTGGTGAACAGCTGCCAGAACCGCCCCTCCTCCCCGGCGGCCTCGCCGCTGAGGTGGTCCCCCATGTCGATGAGCTGCTCGTAGTAGGCGTGGAGGGCGGACAGCTCCTTCCCCCGGCGGATCACCGTCTCGTAGAAGTGCTCCGGCACCCGCTGGAGCAGACCTTCCTCGATCTCCTCCAACCCCTCCTCCACCTCCTGGAGGTAGAGAAGGTCCCCGCCGATGAGGTGCTCCAGCACCGCCAGCAGCAGGTGCCGGGGGGACCCGTCCCCGGGCAGGGTGTCCCGCAGGCCCTCCAGCCGCCGGTCCAGGGCCTCGCCGCCGCCGATGAGCAGCAGCTCCCGCCGCCACAGGTAGAAGCCGAAGGTCAGCGGCGCCTCCTCCCCCCGGCCGGGCAGCCGCAGCACCCCCTGGGCGCTGCCGCCGAAGGACTCCGCCTTGCAGTAGCGCACCGTCTCCAGGCTCCGCTCCAGCCGCCGCCTGTGGGGCATCTCCTGGGGGAGGGCGGCAAACTCCTCCTCCGTCATCCGCACCAGCCGGGTCCCCTCCCCGGGCTCCTCCGCCCGCCGGAGGGCCCCGCCGGGCCGGATCGTATACTCCTCCATCCGTCCGCCTCCTCTTCCGTTTTCCGCCAGTATACCACCAACCGCCGTCCCGCCGCAAGACGGGAAAAGGCCCCGGACCGCACCCGCTTGGTCGGTCCGGGGCCGGCTGGCCGCGTTACTTGGTGATGGCCCACACCCGGGCGGGCAGGCCCGTGGCGCCGGTGATCCGGGGGTAGGACACCAGGACCACCGCCCCCGCCGGGGCCACCTGGTCCAGGTTGCACAGCAGCTCCACCTGGAGCTTGCCCCGGCTCAGCACATACCGCTCGCAGGCCAGATCCCCCGCCGCGGCGGCCAGGGCGGAGGCGTCGGTGTCAATGGTCTCGTGGCCGTTGGCGGCGGCGGAGCGGACCTCGTAGATGTACCGCAGGGCCTCCATGGACCAGCCGGGGCAGTGCTCGCCGCCCTCGGCATCGAAGTTGGAGAGGGCGTCCATGCTGGGCCAGCGCTTCCCCCAGTCGGTGCGCAGGGCCACGAAGGCCCCGTCGGGGATGGGGCCGTACTGGGCCTCATATTCCCGGATGTCCTCCTCCGTCACGGCGTAGTGGACGTCCTTTTCCACCTTCTTGCTGATGTCCACCACGCACAGGGGGAACACCAGGTCCCGGACGCCGAAGGCCTCCGAGGAGACGCCGTCCTTCACGAAGTGGCTGGGGAAGTCGATGTGGGTGCCGAACTGGCCGGGGAAGAGAAAGGTCTGGATGAGGCAGTCCAGCATGGGGTTGCCCCAGTCGTACACCGTCTTCCCCAGCTCCACGGAGCCCTCGGGGATGCCGGCCCAGTAGGGGCTGTCGTTGTCCAGGGGGTGGGACAGCTCCACCCAGCGGTAGTCCTTTGCCTTCTTCAGGGCGTTCCAGAGTTCGTACATGTCGGTTCCTCCTTTGATCGGTTTGTTCTGATTATTTCAGCAGGAAGGTATAGAGCACATCTCCGGCCATCAGCAGCGCCAGCACCGCCGCCGCGGCGGCGAGCAGGCGGTCGTCCATGCTGCGGGTAAGGCGGCGGAAGAGGGGCTGGAGCACATAGAGGAACACCATGCCCCCGATGCCGAAGCGGATGCTGGGGTTCAGGGCGATGCGGCCCTGGAAGTTGAAGGCGAAGCGGGTATAGTCCCACATCCAGCCTCCGGCGGTCCACTCCATCACATAGCTGGCCGCCAGCTCCACCGCCGTGGACACGGCCACAATGCCGAGAAACACCAGTACCGGGGTGATGGGGACGGGGCCCAGCCGGAGCTTTTTCCGCTGGAGGGGGCCCAGGGTCCACAGCAGCAGCAGGGCCCCGAAGCCGTAGACCACGCACCAGGGCCCGAAGAGGACGCCCCGGTTGGAGAAGCCCCACCGGTAGACCACCACCTCCAGAAACACCTCGTAGCACCAGCCGATGACGGAATAGAGTACAAAGTACAGGTACCAGGCCTGCAGCTGCCGACTTAGGCGGGTTCGTCTCATAAGCGGTCCTCCGATCGCAGCGGCCTTCTTTCTCATTTCACCGGAAAGCGGCGGGCCGTCTGTTCTCCTATCATACCGCCCGGCGGCCGATTAGGCAAGGGGGCGGGGAAAAAATCCTGGGAAAGGGCAAAACTTTCCAGAGAAACCGGCGCGCCCTTGACAGGAGAGGGCCTGTGCCCTACAATACGGGTAGCGAAAGGGACCGGACGGTCTCTTGCCGCGGCAGGCCGCGGGATGACAACGCCCTTTTGGGTGTGAGAAAAGGAGAGAGATGGATGAAAAAAGGAATTGGGCTGATCCTGGCCCTGGCCCTGGCGCTGTGTTTGACGGTGCTCAGCGGATGCGGCAGTGTTCTGAGCGGGATGCTGGGCGGCGATGAGAACAACGGAAACGGCGACTCCCAGACGGGCTATGCCCAGGACGGTTATGCTGAGGGCCGGATGGGCGACACCATGCACACGGTATTTTTCGATTACACGGTGAACAGTGCATATCTCTGCGACAGCTTTGAGGGCTATGCTCCCTCCCAGGAAGGCTTCCGGCTGTTGGTGGCGGAGGTGACGGTGCTGAACACCTTCCAGGAGAGCATCCCCATGTACGATACAGATTTCCAGGTCCAGTGGGGAGATGACGAGGACGAGGACGCCTACGACGTGCCCATCACCTACTACCTGGAGGAGACGCTCTCCGACGACCAGCTGCCCTACGAGTATGAGCTGGCGGTGGACGAGAGCCGCACCGGCCTTCTGGTGTTTGAGGTGCCCGAGGGGGAGAAGGATTTCTCCATCTCCTACCTGGAGTTCTTTGACGACAACACCGAGGGCGACGTGTTCTTCGTGTTCTTTACCGCGGAGGAGCAGGGAGATTCCTCAGCGGTCTGACCAGTGGGGAGGCGGGCCGCTGTGCTGCGCCCCATGGAATGACAGAAAGGCCGCCGCGAAGCAGCATGCTTCGCGGCGGCCCCGTTCTTTTTTGGGGGAAATCTCAGCCCAGGCACAGGCCCATGCGCCGGGCCACCATCAGCATGTCGCAGGTCTCCGGCACCAGCTTGGTCTTGCCGGCGATGTCCTTCAGAGGATTCTCGGTGACGATGTTGTTCTTCATAGCCACGGCCACTCCGTAGTGGTCTGCCTCCACCAGCTTGGCGGCGTGGGTGCCGAACTCCGTGGCCAGCACCCGGTCGTAGGCGGAGGGGCTGCCGCCCCGCTGCATGTGGCCGGGGACGCAGACCCGGGTCTCAAAGCCGGTCATCTCCTGGATCTGCCGGGCGATGCGGTTGGTAGCGGTGGTCTCGCCATTCTCCGCCCGCAGGGCTGCCCGGTCCTTCTTCTTCATGGCGGACTCCTTCACATCGTACACGCCCTCCGCCACCGCCAGGATGGAGAAGGTCTTCCCCTGGTCGCTGCGCTTCTGGATGGCGGCGCAGACGGTCTCAATGTTGTAGGGCAGCTCCGGGATGAGGATGATGTCCGCGCCGCCGGCAATGCCGGAATACAGGGTCAGCCAGCCCGCCTTGTTGCCCATGATCTCAATGACCATGCAGCGGCGGTGGCTGGAGGCGGTGGTGTGGATGCGGTCAATGACCTCGGTGGCAATATCCACGGCGGTGTGGAAGCCGAAGGTCACGTCGGTGCCGTAGATGTCGTTGTCAATGGTCTTGGGCAGGCCGATGATGTTCAGGCCCTCCTCACTGAGGAGGTTGGCGGTCTTGTGGGTGCCGTTGCCGCCCAGGCAGAGGAGGCAGTCCAGCTTGGCGTCCTTGTAGGTCTTCTTCATGGCCGCCACCTTGTCCACCTGGTCCTCCTCCACCACCTTCATCATCTTGAAGGGGGTCCGCTTAGTGCCCAGGATGGTACCGCCCATGGTGAGGATGCCGGAGAATTCGGACTGCTCCATCAGCCGCCACTCCCCGTTGATGAGGCCGGAGTAGCCGTGGGAGATGCCGATGATCTCCACATCGTTGCCGAACCGCTGGTACAGCGCCTTCGCGGCGCCGCGGATGGTGGCGTTGAGGCCCGGGCAGTCGCCGCCGGAAGTCAGGATCCCAATGCGCTTTTTCATGCCAAAAACCCTCCTGTTTTTTGATGATCTATGATCGCCGCCCCGCAAAGCGGCAAAGTGTTCTCTTCTATAATGGGGACCGGAATGCGCCTCCGGTCCCCCGCTTTTTGATATTATACCATAGCCCTTTGCCAGACACAACAAAAAATCTTTCGACCCATGGAGAGTAGTTGTGAAAAATACCGGGAGGGCAGAACCCTCCCGGTATCATCCTTTTCGTTTTGAAAAATTTTTTAAGCCTTCCCCAGCCGCTTCAGCATGGTCTTCTTCACCGCCCGGAGAATGTTCTCATAGCCGGTGCAGCGGCAGAGGTGGCCGGAGAGGAGCTTCCTCAGCTCGTCGTCGGTGTATTCCTTCCCGCTCTCCAGAATCTCCACGGCGGTCATGATGAAGCCGGGGGTGCAGAAGCCGCACTGGATGGCGGCCTCGTCGATGAAGGCCTGCTGGATATCGCTGAGCTCCCCGTCGGGGCCCATGAGGCCCTCCAGGGTGCGGATGTGCTTCCCGTCGGCCCAGGCCGCCAGGTACAGGCAGGAGTTGTAGCACTCCCCGTCGATGATGACGTTGCAGGCGCCGCACTCGCCCACCTCGCAGCCCTTCTTCACGCTGGTGAGGCGGAAGTCGTTGCGGAGCATATCGGTGAGGCTGGCCCGCACGTCCACCATCTTCTCCACGTCTTTACCGTTGATGGTGCAGCGGATCAATTTGAACTGAGTACTCATGCCATCACACCTCCCGCCAGCTTGATGGATTCGATGAGGCACCGCCGGGCCATCTCCACGGCGATGTGCTGCCGGAAGGCCTTGCCCGCCCGCCAGCTGTCCCGGGGGTGGATGTCCTCCAGTACCGCGGCGGCGAAGGCGTCCGCGGTCTCCGCCGTCAGGGGCTTGCCCAGGGCCGCCGCCTCGGCGGTGGGGGCGCGCATGGGGATGGGCCCCGCCACGCCGTAGCCGATGCGGGCCCGGGCGATGGTCTTCTTGTCTTCGCTCAGTACCACGTTGACGCTGCAGCCGGTGGTGGCGATGTCCATGGCGTTTCGCATGGCGTACTTGATGTAGTGGCCATAGCAGTTCTCATAGCTCGCCTTGGGGATCAGGATGGCGGTCTGGATCTCGTCGGGATGGATGTCCACCTTCCCGGCTCCCAGGTAGAAGTCCTGAATGGGCAGCCGCCGGACTCCATCCTTCCCGGTGAGCTCGATGACGGCATCCCAGGCGAAGAGGGTGGAGGCGGAGTCGGCGCTGGTGACGCCGTTGCAGGTGTTGCCGCCGATGGTGCCGGCGTTTCGGATCTGGGGGCCACCGATGGTGTCCACCGCCTCCCCCAGGACGTTGATGTACTTCTGGATGATGGGGTCCTTCGTGATGTGGCTGAAGCTGGTGAGAGAGCCGATGCGGATGTTCTCCTCCTCGTCCAGGGAGACGCCCCGCATGCTGTCGATGCCGTAGATGGAGATGAGCTCCTTCCCGGCCCGCTTGCCCTCCCGCATCTGGACCAGCACGTCGGTGCCGCCGGCGATGATCTGGGCCTCGGGGTGCTCCAGGCGGAGGGAAACGGCCTCCTCCACGGTTTTCGCCTCATACAGCGCTGTCAAATCATACATGGTCTTGTCCCTCCTTTCTCACAGGAGCCCCTCTTCGCAGAACCGGGCGAAGAGGGCCTGGGGGCTCATGGGCGCCTTGTACATGGCCACGCCGGTGGCCTGCAGAATGGCATTTCGGATGGCGGGGGCGGGGCTGCAGGCCGGGGGCTCGCCCAGGGCCTTGGTGCCGTAGGGGGAGGTGGGCTCCGGGTTCTCCACGAACGCCGCCTGGAGATGGGGGTGGTCCATGAAGGTGGAGAGCTTGTAGTCCAGCAGGTTGTTGTTCAGGGGCCTGCCGGTCTTGGGATCGAACTTCAGCTCCTCGCTGAGGCCGTAGCCGATGGCCATGGACATGCCGCCGTGGACCTGGGCCTCCGCCAGGGCGGGGTTGATGAGGGCGCCGCAGTCGTGGACGTTGACGATGTTCAAAAGCTTTACCTTGCACATGGGGATATCCACCTCTACCTCGGCAAAGGTACAGCCGAAGGAGTAGGCGTTGTTCTTGATCTGATAGGTGCTCTCGGCGGTGAGGTGCTCGCTGTGGGTGAGGCTGTAGAGGGCCTCGGTGGCAAGCTCCCCCAAAGTCATCAGCACCCGGCCGTCGCTGATCCGAACGATTTTCCCGTCGATGAGGTCCAGGTTGGCCCGGGTCTGCCGGGTCAGCTCCACAGCATAGGTGAGGATCCGCTCCTTGAGGAGCTGTCCCGTCTGGCGGATGGAGAAGCCGCCGATGTAGGTCTGGCGGGAGGCGTAGGCCCCGGTACCGAAGGGGGTGACGTCGGTGTCCTGGGTGGAGACGATGTGGACGTCCTCAAAGGGGATGCCCACGGCGTCGGCGGCCATCTGGGCGTAGGCGGTGTCGCAGCCCTGGCCGATCTCCGTCTCGCCGGTCTGGACCTGGATGGAGCCGTCCTGGTTGAGGACCATCCGGCAGGAGGAGGACTCCAGGGAGATGGGCCAGACGGCGGTGTTGTACCAGAAGAGGGCCATGCCGATGCCCCGGCGCACCGGGCCGGTCTGGTGCTCATAGGCCTTCCGCTTCTCGGCGTAGCCGATGGCCTCCATGCCCTTGTCCATCACCTGGTTGAAGGTGTCGAAGTAGTTCTCGTTTTTGCTGAAGGCGTCCCTGTACCCCACGGGCATCACCACCTGGCGGCGGTACTCCACCGGGTCCCGGCCCAGGGCCTTGGCCACGTCGTCCAGATGGGACTCCCCGGCCCACATGGCCTGGGGGATGCCGTAGCCCCGCATGGCTCCGGCGGCGGGCAGGTTGGTGTAGACGGTCCAGCCGTCCCCCTCGATGTTGTCGCAGGGGTAGAGCTGGGGGAAGGCGTTGACTCCTTTGGCGTTGACGCCGTGGCCGTGGGAGGCGTAAGCCCCCTGGTTGGAAAAGGCCTCGATCTTCCGGGCGGCGAAGGTGCCGTCGGGCCGGACCCAGGAGATGATGTGGGTGCGGATGGCGTGGCGGACCCGGTTGCAGACAAAGGTCTCCTCCCGGGTGCAGTCGATCTTCACCAGCCGGCCCCCCAGCTGGGTGGTGAGCCAGGCGCACAGGGGCTCATAGAGGGCGTCCTGCTTGTTGCCGAAGCCGCCGCCGATGTAGGGCT
>CALXDB010000046.1 GCA_944386955.1 uncultured Oscillospiraceae bacterium
GCACCCTGGTGGAGGAAATGTCCTTTTGCGCTCCTCTTTTCCTTTTCTCAGGAATTCTCCGCCGCCCTTAATCCAATAATTCCCGCCTCTGCTGACGGAAGCAGGCGAGGATGCACAGCCCCAATCCCAGGAGCAGCAGGACCGCAATGACGGCAAACTCCGTTCCCTTGGGTACCCAGGGACCATTTTCCCAGAAACGCCGGAAGGTGAAGGGCTTGTCCAAAAGCCAACTCCCCAGCACCGCCCCCACCGCCGCGAACAGCGGCAGGGCCTTGAGCAGCATGGCAATGTAGCTGCCGCTGTACTGGGAGAGGAACACCGTCAGCCCGGCGGCCGCCAGGGACAGCGCCAGGATCAGTCCCGCCAGCACCATCAGGTAGGCGCCGTAGGTCCAGTCGAACCAGGGCGCACTCCATTCCCAGATTCCGCCCAGGCCGCAGTCGCGAAACCGCAGGGGGTCCTGCGCCAGGAAGGGAATGGCGTAAATGACCAGGTTGACGATGGTCAGCACCAGAGCGGAGCACAAAGCCGCCGCCATCTGGGCCGTCAGGATCGGCCGTCCCCGGCGGGAGGTCCACTGCATGGACCGGGTCCTGCGCATCCGGTCCCGCACCAGCGTGGGGCAGAGCAGCAGCACCACGCTCAGGACGCACCACACCGCCAGGTCCTTTCCATACTCCCGGGTAGGCCCCTCCATCGAAATCGGCAGCAGGGAGTGGGCCCGCTCCGGTTCGGCCAGCTGTTCCTCCCGATGGATCATGGCCTCCGGCTGTCCCTCTTCTCTTCTGCCGGAGATCACCAGAGCGCTGCGTTCTTCCTTGGTATCATACAGCTCCATCGTATACTGGAGCTCCCGGATGATGTACCAATTGGTGCCGCCGTACACCCGGCTCAGCAGATATTCCATGTCCATATCCGCCTTGCCGTCAGAGGCGGCCCTATCGGAGTAATACGCCTCCCGAAATTGAAAAAAGGCCCCATAATCCGCAAGTCCCGCCGCCGCGGCCTCCGGGATGGCGGCGATCTGCCGGCCGAACTCCTTGATCTCCTCTGCCAGCTGAACGTCCAGCTCCGCCCGTTCCTCCGGTTCCAAAGTGGGGCCGTACCGTTCCACCCACTCCGAAGCCAGCTGGAACTCGGCCTGTTCAGCCGGGCCGTTGCAGAAGTACTCGATGTAAAACTCCGGGAACATCCAGTAGTACACCGCCCCCAGCAGCAAGATGGCCGCCAGGATACCGAGGCTCCAGATCTTCCGCAGTTCCCACGTCAAAAGCCTCATGTCAACACATCCTTTCTCCGAAAGCGGCGCAGGGCCAGAACCGTTCCGGCACCAAGGACCAACAGATTCACCGCCACGGTGATGGTCTCCTGCCAGGGCAGCACCGCGTTGAGGCCCAGCTCCGTGAACCAGCCGCCGCAGCAGAGCCACACGATGGTGGGCTGGAAGCAGGCGAGGACATATCCCAACCACAGCTTGAGATTCCCCAGAGCCGAAGCCAGCCCCAGACCGCCGAAGCAGACGATCCCCAGCACCAACGCCGCCAGATAGGGGTTTCGGACCAGGGTGCCGCAGAGGGCCGCCAGCAGGGAACACACCGCCGTCAGCCCGGCTCCCAGGGCCAATGCCGCCGCCAGATACTGGGCAACTGTGAAGTCTCCCCAGGTGAGGTAGGGCCGTGTCAGCAGCATATCCGTGAGGTAGTTGAATTGACTGGAGACGCTGGCATCCCAGATCCCTCTGTAGTCGAACCGGGCAAAGTACAGTCCCAGGGCAGGCAGGGCCACCAGGGCCAGGAGAATGGGCGCCGCCGCAAGGGAGGCAAGCACTTTGGTCCGCCGCAGCCGCCGCCCGGTGCGGGAGGCGCAGGCGAGGCTCTCCGTTTTGTGTACCCCCTCATAGCCCAGAAGATACAGCGTCCCCAGCATGGCGGCGATGGCCGCCTCCCCCAGGATGGACCGCAGCAGCGTCCCAAAGAGGAACTGGTGGCTCCCCTGGGTGACAGGCCCGGCATACAGATCCATGCCGGCGTCCGTCCGGGCCAGGTGGTCCACCCGCGCCGCCAGAAGGTCGTATTTCCACTCCATCCACGCCGCGGCAGCGGGAGAATCCTTCACTATGTCCCTGTAAAAATTCTTCAAAATGCCGGTGTCGTAGGTCTCAAAGGGGTCCTCCAGGCCTGTGACGGACTGGAGCAGAACGGCCCGGTTCTCCGTCTCCGGCAGGGCGGCCAGCCGCTCTGAAAAGGTCTCATCCACCCGCTGGCCCAGGAGAACGGCGTCCGCCGAGGTTTCGTTGAGGAAGGTCCGGTCCTGATCCGAGAGGGACAAGATCAAAAGAGCATTGAACAAAAGGCTCAGCCCCAAAAAGGCCCACAGGGCCGGCAGGCGGAAGAGCTTGCGCCACTCATACACAGCAAGGCTCACGGCTGTCCCTCCCGGTAGATGGCAAGGAAAGCGTCCTCCAGTCCCGGCGCTGCGGGAACCGCTCCGGCAGGCGGGTGTTCCGTCAGGACACGCAGCACCGGCCCCGCCTCCCCCTGGCCCTCACTGAGGAGGAACTGGTCCGGCTCCAGGTGCGTCCCCGCCGGGACCTGAAAGACCTTCCCCTGGAACCGGGCACAGATCCTGGCCGGGGCGTCACAGCAGTAGAGCTGGTGGTCCCGGAACATGACGATCTGCCCGGCGATGGTCTCCACATCGGAGACGATATGGGTGGACAGAAGCACGATCCGGTCCTCCGCCAGAGAGTGGATCAGGTTCCGAAACCGTACCCGCTCCCGGGGGTCCAGTCCGGCGGTGGGCTCGTCCAGAATCAGCAGCCGTGGGTCGTTCAGCATGGCGCAGGCGATGCCGACCCGCTGGATCATGCCGCCGGAAAACTTCTTCAGCTTCCGGTCCCCCTCTGCCGCCAGTCCCACCAGCTCCAGCAGGCGGCTGATGCGTCCCTCCGCCTCCCCCTTGGGAATGCACTGGAGCGCAGCCACATACCGCAGAAACTGCCGGGGCGTGTAGTTGGGGTAGTAGCCGAACTGTTGGGGGAGATACCCCAGCAGCCCCCGATAGTCTGCTCCCAGGGTCAGAATGTCCTCCCCGTTCCAGAGGATCTGTCCCTTTGTGGGGAAGAGAAGGGTGGCCAGCATCTTCATGAGGGTGGTCTTTCCCGCGCCGTTGGGGCCCAGCAGTCCGTAGACGCCGGGAGAAAAGGTCAGAGAAATATCCTCCAGGGCGGTGAAATTGCCATATTTCTTTGTACCATGTTCAACCGAGAGCATAGGTAACTCCTCCTTCCGCGCACCGCCGGCAGAAACGGCGCAGTTCCATAACATACAGGGTTAGAGCGGCGGCGGCCAGCAGGCAGAACAGCACCGCGGGCACACGGTCGAGCCACCGGGCGGCACGATCCCACAGCAGCGGCACGATCCCCAGCGCCGTCCAGACCGCCGGGGCCGTCAGCAGGCCCGCCATCCCCCGCAGCCGCAGGCAGTAGAGTGCCAGCAGTCCGTACAGGCACACCCCGGAGACGGACAGGGCCGCCATCCAGAAAAAGGAAACCTGCCCGCCGGCCAGATGCCACAGCAGCAGGCTAACCGGCACACATACCAGCACGGACACCCCGCCGAACACCAGCATCCGCAGGGCGGTCATGGCCCGCAGGGAGACCCGGCAGGTCTGCCGCCACTCCAATGTGCCGGACTGGACCTCCTTCCAGGCGGTCAGCAGGTGGAGGGCGGCGTACAGCGCCGGAGACAGCAGAAACAGCGCCGGGCCCACAGGCCCCTGCCGGGCTGCCGCGGCCGCCGGCAGCAGGCACAGCACCAGAAACAGGGCCGAGAGAAACAGGCAGTCCGCCTCTCCGAAAAACAGGGAGCGAATTCCCACCGCCTGAAGGGTTTCCGCCAGTCCCCGCAGAATTCCCGGCTGTGCAGGCAGACCGGCGTCCAGGATCTGAGACACCGCGGCATCTTTTTCCGCAGCCGTCGGCATGGGAATGGTATCCCAGTATCGGTCATCCATTTGGATCAAACTCCTCTCTCAAACGCCTCAAGAGGCGGTAATAGCGGGATTTTACCGCCGCCTCCGGTTCCCCCAGCGCGGCGGCAATTTCCGGAAAGGACTGCTCTCCGTAGAGCCGCAGACGGAACACCGCCTGCACTGGAAGGTCCAGGCCGGAGACGTAGGCTTCCATCTGCTCCAGCAGCGCCCGGTCTTGGACCCGGGCGGTGAAGTCCTCCTCCGACGTAAGCTCCCCCTCCTCCAGGGGCAGGGGCGTCAGGCGGTTTTTCCGCCGGGCGTCAACGACCTTGTTGGCGGCGATCCGGAAAAGCCAGGTGCGGAACGCCCCGCGCTCCGCCCGGTAGGCGGGCAGCGCCCGGAGCATGGCCAGGAAAACGGACTGGGTCAGGTCCATGGCGTCCTCCTTGCGGCCGGTCTGGCGGTACACAAAGCGATAGATTTCATCGTAATGGGCCCGGATCAGCTGATCCGCCGCCGTCCGAGAGCCCTTGCGCTGTATGTCCCGAATCCATTGCTCTTCCACGATCTCACCACCCTCTTAATTCTATATTCGTACCATAGGGTACCATCGTTTCAAAAAAAGGGAAAGAATTCTTCCGCCAGTGGTTTCCTACAGCTTCCATCCGAAATGACAGATCCCGCAAAAGCGGTACATGTGTTGAACATGCAGGCAGAAAGAGCCGGGGCGTTTGTGCCCCGGCTCTTTCACTTCTTATCCGCAGTCCAGGGGATTCCAGGCCGGAAGGGTGCAGGATGGTCCGCCCCGGCGCCGCCGGGGCGCAAATACAGCATCCCGGCCTGTTGGAGATCCGACCTGAGCTTCTCCCGACTGCCTCCTTTTTAAATTCACTGCGGGAATAGTTGTTAAAGGATTTGCCATAAATTTATAAATATGGTAATATTTTATCAGCGCAGAACAATTATGTTTTTTGCAAAAACTTAATTGTAAAAAGTATTGACAAACTCGTTCAATGAATGTATTATGTGGTAAAGGAGAAAAGACGTGAACACAGAGAAAGCTACGAATTTGATAGATATGCGCACATCGAATGCTCTGCTTATTTTGAATATTATCAGGAAAGCGCCGTGTTCCAGAGCCAGCATCGCAAAGATGACGGGACTTTCCCGCTCTGCTGTTACAATTATTATCGATCACCTGATGCAGCAGGGAATGGTGGAAGAGACGCAAACGTCCCAGAACGGGACAGGCCGGAAGGCCTTAGATTTAAAAATCTGCAAGAATGCAGGATATACCATCGGCGTACATCTCCGCAGCCAGATGTATACGATCGGCGTTTTCAATCTGGAAGGCGAGCTTTTGCAGGCGGAGAGCAATGATTATCATAAGGACTTTTTACCAGAGGCGCAACTGGAAAGTATTGGCAGCCACATTGTCCAGTTGATCCAGTCCCAGGGGATCGAAGCAAAAAAGGTTCTGGGCGTCGGCATCTGCGCCAGCGGGCCTGTGGACGTACAGGCCGGAAAAGTCATCCGCAGCTCCTCCGTTTGGCACGAAGTGGAGATCTGCCAAAGGCTGTCGTCCCTTTTGCACTGGAACTGCTTCCTTGAAAATCGAAGCAATGCCAGAGCCGTCTATGAAAAGCTGTATGGAAAATGCAAAGAATACAGCAGCTTTATCTTCTTCAAAGTGGACGAATCCGTGGGCGGAGCCATTGTTTATAAAGACGAGGTCCTCAGCGGATACCGGCGCTTCGGCAACGAATTCGGACACATCAGCATCAAGCACGACGGGAAACGATGCGAGTGCGGAAATTTTGGATGCCTGGATATGTATGCGTCGATCCCTGCCATTCTCAAGCAATTTCCGCAAATCGCAGGAGATTCGTGGAAATCAATCGTAGATGAGGCCTACGACGGGAATCCTGTGGCAATCCAGGCCATCAAGCAGGAGGCCGACTACATCTCAACAGGGATCGTGAATCTGTGCAATATTTTTGAGCCGGAGGCAATTGCGTTAGCCGGGGATATTACCTACAGGCCCAATCTGCTGATGGCGCTGATCAGCGAAGATGTGTCAGAGCGTCACATCTTACGCGAGGTTTTCAATTCAAAGATCATTCTTGCCGACCAGATCGATCATATCAACCTGCGGTCTGCGGCGGCCCTGGTTGTGGAAGAGTTCTACCAGGGAAAGATCAATTTTATCTGAGGAGCATGTCTATGGACCGATTGAGCGTACTGCCGGTGTCCTTTTTTCCGATGCTGTCTTCCGGCGAAATGACCATTGAGCAGTGGGCCGGCATGGGGAAAAAATATGGCGTGCACTATATCGACCTTCCCAATTGGGCCTTTCGAAATCACACCCCGGTTTATCTGAGGCAGCAACGGTATATGCTGGATGCGATCGGGATCCAGGTGGGCGCCATCGGAACACACTCCGACTTGACAAATCCCGACCGCATGCAGCGAAAGCGCGAGCTCACTTTTCTGGAGTATGATATTGCGCTGGCGTCGGAGGTGGGCGCACGCTGTATTCGGGTCACGGACGGACAGGCCCATCCCGGCCTGGAGGTAGAGGCGGGCCTCGACTACATCACCGAAGGCCTCTCCCAGGCGATACATACCGCGAACGATTATGGCGTTACCATCTGCGTGGAAAATCACGGCTTCCCAAGCGCGTGGATTTATGACGATTTTTCCCACGATATCCAGATATTTCGCCGCCTTGCGGCCAGATTGCGGGAGATCGGCGTGAAGCTTAATTTTGATACGGCAAATGCTACAGGATGCGGCCAGGACGCCGCCGCTCTGTTGGAAGAAGTGTATGACCAGGTTGCGGCCGTTCATATTGCGGACACAGCAAGCGGCCTGACAACGGTTCACACTGCGCTGGGCGCCGGAATCTGTCCTATCGAAAACGTACTCCATGTACTGTATTCCAACGGTTTTGAAGGTCTGATCACGATCGAAGAGGACTCCAAAAGCGGCGAGCTCGGCGTCTTTCAGGCCATCGAGCATGTAAGAGGTATTTGGAGATCCTTCAACAGCTGAAGTTCATCAAGTATAGGCGCGCATACTTGTTTGGATGATATTAATGATTGAGGAGGAACTATGAAAAGACTGCTTTGTTATCTGTTAGCAGCTGCCACAGCGTTAAGCCTGTGTGCCTGTGCAAATCCGGACAACTCGTCCGGCGGAAGCGATCAGGACGGAAAGGTGACGATCAGCGTTTGGTCTGGATATCCGGATCAGCAGGCCTGGTTTGACTGGCTTGTCCCTGCATTCGAAGAGGCAAACCCGGATATCCACGTCGAGCTGACGACCTTCCCCATTTCAGACTTTGAAACGAAGGTGTTTGCAGCCATCCCCGCCGGCACCTGTGCGGATGTCATTACCATTAACCCCAGCTATGTATACTCGTTTGCAGGGGCGAACAAGTTTGCGGAAGTGCCGGATGATCTGAAGGAGCTCGTGGAGAGCGGGATCTATGACAGCGCCGTCGTCAAGGAGTGCTCCTACGACGGGGAGGTGGTCTGTGTCCCGCACATGCTGTCCAACGCAGCATGGTTCTACAATGAGGCGTACTTTGAGGACGCGGGCCTGGTGGATGAAAACGGCGACCCGATTCTTCCTACCAATATGGAGGAAGTGATCCAGACGGCGAACCAGCTGGCAAAGCGGGACGCCGATGGGAATTTGACGAATTCCGGTATCTCCCTTCGTATTACCGGAGCGGGCAGCGGTACTTGCGAGAAATGGTGGGTCCTTCTGATGCAGTATGGCGGGACGCTGCTGGACGAGGTCAGCGACGGGAAATATGTGGCCGGCTACAACAATCAGGCCGGTTTTGATACCATGCGTTTCTACCTTCGGAACCTGTATGAGTACGGCTCCGACAATTTCGAGGTGGAGCACGACACCGCCGCATTCCTCGCAGGCGAAACTGCGATGTTTGCCAGAGAATCCAGCGTGATCGTAGAAGCGGAAAAATACCCTGAGCTGCGCTATGGTACCTTCCCCATGTTTGAGGCCAACATCGCCATTACAAAGTCCTGGTATGTTCTGGACAACGGGGACGCTGAGAAGGAGGCTGCCGCCTGGAAATTTATCGAGTTTGCCAATCAGCCCGACAGCATGGTCCAGTTCCACCATCTCAGCGGGTATCAGCCTGCCCGCAAGGACCTGGATGTAGAGACGCTGGTGGCCGGCGTGGAGCAGCGCGAGGCCTTCTTTGAAGATTTCGATACGATCTACACCTATGTGGCAATCGACGAGTTCCAGGAGATCATGGTAAAGATGGCGGATCGGCTGATGGAAGCCTATGCCAATCCGGATCTTCTTACAGACGATGATGCGCTGTGGACCTTCCTGGATGAAATGGCAGCCGAGACAAATGCCCTGTTGGAAGACAACGGACATTACGGCGGATGATGAGCACTTGATGGCATAATATTGATCTACAATGGGCGCGGTATACGCGCCCATTGTAAATCAAGCGGGCTGGAGGTAATGACTTGTGAAGAAAACAACCAACAGATTCGGGGTAAGAGGAGGCCGCACAAACTTTGTCCCAATCTATGTGCTGCTTGGCGTTGTTGTCCTCCTGTTTGCCGTTCTGAGAATATTCCCCATTTTCAAGGTTTTCTACATGAGCCTTTTTGATTGGAATATGGCGAAGGGCACCCAGGATTTTATCGGATTCAAAAATTTTACAGATATGTTCAGCGACGCGACGTTTACCAGCGCGATGCTGCGGACGATCTACATAGGGCTGGAGATATTGATTATTACGGTTCCCCTGGGGCTGTTCATCGCGAATGCAATCAATAAAAACTTCAGCAGAAGGAGCAGAACGCTGGTCCAAACGGGCCTGTTCATTCCGTATATCGTACCCATGGTCCCCACAGTGATTATGTGGAAATGGCTGTTCAATACCAAGTATGGCTTGATCAACTATGTGATCACACTGCTGGGCGGCTCCAATTTGAGTTGGCTGAACAACGGCGCGCTGGCAGAACAGGCCATTGTCATCATTACGGTATGGAAAAATCTGGGATATTGTGTGTTGATTTTCAGCGTCGGGCTGGCGGGGATCCCGCGGGTCTATTATGAAGCGGCCGAATTGGACGGCGCGTCCTCCGGCAAGACCTTCTGGAAAATTACGCTGCCCCAGCTGCGGCCGGTTTTGGTATATGTATCGGTCATCATGCTGATCCGAGGCTTCAACGTATACACCCAGGCATACATCCTCTGTTCCGACGCATCCGGTTCACCGGGGTATGTGGTAAGAACCGTCGTATATGATATGGTGGAAAACGGCTTCAAGTTCTACAAGATGGGATATGCGGCAGCGGAAGCAGTGGCGCTGTTCGTGGCCATGTTCCTCTTCTCCATTGTTCAGTTCGTGTTTGGAGACGAGGAGCGTATGGACGCATGGCGTTCGAAGCTGCGAATGGCCAAGGGCAGATAGGAGGAGAAAGCCATGCTGAAACAAGTTCGCGCAAGGTATCGTCTGACATTGAGCCTGCGGCGCTGGACAAAAACGGTGATCCTTGTGGCACTGGTCCTGATCTTTCTGGTCCCGTTTTTTTACATGGTGGGGTCGGCGTTTAAGACCAGCACGGATATCAATTCCTATCCCCCCTCGATCCTGCCCACGGAATTTTACGGCGGGAACTTCCAAACCCTGATTGAGACTGCCCCATTTGGACAATTCTTTCTGAACAGCCTCAAGATGGCCGTGATTTCCGCAGTCGGGGTCGTGATTACAAGCGCTCTGGCTGGATTCATATTTGCAAAATATAAATTTCGGGCAAACAAGTTGTTCTTCGCCCTGATTTTTGCCACCTCGATGATCCCGTTTGAAATGTACATGATCCCTCTGTATATCGACATGGTCAACGCGGGACTGGGGAACAGCTTTGTCGGAATTGTATCACCGTATGTGATTATGAGTTTTGGCGTCTTCTTCATGCGTCAGATCTGTATGCAGCAGATCCCGGACGACCTGATTGACGCGGCGAGGATCGACGGATGCTCCGAAATCCAGATCTTTGTGAGGATCGTATTTCCTCTGCTGAAGTCCGCCATTGCGGCCTTGGCGATCCTGGCTTTTGTGGAGGGGTGGAACGCGTTCGTTTGGCCTCTTATCATGGCCCAGAGCAACACCCTGTTTACCATGGAAGTCGGACTTGCGCTGTTCCAGACCACATTCAATGTTGACCTGGGCGCTGTGGCCGCCGGTTCCCTGTGTTCTATTGCGCCTATTTTGCTCGTATTCCTGTTGTTCCGCCGCCAGATCATGGAGAGCATTGCGATGACAGGAATGAAGGGATAAAAACGATTGGGGGAGATTTCAAATGGTTTATTGCAGAGAGGAGCCGCAATTTACATCTGTACGGCAGATCGGGCTGCTGACCGCCAATATTGAAAAGTTTATTGCCAACATGAAGGAAATTTATGGATTAGCGCCGGACCGTACGGGCCGCTATCCTGCGGAGAGCGGGCCGGAGGATTGCATTCGGAAATTGGCATTTTACAATTTTCCTGAAGTTGAGCTGGAGGTCGTTGAGCCGGTGAACACCTCCGAGGCCTGGCTGGACTTTTTGAAAAAGCACGGCGATTGTCTGCAGCATGTTCAATTTAATGTGAAGAACCTGAGCGAGGCGATCCGGCAGATGGAAGCGCACGGGATCCAGCTGATCGAGCGGGGATTTTCCATTACCAATCCCAAGGTGGAATTCCTGTTTTTTGATACACTGGATACCCTGGGATATGTGACAGAGGTGGTAAATTTCAGGGAGTTTGAGTAGAAAACGCGGGAAATTTCCCGTCCTTTATTCCGCAACTAATTTTTCAAAACAAAATGGAGGCGCTTTATGCAGAAAAGCTTGAGAGAGGTTATCCGCACCGTTGACAGGCCTGTCGGAATGTTTGTAAACACCGCCTGCCCGGAGATGGTGGAAATCACCGGCCAAACGGGATTTGACTTTATTTTCATTGATAATGAACACGGCAGCTGGAGCGGCGAGACAAATGCCCATCTGATCAGAGCAGCGGAAACATTCCACTGTGTTCCTCTTGTCCGTGTCCCTGGCATTGACGAGACCGCAATCAAATATGCGCTGGACAGCGGAGCGGCAGGCGTTGTCATCCCAGGAGTCAGCAGTGTGGAAGACGCCAGAGAAGCAATCAAATGGTCCAAATTTGCTCCCGTCGGAAAGCGCGGCGCTTGTCCTTATGTGCGGGCCAACCATTACACGGGGAAGAGTGAGCACTACTTTGAGGACTCTAACCGGGATGTTGCGGTTGTGCTGCTGATCGAGGGCAAAGCAGGTGTAGAGGCCTATGATGACATTCTGAACGTGGAAGGCGTGGAGTATGTCTTTTTCGGCCCCTATGACCTCTCTGTATCTCTTGGTATCCCGGGTCAGCTGGAGGATCCGCGTGTGAAGGACTCCATCAAAGAGATGATTCGTAAAGCAAAGGCGAAGGGGGTCTATTCCGGAATGCTGGGAGTAGACCCGGAGGACACCCTGGATTGGTTTGATTGCGGAGCGGATTACATCGTGCAGGTGGGCGACATGTCCATGTACTACAGAATGTGCGCCCAGTGGGTAGACCGCGTTAAGAACGGCGCAAAATAATATTGCCTCATCAAAAACAGCCCCATAACGGAGGCGGGCATTGATTGAGAAAGCTCTGCGATTTATTGGCTCCGCGCCAAGGCGCGGTGCACCGGCCTGCAGGCCGCACACGCTTACGAGCAGCCGCACTTGGTGCGGCTGCTCGTATCTGTTCTTTTCGTTTCCTCCCCTTCCTATATACGGCTCGTGGTATTCCTTTGCCGTCAGCCGTCCCATCTGAATCCCCATAATATCCCATACGCTGACAGACCCACTGCAGCGCGGAGCGGTTCTTCCTTTGAGGTCCGTCCCCGGTCTCTATCAGAATAAAAATTATTGAGAAGAGGGAGGCCGGTTTCTGCCCCTGCCCTGTGATCTGACAGACACCATGAACGGCCATCTTCGGGGCCCATTTATCGCCCTTCCCTACACGATCCGGCAGAAGAGCGGCGTCAACGTCAATTGCTCCCCCTTGTAAAATGAAAGCAGGGCCAACCCATTGTGATTTCCCTTTTACTGTGATATGCTTTTACCGGAATACGGGGAACAAAGCGAGCCCCTTTATAAATATTCGTTGGAGGTGAAAATATGAGCGTCACAGTAGAGCAGCTTCTGAAATTGCCCTCCCTGAACCGGGCAAAGGTAATCGGCGGGCATCGGGGGCTCTCCAAAGTGGTGTCCAGCATTTCGGTGCTGGAATCCACCGACCCCGGCGTCCTGGTAGACGAGGTCTTCCCCCAGGGCGAATTTTTCGGCAGTGAAATCGTCATCACCGGTTTCCTCAACAGTGTGGACAACGTACCGCTGCAGCTGGCCAACATACGCCGGCTGGCCGAGGGGGGCGAAGTGGGGCTCATTGTCTTTTATGTGGGTGTTTACCTTCCTCGAATCGATCCCCAGCTCATTGCCCTGGCTGATGCGTTGGATTTCGTCCTGATCGTCATGCCGGAGGGCGAGGCTACGCTTCGCTACGGCGAGGTCATCAACGACGTTATGGAATGTATCTACCGGGACCGGGCCCAGAGCAGCTCCGTTGTCCTGGACGTACTCGCAGGTATTTCAGCCCTGCCCAAGCACCTGCAGACAGTCAATACTGCCCTCAAGATCCTGAGCGACCGTATTTCAGCCTCCGTCCTGCTGTGCGACGCATCATTCCATGTACTCAATCTGGTATCCTGGCCACGGGGAATCGAGGGAGAGGTGTCCAGCGGATTTCAGACGATACAGCAGTTTCCACGGTCTGGAGACAGCGAGGTGTTCCCTTTTGTACCGGACTCGCGGATCTACCGCATGAGCTTAGGTGTTGATGGCGGGCAGCAGATGGAACTGCTGCTTATCAAAGCAGGGCTTCCCTTTGATACAGCTACCCTGGGACAGGTGATAGACGCCACCCGTATCTGCATCAACATCTGGGGACGCCGCCACGGCGAGATCGCCATCCACGAGTTGGTTCGGGCGATTTTACAAGATGAACCGCTGAAAATGCATCGCCTGGCTGAGATCTTCCATGTGGATGTGGCATCGCTGCATGAGATGTGGATTGTGGAATCGGAACCGGAGGATGCAAAGCAGCGGCTCCAGGGGCTGCTCCCTGCGCTGCGCGAATGCTTTACAGGGTTTGACGGCTCTCTCATCATGGACGTATACGGAGGGCGCCTGCTGATCTTCCTGGGAACGCCCCAAACCCAGCAAGAGGCGGAGCGGCTGAGCGCCGCGGTTATGGAGACAGTGACGGCGGATCTGCCGGATGCGGTATTCTGCCGCTGCTCAGGCCTCCAAAACACGGCCGATGTCCGTACGGCCTATCTCGGCTTTCGAGAAAGCCTTTCCGATGCCATGCGCATCTATCCCCTGCGGCGGATCTATACCTGGGGCGATATGTGTTTTTCCAAGAACTGCCGTCTTGTCATTCAGGCGGGAGAGGCGGCGCTTGACACCTGCCTCGCCGTAATTTCTCCTGTTCAAACGGACAGTGAAGAACTGGACCTTGCCGAAACACTAAGCGTCCATCTGCTGGATGCAGAGATGAGCGTGACCCGAACCGCGGAACTGCTCCACATCCACAAAAATACTGTAAAATACAGAATCCATCGCATTTCGAACCTAATCGGCTATCGCATGGACAAAATGCCGGAACTTTTAGAGCTTTATAAGGCCTGCGCCGTCAGACGTCTGCTTGACAAGGAATAAACTTTCCGGCCTGCTTTGTTGTCCTAAAGGACAACAAAGCAGGCCGGATTTTTTGCCGCCATGACAATTTCCATGTATCACATTAAAGTGTTATACTGCTGCAAACGGTAAGAGGCAGCCGCAATTCAGCCCCCTTACCGCCCAATTCATAACAGGGATGTGATAAACTATGGAAGACAAACGGAATGGGTTTGAAATTCAGGAGGCCCAGCGGCAGAGCTGGCTGTCCATTGCTGCGGTGTGGGCAGGCGGTATGATCTGTGTGCCCTGCCTGATGATCGGCGGCGTTCTTACCAGCGGCGGATTGTCTATGGCCGAGATCGTTGCCTCGATTCTCATCGGCTACGGTCTCATTTGCCTCTATATGATTTTCATCGGCATGCAGGCTTGCGACACCGGCTTGCCAGTGGCGGTGATGGCTTCCGGCGCCTTGGGGGAGAAGGGCGCGAGATACGTCATCAGCACCCTTATTGCCATCGCATGTATCGGATGGTTTGGTATTCAGTCCGCCACCTGCGGCCAGGCCTTTGCCGCTATGGTCGCCCCCTTGCTTGACATGGAAGCGACTCCGGCCTTTGTGGCAGGGAGTTCCATTGTATGGGGGGGTATCATGCTGGCCACTGCCTGCGCCGGCTTCAAGGGCCTCAAGTGGCTCAACTATATTGCGGTCCCTCTGCTGGTCATCGTCTGCCTCTACGGTCTCATCGCGGGCATTGCCACCAACAACGGCGGCGGCGCAATCTCCGCCTATGCACCGGAGACCTCCTCCGGCCTGGTGTACGGCATCTCCATGGTGGTGGCCTCCTTTGCTCTGGGCGGCGTGATCTCCGCCGACTACTGCCGCTTTGCCAAAAGCCGCCGAGATGTGGTCAAGAGCTCTATCGTAGGCGTCATGCCTGCCGGTCTGTTCATGCTGCTCACCGGCGCCCTGATGAGCATCGTCACCGGCCAGTACGACATCTCCGCCATTCTGGTGTCCCTGGGTGTTCCGGTCCTGGGCCTGATCGCTCTGGTGCTGGCTACCTGGACCACCAATGTTACCAACGCCTACTCCGGCGGCCTTGCTCTGAGCAACCTGTTGGGCTTTGACGAGCGCCGATTCAAGATCACCACCGGTGTGGCAGGCGGTATCGGCACTCTGATGGCGGCTTTCGGACTGCTCAACGCCTTCCAGGGCTTTCTCTCCTTGATGAGCGCCCTGATCCCGCCCCTGGCCGGCGTCATCATCGCCGCCTATTGGATCACCGGGAAAGGAAGAAAGGACAACTTTAGTTTCCAACCCGGTTTCTCCGCCGCGGGGCTGATTGCCTTGTTC
>CALXDB010000047.1 GCA_944386955.1 uncultured Oscillospiraceae bacterium
CGCCGGGCCCAGGGAGCGCTGGAGGAGGCTCAGACGGAGATGCGGGACTACTACACCCTCTGGGCCCACCAGATCAAAACCCCCTTGGCTGCCATGGACCTGATTCTCCAGGAGGAGGGCGGGGACCGGGCGGGGGAGCTCCGGGCCCAGCTTTTGCAGACAGAACAGTATGTGGAGATGGTGCTGGCCTTCGTCCGCTCCACCGCCGACACCACCGACTTTCTCATCCGCCGCTGCGTTCTGGAGGATCTGGTGCGCCAGTCGGTGCGCCGCCTGGCCCCGCTCTTCATCCGAAAGGACATCCGGCTGGAGCTGGAGGACCTGTCCGCCGAGGTGGTCACCGACGAGAAGTGGCTGTGCTTCGTTTTGGAGCAGGTCCTCTCCAACGCCCTGAAGTACACCCCCCGGGGCGGGACCATCACCATCTCCGCCAGGGGCATGGCCCTGACGGTCCGGGACACCGGGGCGGGCATCGCTCCGGAGGATCTGCCCCGGGTATGGGAGAAGGGGTACACCGGGCGAAACGGCCGGGCGGACAAGCGGTCCACCGGTATCGGCCTCTATCTCTGCCGGAAGGTGCTCAGCCGCCTGGGCCACACCATCTCCATCGCCTCCCATCCCGGGGAGGGCACCGCCGTCACCATCGATCTTACTACCCGGGAGATCACGCCCATCGCCTGACGCCCTACTCTTACAAAACCGTAAGGTTCGTCCCCGAATTGTAAGGTGAATCGATGGAACAGGACCGTGGGATGGTGTACCATAGCAGTGTCAAAACCACGGGGGCGGCGCCCCGCAGCATTGGGAGGAATTTCCATGACATTGCTTGAAGTAAACAACCTGAAAAAAATCTACACAACCCGCTTCGGCGGCCAGCAGGTCCAGGCCCTGGCCGACGTGACCTTTTCCGTGGAGGAGGGGGAGTTTATTGCCATCATGGGGGAGTCCGGGTCCGGCAAGACCACGCTGCTGAACATCCTGGCGGCTCTCGATAAGCCCACCGGCGGCCAGGTGCGGCTCCAGGGCCGGAGCCTCTCGGAGATCCGGGAGCGGGAGATGGCCGCCTTCCGCCGGGACAACCTGGGCTTCGTATTCCAGGAGTTCAACCTTCTGGACACCTTTTCCGTCCAGGACAACATCCTCCTGCCCCTGGTGCTCTCGGGCAAGACGCCCAGGGAAATGGAGGGGCGGCTGAAGCCCCTGGCGGCCCGGCTGGGGCTGACGGACCTTCTCCCCAAGTTCCCCTACGAGATCTCCGGGGGCCAGAAGCAGCGCACCGCCGTGGCCCGGGCCCTCATCACCAATCCCAGCATCCTCCTGGCCGACGAGCCCACCGGGGCTTTGGACTCCAAGTCCTCCGACGAGCTCTTGTCCCTCTTTGCCGACGTCAACCGCACCGGCCAGACCATTCTCATGGTCACCCACTCCGTCACCGCCGCCAGCCGGGCGGGCCGGGTGCTGTTCATCAAGGACGGCCAGGTGTTCCACCAGCTCTACCGGGGGGAGGACGGGGACCAGCGCTTCTACCAGCGCATCAACGATACCCTTACTCTCCTCAGCGCGGGAGGTGAGCGCCGTGCGTAAGGGCCTCTTCCCCAAGCTGGCGGTGCAGAACATCGTCCTCAACCGCCGCTTTTACTTCCCCTATCTCCTCACCATCATCGGCACCGCCGCCGGCTTCTATGATATCGCCGCCATCGCCTACGACGAGGGAATGGGGCAGCTGCGGGGAGCGGAGTATGTGGCCATGTTCGCCTCTATCGGCGTCACCATCGTAGCCGCCTTTGCCGCCATTTTTCTCTTCTACACCAACAGCTTTTTAATGAAGCGGCGGAGCAAGGAGCTGGGGCTCTACAACATCTTGGGTATGGGCAAGGGGCACATCGCCCTGATTCTCCTCTGGGAGAGCCTTTACACCGCCCTCATCGGCATCGTAGGGGGCCTCAGCGCCGGCGTTCTGCTCTACAAACTGGTGACCTTGTCCCTCCACCGGCTGCTGCGGCTGGAGGTGCCCTTCGGCTTTGAGATCTCCCCCAGGGCTATGGCCGCCACCGTCCTCCTTTTCGGCGGCATTCTGCTGCTGACGCTGCTGTACAACCTTCGGCGGATCACCGTGGTGAACCCCATCGCCCTCCTCCACGGGGAGAGCGCCGGGGAGCGGGAGCCCAGGACCCGGTGGCTCCTGGCCATCCTGGGGGTCCTCACCCTGGGGGGCGGCTACGGTCTCGCCCTGGTGACCCAGACCTCGGAGGAGGCCATGCTCGTTTATTTCCTGGCGGTGATTCTGGTCATCATCGGCACCTACTGCCTCTTCACCTCCGTCAGCATCGCGGTATTGAAGCTCCTTCGCCGCAATAAAAAATTCTACTACCAGACCCGCCACTTCATCGGCGTCTCCGGCATGCTCTACCGCATGAAGCAGAACGCCGTGGGGCTAGCCAACATCTGCATCCTCTCCACCATGGTGCTGGTGATGCTGTCGGGCTCCCTGTCCCTCTACCTGGGCATGGAGGACGTGACGGACCGGCAGGCCCCGGCGGATCTGATCCTCAGCGTATCCTATCAGCCGGAGGAGCAGGCGGGCCCGGATACGGAGGCCCTGTTCCGGCGGCTGCAGGAGGAGGTCGCCTCCCAGGGCCAGGCGGTGACGGAGATGGAGGGGAACTTCTACTTCCCCCTCACCGGCGACGGACGGGACGGCGTCTACAGCCTCCGCTCCAGCGGCAGCATGCGCTACAGCTCTCTCACCCTCTTCACCCTCCTTACGGCCCAGGACTACGCCGCCCTTACCGGCAGGCCGGTACCGGAGCTGGGAGAGAATGAGGCGCTTCTCTACGGCATCCCCGACACCGCCCTCACCTTCACCGACGGGGAACGGCCGGTGTTTTCCCTGGAGGTGAGGGAGACTCTGACGGACTTTCCCACCATCTCCGGCGGCGGCATCGGCCGGGTGGGGCGGCCCGCCATGGTGGTGGTGAAGGACTACGACACCCTGCTCCGGCTCTGGGGGGAGGTCTTCTCGGCGGTGGGTTCCGCCTCTTTGCCCGTCTATGAGCTGCGGGCGGATCTCACCGGCACAGCGGATGAAAAGTACGACGTGTGGACTTATCTCAGCCAGGAGGCGGACTTTACCGGCACCGGAAGCTGGAGCTCCCTCCGGGTGAGCTCCCACGAGGACATCTACAGCGACAATTTCGGCATTGCCGGAGGATTTTTGTTCCTGGGGGTCTACCTGGGGCTCCTCTTCCTCATGGCCGCTGTGCTCATCATCTACTACAAGCAGATCTCCGAGGGGTATGAGGACCGCCAGCGGTTCCAGATCATGGAGAAGGTGGGCCTGGAGCAGCGGGAGATCCGCCGGTCCATCAACAGCCAGGTGCTGACGGTGTTCTTCCTGCCCCTGATCGTGGCGGCAGTCCATGTGGCCTTCGATTTCCGCCTCATGCTGCAGCTGCTGCAGATCTTCTCGGTGACGGACGTGGCGCCCACCGCCCTGTGTTCCCTGGGGACCCTGCTGGTGTTCGCGGCCATTTATGCCGCCGTCTTCGCCCTCACCGCCCGGGTCTACTACCACATCGTCAGCCGCTGACAACATCGCCCTGCCCGGTTTCGGGCGGGGCGATGTTTGGCATCTTGACAAGTATGGTACGATAAACAAGAATTCTTCTGCGGTTTTCCAGAGGAAGGAAGGCAAATCCTATTGAAAAACGGCGAAAGAAAAGGAGGGTGGATCTGATGCAGCAGCTTCGGGGAAAAAACCTGCTCTTGGTGGGTTTTACGTTGTTTTCTATGTTTTTTGGTGCGGGAAATTTGATCTTTCCGCCCTTTTTGGGGGCTCAGGCGGGCACGGCAGCCTGGGTAGCTATGGCGGGCTTTGCCATCAGCGCCATTGGCTTTCCCATTTTGGGGGTTATTGAGGTGGCCCGGTCAGGAGGTCTTCAGCATCTGGCGGAGCGGGTCCATCCCAGGTTTGCAGCGGTGTTCACCCTGCTGATCTATCTCTCCATCGGTCCCGGCCTTGCCATTCCCCGTACCGCCAGCACCTCCTTTGAGATGGTGGCGCCCTTCCTGGGGAGCGGACGGTGGATCCAGGCGGTCTACTCCCTGGTGTTCTTTGCCCTGTCGGCCCTGGTGGCGCTGCGGCCGGAGAAGCTGACCAAGCGGCTGGGAAAGATTTTGTGCCCGGCGCTGATTCTGCTGATTTTGGTCCTCTTTTTCGGCTGTATCCTGCGGCCTGTCACCGATCACTACGGCATTCCCACAGGGGATTACACCGCGCTTCCGGCCATCACCGGATTTTTGGGCGGCTACCAGACCATGGACACCATTGCCGCGCTGAACTTCGGCGCGGTGATCGCCCTGAATATCCGGGCTTTGGGGGTGACGGAGGACCGGGAGGTGGTCCGGGGCACCATCCGGGCGGGCTGGATCGCCGGCGGGCTGCTGCTGGCCATCTACGCCATGCTGGCCCATGTGGGCGCCCTCTCCGGGGCTGCCTTCCCCGGCGGGGAGACCGGCGCGGACACCCTGACCAACATTGTGGCGGCGCTGTTCGGCACTCCGGGCGGCGTGCTGCTGGCGGCTATCTTCGTCATTGCCTGCTTCAACACCTGTACCGGCCTCCTCTCCTGCTGCAGCGAGTATTTCTGCGGCCTGGTGCCCCGGATCTCCTACCGGGCCTGGGTGGTGTTCTTTGCCCTCATCAGCATGCTGATTTCCAATGTGGGACTGGCGGGGATTCTGAAGCTGTCTGTGCCGGTGCTCAACGCCATCTATCCGGCGGCTCTGGTGCTGATCCTGCTGGCGATGGCGGGGGAGCGGCTCTCCTGGTTCCGCCTGGTATATCCGGTGACGCTGACCCTCGTATGCGTGGTAAGCGTCGTCGATGCGCTGCGGCAGGCGGGGGTGGTTCTGCCGGGCCTCACCGCCGCGGTGTATGCCATTCCGCTTGCCAAACAGGGCCTCGGCTGGCTGCTGCCTGCCGCTGTAGGGATGGCGCTGGGCCTCGTGCTCTCCTGCCTTTTTCCCAAAAGCGCAGGCCGCCGCAACTAACTGAAAGGCCGCTGCGGGCATTTGCCCGCAGCGGCCTTTTTCATATCTCAGCAAAAATCAGAAGAGCTCCTTGCTCATCTTGTCGATCTCCTCGCAGACAGCCTCGTACACGCCGGGATAGGTGCTCATCGCGCCGCCCTGGGAGGTGTTGGGGATATAGAACTTGGTGCCGCAGCTCTCGCAGGCCTTGCGGACCTCGGCGGCCACCATCTCCCTCGTCCAGTCGGGGCGATCCACGGTGGCGCTGTCCACGCCGCCCATGAAGGTGATCTTGCCGCCGTACTGCTTGATGAGCTCGGGGATATTGTTGGTGTTCATGACGCCCTGCCAGATGTCGATGCCCATCTCAATCATGTAGGGCACCAGAGTGGCGGCGTAGGAGTCGGAGTGGTGGACGATCAGCTGTACGCCGTGGTCCTTGTAGTAGCCGTACACCTTCTTGTAGGCGGGGAGGAAGAACTCCTCAAACATGGCGGGGGAGATGAAGGTGGACTGCTGGCTGCCCCAGTCGTCGTGGTGGAACAGAGCGTCGGGGTGCAGGTGCTTGCACACCTCCTCGGCGTATTTCAGTTCCCACTCGGTGATGTAATCGATGAGCTCGTGCATAGCCTCGGGCTCCTCGTAGAAGTTGATGAGGCAGTTCTGGATCTCCTGGAGATAGTGGCACTGCTCAAAGATGCCGGGGGCCACATAGTGGGTCACAAAGTACTCATTGCGGTCCACCTTGGCGGCCATCTCCACAAAGGGAGCCCACTCCTCGTCGGAGAACACCACGTTGGGGGCGTGGACGGTCTTCTTCCACTCGGTGATGTCGGGGCAGACGATGTGGGCCGCGTCGTGGACGGGGAAGGGGCCGGGGGTGCCGGCGGGCCAGGACTTGGTCACGCCCCACAGGTTCACCACATTCTCCTCACCCATCTTGGGGTTGGGGTTGGAGGCGCTGAAGGGGTTGGGGATGATGGCGTAGGGCTCGAACTGATTGACGTAGCGGTCGGGGTTCCCGCCCCGGATGGTCTCAATGAGGTTCTGGCGCTTTGTCAGCATATTGTTTCTTCCACCTTCCATAAAGTATAGGATACTTCCGCCTGAAAAACAGGCGCATTTCACAACATTATTGTAAACCCTTTCCCCGCCTGTGCGCAATTGCCCGTTGTTCCCTTTCCGAGATTTCCTCATTTCCTGCGGATTGAATTTCCGCCAATCTACACATTGTAGGAGGCGGATGCTGCCGACTTGAGGGGGAGTCAGACTGGAGGACGGGGTTCCGGGGATCCCTTTCGACCGGAGCGGAGCCGGTCCTCTCCGCCGGAAGAAACCAAGGCCGCCGCGGACAGCGCCGCGGCGGCCTTGGATCCGTTATTTCCGCTTACCCAAAGAGCTCCTTGCTCATCTTGTCGATCTCCTCGCTGACAGCCTCATATACGCCGGGATAGGTGCTGATGGCCAAGCCCTGGGAGGTGTTGGGGATGAAATACTTGGTGCCGCAGTTCTCGCAGGCCTTGCGCACCTCTGTGGCTACCATCTCCCGGGTCCAATCGGGGCGGTCTACGGTGGCGCTGTCGATACCGCCCATGAAGGTGATCTTGCCGCCGTACTTCTTGATGAGTTCGGGGATGTTGTTGGTGTTCATGACGCCCTGCCAGATGTCGACGCCCATCTCGATCATATAGGGCACCAGGGTGGCGGCGTAGGAGTCGGAGTGATGGACGATCAGTTCCACGCCGTGGTCCTTGTAGTAGCCGTACACCTTCTTGTAAGCGGGGAGGAAGAACTCCTCAAACATGGCGGGGGAAATGAAGGTGGACTGCTGGCTGCCCCAGTCGTCGTGGTGGAACAGGGCGTCAGGCTTCAGATATTTGCAGATCTGCTCGGCGTACTGCAGCTCCCACTCGGTGAGGTAGTCGATGAGCTCGTGCATAGCCTCGGGCTCCTCATAGAAATTGATGAGGCAGTTCTGGATCTCCTGGAGGTAGTGGCACTGCTCAAAAATGCCGGGGGCCACAAACTGGGTGACGAAATACTCCTTCCGATCGATCTTCTCCACTTCCTTGATATAAGGCTCCCACTCCTCGGCGGGGAAGATCACGTTGGGGGCGTGGACGGTCTTCTTCCACTCGGTGATGTCGGGGCAGACGATGTGGGCCGCGTCGTGGACGGGGAAGGCACCGGGCGTTCCCTCCGGCCAGGACTTGGTGATGCCCCAGGCGTTTACGACATTGTGCTCCCCGGGCTTCGGGGCAGGATTGCGCGCGGAAAAGGGGTTGCCCAGCACCATGGCGAATGCTTCATACTGATTGACGTAGCGATCCGGCTTTCCGCCCCGGATAGTCTCAATCAAATTCTGCCGCTTAGTCAGCATAGCTTTTCCACCTTTCATTATATTGTACAGAGATCTGTCAAAAACACGGGCGCTTTCCACGGCTCCATTGTAAGCTTTTTTCTTCTCCCGCGCAATCCACCCGGCTCCCTTTCCCTGATTTCCGCATTTTATGCGAAATTACCGCGTTTCAGTCTACACAGTGTAGGAATTGCGAAGAGCAGTTGCAAGGGGCGGCCGGACTGCGGTACAATGTGTCTGAGATATTGACATACCAACCGGAAGGGAGGGGTCTTTTTGGACCAGAAACCATATACCGTCACATTCCCGGAGCGGGGCGTGTCCGCCGCTGTGCCTCCTGGCACCACAGTGCTGGCCGCGGAGATCGCTGCCGGTCTGCAGCCCGACGCCCCCTGCGGCGGCCGGGGCACCTGCGGAAAGTGCAGGGTGCGCATCCTCAGCGGCCGGGAAAATCTCCGCATGGACGGAGGCCCCCTGCCGGAGGGCGACCTGCTGCCTGCCTGTCAGATGACAGTGGAGGGGGATGTCTCCATCGGCCTGCCCCAGGCGGGGGAGAACCGCATCCTCACCGGCGGGGCCTCCTTCGCTGCAGAGACCGGCGAGGGGGGAGGCGACTTCTTCGCCCTGGCCGCCTTCGACATCGGCACCACCTCTCTGGTGGGCTACCTGCTGGATGGCCGCACCGGGGGGCAGCTGGCGGTGGACAGCCGCCTCAATCCCCAGACCCAGTTCGGCGCCGATGTGGTGGCCCGGGGCAGCTACGCCATGGAGCACGGCACAGAGCCCCTGACGGCGGTGATCCGGGCGGCCCTGGAGGAGATGCTGGGGAATCTTGTAGAGAAGGCGGGCTGCCGGCGGGAGGATATCCGCCGGATGTCGGTGGTGGGCAACACCTGTATGCACCACCTCTTCCTGGGCTACTCCCCTGCTCCCCTGATGGTAGCCCCCTATATGCCGAAATACCGCCAGCCGGAGATCCGGCGGGCGGCAGATCTGGGCATGACCATCGCTCCTGACGGGGAGCTGTGGATGCTTCCCTGTATTGCAGGCTTCGTAGGCGCAGACACCATCGGCTGCCTCCTGGCGGCAGACTGGAGCCACCGGGAGCCGTTGACGCTGATGATCGACATCGGCACCAACGGAGAGATGGTGCTGGGGAACCGGCACCGCTCCGTCACCTGCTCCACAGCGGCAGGCCCCGCCTTTGAGGGAGCCAAGATTCGCTGCGGCATGCGGGGCAGCGACGGGGCCATCGACCACGTCTTCCTCCGCCCCGACGGCTCCATCGGCTTCTCCGTGGTAGGCGGCGGGATGCCCAAGGGCATTTGTGGCTCCGGCCTTTTGGACGCGGTGGCGGTGCTTCTGGAGAACGGCATCCTCAGCGGCGCGGGACGGCTGGGAGCGGACCCGGCCTGGCAGAAGCGCCTGGGAGAGGTGGACGGCAAGAGCGCCTACTTTTTCACCAAGGATGTGTATCTGGCGCAGTCGGATATCCGGGAGGTCCAGCTGGCCAAGGGCGCCATCGCCGCCGGTATTCAGCTGCTCTGCCGCCACCTGGGGGTGGAGATCGGCGATATTCAGCAGGTATTGATCGCCGGTGCCTTCGGCAACTATATGTCCCCGGAGAGCGCCTGCGCCATCGGCCTTCTCCCCCGGGAGCTTTTGGACCGGATCACCCCCATCGGCAACGCCGCCGGCGAGGGTGCCAAACTGGCGGTGCTGCAGCGTGAGCAGTACGATCTCGCCCGGCAGTTTATGGATCAGGTGGAATTTCTGGAGCTGGCCATGGACCCGGATTTCCAGGACATCTTTGTGGATCAGCTGTCTTTTTATGAGGACGATGAGGACGAATAAGTACCCAACGCAACCATATATGAGAAAGATATGAGAAAGGACAAATGATGATGGAACAGGAAAAGGAACTGCTGGAACTGGCCTTTCAGTGCGGCTTCACCCACGCCGCGCCGCTGGACGTCTCCACCCTCCATGTGATGCAGGAGGTACGGGACATGTGCGCCGTCAATACCTGCGGAATGTACGGCAAGCGCTGGTCCTGCCCTCCGGGCTGCGGAACCATCGAGGAGTGCGAGGCGCGCATCCGCCGCTACCACAGCGGCGTGGTGGTCCAGACTGTGGGGCAGCTGGAGGATAGCTTTGACGTGGAGGGGATCCAGGATGCTTCCAAGCGGCAGAAGGAGGCCTTCGCCCGGATGACCGAGGAGATGCGCAGGCGGTACCCGGACGTGCTGCCCCTGGGCACCGGCTGCTGCCAGCAGTGCCCGGAGTGTACCTACCCTGACGCCCCCTGCCGGTTCCCCGACAAGGCCATGAGCTCCATGGAGTCCTACGGCCTGCTGGTCAACCAGGTCTGTACCGACAATGGCTTACGGTACAACCACGGCCCCAACACCATCGCCTACACCGGCTGCTTTCTCCTCCCGTGAGGCGGGCTCCTCCCGATCCATCAGCCGGAAGGACAGCATCAGATAGAGGATCTCCTCCGGATCGGTGAGGTCCGTGCCCAGCACGGACCGGATCCGGTCCAGGCGGTAGAGAAAGGTGCTGCGGTGGACGAAGAGATCCCGAGCCGTCTGGACGGCGTTGAGGTGATTATCCAGATACAGGCGCAGAGTACGCATGTACTCTGTGCCGTTTTCTTCGTCCACATATTTCAGCTTCAACAGCCGTTCGTGGCTGATCATGTATCCCGGCAGCTTCCGGGTGGCCTGCTCTAAAATATAATCGAAAGCAATATCGTTGAAGCGGTGGATCCAGAAGGAGGGGTTGCGGCGGCTGCCCACCTCCAGGGCGATGCAGGCCTGCTCATACTGCCGCCGGAGATTGAAATGGCCCAGCAGCACCCGGCTGTACCCGGCCTTCAGAAGACTGTCCCGGACAAAGCAGCTGAGCCGGGCGGAGATGTCGGTGAGAGACATGGAGCTGAGGGTCAGGTCCACAAAAACGGCGATGTCGTCCTTGAACTGAAAGGCGCAGGAGCCGGAGAGGATGTTCTCAATGTAGCTGCAGATGGCGTGGACCGTCAGATTTTTCTGGTCCAGATAGGACAGCTGCAGCACGATGCAGAGGTAGTCGTGGCTGCTGTGCCAGCCGCTGGCCTCCAGCCGCTGGCTGACGGTGACATAGTCGGCGGTGCGGTCGCTGATGGCGGTATGGAGCACCGTGCGGATGGCCTGATCCTTCACAGCCAGGGGGGAAGTGTTGTGCAGCAGGGCGTGCTCCACCATTCCTGCCAAAATTTCCAGCAGAAAGCCATCCGTCAGATCCTGACGGTTGTCCGTGTCGATCATCAAAAGGCGGTAGGTCGTCTGCTCATACTTTTTGATATTGACACACAGGCAGTTGGCTCCGTCGTACTCCGCGTGGTAATAGAAATATCCGTCCAGATCCCGTACGGCGTGGTACTCCTCATTCTGCTTCAGGGAAGTGACCACGGAATAGGTGCTGTCGGTGGAACCGAAGACGCCCCGTACCATCTCCACTGCCTCCCCGTGGACCGAGGCGATGATGGAGAAGTCCATGCCCACCACCACCAGGGGGTGGCGAAGGATGGGGTAGGACAGTTCCAGCAGCGCCTGGATGGACTGGCCCTGGAGCCGGGACTCCCCCAGCTCCCCCCGCCATGCGTCATACCGGTCGAAGATCCGCTGGACCAGGTTGTACACTTCCCCCACCGATGGGGCGTCCACCTGGATCTGGTTGGGGGGCGTCAGGCGGCCTCCCATCCCCACAATGAGGAACAGCGTGCCCGGCAGCGGCGGCATACTGTAGGTGGCGCAGTCCTCCTTCGATAAAATGTATAATCTTCCAGGGAGGGGCGGCTCCCCCTCCGTCAAAAAGACGGGCCGACCCAGGGTGGGCTCCAGAGACATATTGGACCCGGATACCACGGGATATACGGCGGAAAGCTCCCGATAGAGCAGAGCGGGACTCAGCAGCAAGGTCGTATTCCTCCTATCTTTCAGGCTCTTCATACATATTGTAGGAAATAAAGGAGCAATTTGTCAATAGGTTGCGGGATTCAAATTAAGCGGATTTTGAGATATAATGCAAGTATCGGATAAAAATACCCCAATTTTTCGTCGTTTCCAACAAAAAACAAGGAGGTGTCTTTTCATTGATCATCATCGGTGAGAAACTCAATGGCGCCATCCCCGCGGTGGCAAAGGCAATTGCGGAGCGTGACGCGGAGTTCATCCGCCAGCGTGCCCGCGCCCAGGCCATGGCCGCCCAGGATGAGGATTACTTTGAGGAGCCTGTTCCCCTGTACATCGACGTGTGCGCTTCCACTGACCCCTCCGTGGAGGTGGAGACCCTGAAGTGGATGATCGAGGAGGTGGAGGCTGCCATTCCCGAGGAGCTGGAGCATGTGGCTATCGCGGTGGACAGCCCAAGTGCCGCTGTCTGCGCCGAGGCCTTCAAGTTCTGCAGCCGTCCCGGCATCGTCAACTCCGTGTCCATGGAGAAGGACGCTGACGGCGTGGTCAAGACTGACATCGTTTTCCCCGCTATTGCCGATACCGACTGGGGCTGCATCGCCCTTTTGTGCGAGAGCGGCATCCCCAAGAGCGTGGAGGACCGGATGCAGGTCTTTGACAAGATCATGGCCAAGGCCGAGCAGTACGGCATCGCTCCCAATCGCCTGTACATCGATCCCCTGGTAGAAGCTGCCGCCACCAACCAGGAGGCCTTCACCCTGTTCTCCGAGTGCTGCAAGCAGATCAAGAGCCGCTATCCCGAGATCCACATCACCAGCGGCCTGAGCAACATCTCCTTCGGCTTCCCCGGCTTCCGCAAGCCGCTGAACATGGCCTTCATGGCCCTCGCCATGAACGCCGGCATGGACAGCGCCATTGTTGACCCCACCAACAAGGACATGCTGGGCCTGATGTACGCCGTGGAGCTGCTGAAGGAGCAGGACGAGGACTGCATGAATTACATCTCCGCCCATCGCCAGGGCCTGCTGTAAGCGACCCGCTTTCACAAAGAGCAAACACAAAGACGTTTTCTATAATTTTAAGGAGGTAGCGCACAATGTCCAACGAGAAAATTCAGGAAGTATACGCCGCTGTTGAGGCCGGTAAGGCCAAGAAGGTCCCCGCTGCTGTGCAGGAGGCTCTGGATGCGGGCTGCGATCCTACCGCCATCCTCAATGAGGGCATGATCGCCGCCATGGATTCCGTCGGCGCCAAGTTCAAGGCCGGCGAGATCTTCGTTCCCGAGATGCTGGTTGCCGCCCGCGCCATGAAGAAGGGCGTGGATGTGCTGAAGCCCCACCTGGCTTCCGGCGAGGCCAACGCCGCCGGCAAGATCATCATCGGCACCGTGGCTGGCGACCTGCACGACATCGGCAAGAACCTGGTGGCTATGATGATGGAGAGCGCCGGCTTCGAGGTCATCGACCTGGGCGTGGACGTTCCCAAGGAGAAGTTTGTGGAGACCTACGAGGCCAACCCCGACACCAAGATCGTGGCCTGCTCCGCTCTGCTGACCACCACCATGCCCTCCCTGAAGGAGACCGTGGCCGCTCTGAATGCCGCTCCCTTCCGCAGCCAGATCAAGGTCATGGTGGGCGGCGCCCCCATCACCCAGGCCTTTGCCGACGAGATCGGCGCCGACGCCTACACCGAGGATGCCGCTTCCGCCGCCCAGAAGGCCAAGGAGCTGGCCGGCTGCTGAGCCATCCCGCTCAAGACTCCCTTTATGAGATGAGAAAAAGGACCGCCGCGAGCTGCTCGCGGCGGTCCTTTTGTATACCGGGCTCAGGGGACCTGCTTCATGGAGAGGCTGATGCGCTTTTTCTTCTCGTCTACCTCCAGCACCACGACCTTCACGATATCCCCTACGGATACCGCCTCGGAGGGGTGGCGGATAAATTTTTTGCTCACCTGAGAGATGTGGACCAGGCCGTCCTGGTGGACGCCGATGTCCACGAAGGCTCCAAAGTCGATGACGTTGCGCACCGTACCGGTGAGGACCATTCCCGGCTTCAGGTCCTTGATCTCCAGCACATCGGTGCGGAGGATGGGGGGCGGCAGCTCGTCTCTGGGGTCCCGGCCCGGCTTCTGGAGCTCCCGGGCCACATCCAGCAAGGTGGGCACCCCCACGCCGCACTGCTCCGCCAGCTGCTCTGCTCCGGCGGCTTCGATGGCACGGCTGAGATCTCCCAGCTTTCCTGCCGCCGCCTGGGCGGCGGTGTGGCCGGTGAGGGTGAGGAGCTTCTCCGCCGCGGCGTAGCTCTCCGGGTGGACGGCGGTGTTGTCCAGCACGTTTTTGCTCTCCGGTACCCGCAAAAATCCGGCGCACTGCTCAAAGGCCTTGGGGCCCACCTTGGGCACCTTCAAAATCTGCTTGCGGGAGGTGAAGGGGCCGTTCTCCTCCCGGTATTTCACGATGTTCTTGGCCGTGGCGGCGGTGAGGCCCGCTACCTGCTGCAAAAGGGAGGGGGAGGCGGTGTTCACATCCACTCCCACCGCGTTGACGCAGTCCTCCACCACGGCGCTGAGGGCCTCGTCCAGCCGCTTGGGGGGCATGTCGTGCTGATACTGGCCCACGCCGATGGCCTTGGGGTCGATCTTCACCAGCTCCGCCAGGGGGTCCTGGAGCCGCCGGGCGATGGACACGGCACTGCGGAGATTTACGTCGTACTCCGGGAACTCCTCCGCCGCCAGCTTGCTGGCGGAGTAGACGCTGGCCCCCGCCTCGCTGACGATCATGTAGCTGACGCCGCCTCCCACCTGGCGGATCAGCTCCACCGTCATCTGCTCCGTCTCCCGGGAGGCGGTGCCGTTGCCGATGGCGATGTGGGTGACGCCGTGGGAGCGGATCATGCGGCTGAGGCGCTGGATGGCCTCCTCCTTCTGCCGCTGGCCGTGGGTGGGGTACACCACCGCCGTGTCCAGCACCTTGCCGGTGGCGTCCACCACCGCCACCTTGCAGCCCATCCGGTAGCCGGGGTCCAGACCCATGGTCACATGGCCCTTCACCGGGGGCTGCATGAGGAGGGGTTTTAAGTTCAAAGCAAACTGGCCGATGGCGCCCTCGTCTGACTGTTCGGTAAGGGCGGAGCGGATCTCCCGCTCCAGGGAGGGGAAGAGGAGACGGTCGTAAGCGTCCTCAGCGGCGGAACGGACGAAATCCATGGCAGGGGAGCCTGGCCGGACCACCCGGCGGCGCAGATGCACCAGGGCGGCCTCCCGGTCCATTTCCACGGACACCTTCAAGAATTCCTCCCGCTCACCCCGGTTGATGGCCAGGATCTGGTGGCCCTGGAGGTTCTTCACCGGCTGGGTGAAATCATAGTAGAGGCGGTAGACGCTGTCCTCCTCCTTGGCGGCAATAGACCGGAGAGAGGCCTGCCGCCAAAGGAGCTCCCGCAGGGCCTTCCGGAGGGCGGCGTCGTCGGAGATGGTCTCTGCGATGATGTCGCTGGCCCCCTGGAGGGCCTCCTCCGCCGTCTCCACCCCCTTCTCGGGGTCGATATAGGCCGCCGCCAGGACCTCCGGGGCCTCCATGGCGGCCTCCTGGGCGACGATCGCCTCTGCCAGG
>CALXDB010000048.1 GCA_944386955.1 uncultured Oscillospiraceae bacterium
AGACATCGTGGATACCGCTCTGAGCCCCCTGGCCAATGGTACTGCCCAGCCCGCCACCGAGTCTCTCGTGGCCACTCTGAAGGGCACTGTCCGCGACACCGGTCTGGACCTCGGTAAGATGAGCGACGCCGCCGTCCACTTCCGGAAGGTGGCCCAGCGTCTGAAGGACACCGGTGCTCTGGATCCCAAGGTGCTGAACGTGGACACCAACACCCTGCTCTATCAGGTGCCCGGCGGCATGCTGTCCAACCTCATCAGCCAGCTGAAGCAGGCCGGCAAGGAGGACAAATACTACGACGTGCTGGCGGAGATCCCCCGCGTCCGTGAGGACTACGGCTATCCCCCGCTGGTCACCCCCTCCTCCCAGATCGTGGGCACCCAGGCCGTCATGAACGTGATCCTGGGCGAGCGGTACAAGACCTTCACCAAGGAGTCCCGTGCTGTGCTGAAGGGCGAGTACGGCGCTCTGCCCGGCAAGGTCAACGAGGCGGTCCGTGCCAAGGCCGGCATCAAGCCGGAGGAGGTCATCACCTGCCGTCCCGCCGATCTGCTGGAGCCCGAGCTGGAGAAGTACAAGGAGGAGTTCAAGGACATTGCCAAGAGCGAGGAGGACGTGCTGAGCCTGGCCCTGTTCCCCCAGGTTGCCCCCAAGTTCCTGGCCTGGCGCGACGGTCCTCACGACGAGCCCGCCGCTGCTCCTGCCGCCCCCGCTGCCAAGCCCGCCGCCGATCCCAACGCGGTCCGCGAGCTGTATGTGGAGGACAAGTCCATCTGAGGACTTTGGTCTTAAGATCTCAAGAAACGAACACGGCGTGACGATTGTCACGCCGTGTTTCTTTACAAGGAGGAACTGCCATGCGGCAGGAAACCATCGACAAGGTGCTGGCCTTCCGGGACGAACGGGACTGGAAGCAGTACCACACCCCCAAGGACCTGGCCATTTCTCTGAGCCTGGAGGCGGCGGAGCTGCTGGAGGTCTTTCAGTGGAGCGGGAGCGATCTGGAATGCCGGGACAAGCTGCCGGAGCTGCGGGAGGAGCTGGCGGACGTTCTGATGTACGCCATCTCCCTGGCGGACCGGCTGGATCTGGACCTGGACGAGATCATTCTGGAGAAGCTCCGGCGCAACGGGGAGAAATACCCCCTGGAGAAGGCCCGGGGCCGGAAGGACAAGTACACGGACCTGTGAGCCGGGAGAGGAGGCACCATGCGCTACCCCATTTTGCTTTTTGACGCAGACAACACCCTTTTCGACTTTCCCGCCGCCGAGCGGGCAGCCTTTCAGGAGGTCTGCCGGGAGGCGGGTCTCCCCTTCACCGAGGAGGGCTACGCCCTCTACCACCGGTGCAATGGCGAGCTGTGGGAGGACTTCAACGCCGGGATGTGCACCAAGGAGTTTCTGCTGGTGGAGCGGTTTCGCCGCTACCTCGCCCGATCCGGCCGGGAAGGCGATGCGGAGCAGATGAACCGGACCCACCTCCGTATGCTGGCGACCAGCGCCGTTCTCTTTCCCGACGCCCTGCCGGTGTGCCGGACGCTGGCGGAGAAGCGGCGGCTCTACATCGTCACCAACGCCGTGGAGTCCGTCCAGCGCACCCGGTTCGCCAGCTCCCCTATCACCCCCTGCTTCCAGGACTTTTTTATCTCCGAGGCGGTGGGCTGCGGCAAGCCGGAGAAGGCGTATTTCGATTATGTCTTAGCCCACATCCCCGGGGCGAAGCCGGAGGACTGCCTCGTCATCGGGGACTCCCTCTCCAGCGACATCCGGGGAGCCAACAACGCCGGCCTCCCCTGCTGCTGGCTCAACCACACCGGCAGGCCCCGGCCGGAGGACCTCCGCATCGACTACGAGATCCGCTCCCTCCCGGAGCTCCTCCCCCTGCTGGAGGAGTGAGATTTTCCGGAATCCGATGCAGGGCGCATATTGTTCTACCCTGGCTTTTTCTGTAGAATAGAGGGGAAAAATCTTTGGAAAGCGAGGTCCCCCCTATGAAAAAGCTCCCAGCGCTTCTGTTGTCCCTGCTCCTGTCCCTGTCTCTGGCCGTCCCTGCCATGGCTAACGTCACCATCAACATCAACGGCGTGGCCCTCTATGGTGTGGTCCGGCAGACAGGCAAGACTCTCTCCATCGTGGAATATGACGACAACGGGGTTCCCTCCGTGGTGGAGAAGACCGTCACCGTCTACTATTTCCCAGACAGCGGCGGCAGGATTTCCTTGGAGAACAGCGACCTTGTGCCCAGTCTCCTGACCTTTACGCTGACCGACGGCATCTATACCATGACGGACGGCGGCTGCATCAGCCAGCCCTGGGAGGTGACAAAAGAGGCGTGGGACACCCCTGACATGCTCTATGAAATCGTGGCAGACGGTATCAACGATATCTTTTTTACTTTTGATTCCAATTCGGAGGAGCTTTCTCCCTCCTCCTCCAGTTTCACCGATGTGGCCGTCAACGCCTGGTATGCTGAGCCTGTGACCTGGGCTGTGGAGAAAGGGATCACCACTGGCACCACCGACACCACTTTCTCCCCCAACAGCACCTGCACGACTGCCCAAATCCTCACCTTCCTGTGGCGTGCCCAGGGCTCCCCCGCTCCCGCCGGTGGGAATCCCTTCACTGACGTGGCCGTCAATGCCTGGTACGCTGACGCCGCCGTCTGGGCCTACGAGAACGGACTGGTGATCGGCGACACCTTCAACGGCAGCGCCCCCTGCACCCGCAGCGCCACGGTGACTTATCTGTGGACCCTGGCGGGCAAGCCTTTCACCGGCAGCACCGCTTTCACCGATGTAGCGGAGAACGCCGCCTATGCCCAGGCGGTGGCCTGGGCCGTGGAGGAGGAGATCACCTCCGGCGTCACCGATACCACCTTCGCCCCAGATTCCACCTGCACCCGGGGTCAGATCGTCACCTTCCTCTACCGGGGTCTGGCGGACTGAGCCGCACCCCGTCCATACAGTAAGGCCCCTGCCCGGTTCAGAAACCGGGCAGGGGCCTTTTCTATGATTTCCCTTTGCGGCGGGCGCATTTTCTCTCCACCGCGCATATCCTGGGGAAGGCGTTCACCGCTCTCCAATGGCCTGCCGCAAAAGGGCGATCTCCCGCCCATGGCCCGGGGTGTCGTGAGGGGTCTCCAGGATGAAGGGCAGATGCCGGAGCCTCGGGTGGATGATGAAGCGGACGATCCCCTCCAGCCCCAGGGTCCCCTCTCCGATGGGGGCATGGCGGTCCTTCCGGGCCCCCAGAGGATTCATGCTGTCGTTAATGTGGCAGGCCTTCAGCCGCTCCAGACCGATCACCCGGTCAAACTCCTCCAGCACATCGTCCAGATGGTCCTTCACGTCGTACCCGGCGTCGGACACATGGCAGGTGTCCATACATATGCCCACCTTGTCCTGAAGCGCCACCCTGTCCAGAATCTGCCGCAGCTCCTCAAAGGTCCCGCCGATCTCACTGCCCTTCCCTGCCATGGTCTCCAGCAGCACCACCGTCTGTTGGTCCGGCCGTAAGACGGCGTTGAGCATGTCCGCGATCATCCGGCAGCCCGCCTCCGTCCCTTGGCCCACATGGCTGCCGGGATGGAAGTTGTAGTAGTTCCCCGGCAGGTACTCCATGAGCCGCAGGTCCCCCGCCATCATCTCCGCCGCCAGGGCCCGGATGCCCTCATCCCTGGAGCAGGGGTTCATGATGTAGGGGGCGTGGGCCACCACCGGCCCGAACTTTTCCTCCTCCATCAGCTCCCGCAGCTTTCCAAGGTCCGCCGGGTCCACCGCCTTGGCCTTGGAGCCCCGTGGATTGCGGCAGAAAAAGGCGAAGGTGTTGGCATTGATCCCCACCGCCGCCCGGCCCATCTTGTAAAACCCACCGGCGCTGGAGAGGTGGGCCCCTAAATACGTCATGGCTTGTCCTCCTTTTGGATCTCCTCCGCCGCCAGCTCCAGCAGCAGCTCCCGGTGGTTGGAAACCTTTCCCTCTACCACCTGGTCGAGCAGGAGATCCAGCATGTCCCCCACCGCTTTCCCATGCAGGCCAAGGGCCAGCAGGTCATTTCCCTTTACAGCCAACTGCCGCAGGGAGAAGCACTGGTCCTCCCGCAGTACCACCTCCAGCATCTCCTCCACCTGGTCGATCCACTTCTGGCGGTCGAGATAGGCCGGGTGCTGGGCCAGGTTGTCCCCCCGCTTCACCTGCAAAAGCCTGCGGAAGTCCTCCTCCCCCAGCTTCCGCAGCATCCGGCGGATGCCCTTCTCCGTCATGGTGATGGGGGCGTCGTGGAGCCGCACCAGGCGGCAGATAGCCTCCCGGCTGTCCCGGTCCATCCGCAGACGCTCACAGATCTCCCGGGCGATGGTCTCGCTGCGGCGGCCGTGGTCGTAGAAGTGGCCCACGCCCGCCTCATCCACTGTAAAGGTTTCCGGCTTGCCAAGGTCGTGGAGCAGCAGAGTCCAGCGGACGATGGGGTCCTTTTTCGCCGCCGCCACGGCCCGGACACTGTGCTCCCATACGTCGAAGCAGTGGTGGCGGTTGCGCTGGTCAAAGCCCACCGCCGGCAGGATCTCCGGCAGCACCACCCCCACTACGTCGGCGTACTCCAGCAGCACCTGGTCCGCCGCCGGGCCCAGGAGGAGCTTGGTCAGCTCCTCCCGCACCCGCTCCATGGCGATCTGGCGGAGGAGGTCCTTGTGGCGGCGGAGGGCCGCCTCGGTGTCGGTGTCAATGGCGAAGGAGAGCGTGGCGGAGAACCGGAGGCACCGGAGAATCCGCAAGGCGTCCTCCGTCAGCCGACGGTCCGGGTCCCCCACGCACCGGAGCAGCTCCAACTGAAGATCCTCCCGGCCCCCGAAGGGGTCCGACAGGTTCCCTTCCCCGTCCATGGCCATAGCGTTGATGGTGAAGTCCCGCCGCTGAAGGTCCTCGGTGAGGGACCGGGTGAAGGTCACCTCCTCCGGGTGGCGGCAGTCCTGATAGGGCCCGTCCAGGCGGTAGGTGGTCACCTCCACGCCGCCCCCCTCCGTCAGCACCGTGACGGTGCCGTGGCGCAGCCCCGTGGGTACCGTCCCGGGAGCGAAGAGGTCCAGCACCTCCTCCGGCAGGGCGGAGGTGGCCACATCCCAGTCCTGAGGCGTCCGGCCCAACAGCAGATCCCGTACGCAGCCGCCTACACACCAGGCCTCACGACCCGCGCTGCGGAGGACTTTCAAAATTCTTTTCACTTCTGCTGGAATTTCTGGGGACATGAGGCTACCTCCTGGGATGATTTTACTGTAATATGGACAAAATAGCGGCGGATATACTTTTCAGAATCGGCAGGTTTGTGCGCCCTTGTTTCTTGCATAAGCCTGCAGAATCGATTATAATATTTTAGTCAGATTTTCACAAGTACCGGCGAAAAAACGACGTTTTTGGAGGAACACACATGCCTTCCAACATTCGCGATTTTATCCGCCCCGGCTGCCGGGTCCACCTGTGCGGCATCGGGGGCGTCTCTATGTCTCCCCTGGCGGAGGTACTCCACTCCATGGGCCTTCAGGTCCACGGCAGCGATATGCAGGAGAGCCCCACCGTGATTCGTCTGCGGTCTCTCGGCATCCAGGTCATCATCGGACACCGGGCCGAAAATATCCAGGGCGCGGAGTTCCTGGTCCGCACCGCCGCCGTCCACGACGATAATCCGGAGATCGCTGCGGCCCACGCCGCCGGTATCCCCGTCTTTGAGCGGGCGGAAGCCTGGGGGGCCATCATGCAGGGCTATCGCAATGCCCTCTGCATTGCCGGCACCCACGGGAAGACCACCACTACCTCCATGGCCACCCACGTCTTTATGGCGGCCCAGGCGGACCCCACGGTGATGATCGGCGGCACCCTGCCTCTTCTCCACAGCGGCTATCGGGTAGGCGGCGGTGACACCATTATACTGGAATCCTGCGAGTACTGCAACTCCTTCCTCCACTTCTTCCCCACCGTGGCGGTGGTGCTGAATGTGGAGGCGGACCACCTGGACTTTTTCAAGGATCTTGAGGATGTCCAGCATTCCTTCCGGCGCTTTGCTCAGCTGGTGCCCCCGGGGGGCACAGTGGTGGCCAACGCCGACGACAAAAACACCATGGAGGCTTTGGCAGGCCTGTCTCTCTTCACCTTCGCCGTCCGCGCCGATGCGGACTGCAAAGCCGAGCATATTACCTACACCAACGGCCTGCCCGCCTTCGATGTGGTGATCCACGGAGCCCACTACGCCCATGTGGAGCTGCAGGTGGGCGGCGAGCACAACATTCTCAACGCCCTGGCGGCCGCGGCGGCAGCCTATGTACTGGGGCTCCCTGCCCAGGCGGTGGAGAAGGGGCTTGCCACCTTCACCGGGGCAGGCCGCCGCTTTGAGTACAAGGGCGAATACTGCGGCGCCAAGATTTACGACGACTATGCCCACCACCCCGGCGAACTGCACATGCTTTTGAACATGTCCAAGGGGCTTGGATACCAGCGGATCATCTGTGCCTTTCAACCTCACACCTACTCCCGGACCAAGGCCCTCTTTTCCCAGTTCGTGGAGGAGCTGAAGCGGGCGGATGTGGTGGTGCTGGCGGAGATCTACGCCGCCCGGGAACAGAACACCATCGGCATCTCCTCCAAGGACCTGGCGGCGGAGATCCCCGGGGCTGTCTACTGCGCCACTCTGCCGGAGGTGACGGAGACCCTCCGCAAGCTGGCCCGGCCGGGGGACCTGATCCTCACCGTAGGGGCCGGAGACATCTACACCGCAGGGGAAGCCCTGCTGCACTAATCCCTGGCGCTGCGCGCCATCTGACCACGGACGACGAAAGAGAGTGAGAGTATGACCATTTCCCAGATCTACACCACCCCTCCCACAGACCAGCGCTCCCCGATGGAGCAGGCCACCTTCCAGCTTTTGGAGCAGCTGCACATCCCCTACGAGCGGGTGGAGCATGAGCCGGCGGATACCATGGAGGACTGCCGTGAGATCAGCGAGGCCCTCTGCGTACGGGTCTGCAAGAACCTGTTTCTGACCAACCGGCAGCAGACTCAATTTTATCTGCTGTGCATGCCGGCCTCCAAGGCCTTCAAGACCAAGGACCTGTCCGCGCAGATCCAGTCAGCCCGCCTCAGCTTCGGCTCGGCAGAGAAGATGGAGGAGCTTTTGGGGGTGACCCCCGGGTCCGCCTCCATCCTGGCGCTGATGAACGACCACGAGAACAAGGTGCAGCTGCTTTTGGACCGGGAGCTTTACAGCAAGGAGCACATCGGCTGCCATCCCTGCAAAAACACCGGTACCCTGCGCTTGGAGACCTCTGACGTATTGAACATCTTTCTGCCCCATGTCCACCACAAAGTGAAGGTGGTGGATCTGCCCGACAACAGCGCTCAGGCTTCTGCATAAGCGCTGGGTCCACACCACCACCTCTGGAGCAGGAGCCTCCGGGATCAATATGATCCCGGAGGCTCCTGTTTTTTACGCCGCAGATACGGCCAGCAGGAGCAAAAAGCCCCGGCAGTGTTTCTGCCGGGGGCTAAACAGATTCAGTTGCGCAGCCACTCCGGCAGCACCCGTTTTCGGATGCCGCTGACGATGCCCATGGCGGCGTACAGGGTCAAAATGGAGCTGCCGCCGCTGCTGAAAAAGGGCAGAGTCAGGCCGATGACCGGCATAACGAACAGGCACATCCCCACGTTTTCGATGGTCTGGAACATAAGCATGGTGGCAAAGCCCACGCACACCAGGGACTCCATGGTACTGCGGGCCATCCGGGCGGTGCGGAAGCAGCGGTAGATGATGAGGGCCTCCAGCAGAATGATGACAAGGCACCCCACCATGCCAAGCTCCTCTCCCGCCACGCAGAAGATGAAGTCCGTCTGCCGCTCCGGCAGCGAGGCGGAGTTTCCCGACTGGGTCTGTACCCCGTTGAAGAGCCCCTGGCCGAACACGCCGCCGCTGCCCAGTGCCATCAGCCCCCTGGTCTGCTGCCAGCCCACCCCCTCAGGGTCGTAGCTGTGGTCCAGCAGCACCTTGAACCGTTCCACCATGTGGCTGGGCACCTTGTCCAGCACCACCAGGGCGGTGATCCCCGCCCCCGCCGCGCCGAAGCCCGCCGCGAACCAGTACCAGGGCAGCCCCGCCGCGAAGACCATTCCCGCGTAGATCACCAGATACACCAGGGCGCTTCCCGCATCGGAGGACACCGCCACGATAAGGGCAAACATGAACCCGGCGTGGGCCGCCGGCCAGAGGAGGGAGTCAAGGCCCCGCATCCTCCGGTTCTCCCGGAACCAGGCCACCTGCTTGGCCAGCAGGATGGTGTAGGTCAGCTTTACCACCTCGGCGGGCTGGATGCTGGTGGGCATCCAGGAGGCGTTCAGCCAGGCCCGGTTGCCGTACTTCTCCACGCCGAGAGGCGTCAGCAGAAGGAGGATGAAGAGCACGTCGAAGGCAAAAAACCACTGCCATTTTTCGGAAAAATGCTCCACATCCACCACGGAGAAAAAGAAATAGGCTGCCACGCCCAAAATGGCTGCCACCGCCTGGACGATCACGTCCCGGTGGCTCTCCGTGTAGTTGGTGGCGCTGGCCACCAGCACCAGACCATACAGCGTGGTTACGCCGATGATCCCCAACAGCACCAGGTCCGCCTTGCGCCAGATATATTTCAGGGTGTCAGACAATGAGTTCACACCGTGCGCTCCTTTTTTGGGTAATCATTGAAAGTATAGCACACAAACCATTTTCTGTAAACCTCCCCTGGGATATCCCGGAAATTTCCCGTTTTTTCTCCCCGCGCCTCTTCCTTCCAAAGGGGATCTGTGGTATACTGCTTTTTTAGAAAACAGCAAAGAGGAATGCTTATGGAAACCATCACCCATTCCGCCGCCGAGACGGAGGCGGCGGGCCGGGCCTTTGCAAAGGCCCTCTCCAGAGGAGATGTAGTGGCCTGCTTCGGCGACCTGGGGGCGGGTAAGACCGCCTTTGCCCGCGGCGTGGCTGCGGGACTGGGCTGTAAGGGCCGGGTCACCAGCCCTACCTTCACCATCGTCAACGAGTACGACGGTCCCCTCCCCCTCTTCCACTTCGACATGTACCGCCTCGGCGGGGAGGACGACCTCTTCGACATCGGCTGGGAGGACTATCTCAGCCGCGGCGGGGTATGCCTGGTGGAGTGGAGCGAGCGCATCGCCGGCGCTCTGCCTCCGGAGACTATCCGGGTGGATATCCGCCGCCATCCGGACCGCGAAGACTGGCGGATCATCACCACAGGAGGTGCCCTATGACCATTCTCGCCCTTGAGACGTCCGCCAAGGCCGCCTCCTGCGCCGTCATTCGGGACGGGGCCCCGGTGGCCTCCGCCTTTCAGGCTACCGGCCTCACCCACAGCCGCACTCTCATGCCCATGATGGAGGCTATGCTGCAAAACAGTGAAATGGCCCTCTCAGACATGGACGCCATCGCCGTGGCGGCAGGCCCCGGGTCTTTCACCGGTCTCCGCATCGGGATCGCGGCGGTAAAGGGCCTCGCCTGGGCGGCGGACAAGCCCTGCGTAGCCGTATCCACGCTGGAAGCCATGGCGGCCCCCCTGGCCGCCTTCCCCTGCACAGTGATCTGCGCTATGGACGCCCGGCGGCAGCAGGTGTACAGCGCCGTGTTCCGCTGCGGAGACGGTCTTGCCCGCCTGGCGCCGGACCGGGCCATTGCTCTTGGAGATCTGGCGGCGGAGTTGGATTTTGAGACCCACTACACCGTGGTGGGCGATGGGGCGCGGCTCTGCGCCGATTATCTTTCCGGAAAGGGCTTCTCCTGCACCCTGGCCCCCGGTCACCTGCTGCTCCAGAGCGCGGTGGGTGTAGGGCTTGTGGGGGAGCGGCTGGCTTTGGAGGGCCGGACCTGCACCGCCCAGGAGCTCACCCCGGTCTATCTCCGCCTGAGCCAGGCGGAGCGGGAGCGACTGGCGCGGCTGGGGAGCCAGGAGGCCTGATGTCCTTGTTTCACAGCATTCACAACCACCTTATTTTATATTCTATTTCACAACGGAGGACGACCGATATGAACACCAAGACCTTTCATGTGGTGGACCACCCCCTGGTGGCCCACAAGCTGACGCTGCTGCGGGACAAGAACACCTCCACCAAGGATTTCCGGGAGCTGGTCAGCGAGATCGGCATGCTTATCACCTACGAGGCCACCCGGGACCTGCCCCTGATGGAGCGGGAGGTGGAGACCCCCATCTGCAAGACCATGGCCCCTGCCCTGAAGGGCAAGAAGTTCGCGGTTGTGCCCATTCTGCGGGCCGGTCTCGGTCTGGTGGACGGCGTTTTGCGGCTGGTGCCCTCCGCCCGGGTGGGCCACATCGGCCTGTACCGGGATGAGGAGACTCTGGAGCCGGTGAAGTACTTCTGCAAGATGCCCAAGGATATCGCCGAGCGGGACGTGCTGATCGTGGACCCCATGCTGGCCACCGGCGGCAGCGCCGCGGCGGCCATCGGGTTTATGAAGGAGTACGGCTGCAAGAACATCAAGCTGATGGTGCTGCTGGCCGCCCCGGAGGGGGTGGAGCGGCTCCAGAAGGAGCACCCGGACGTGGAGATCTACTGCGGCGCCCTGGACGACCACCTCAACGAGCACGGCTACATCGTCCCTGGCCTCGGCGACGCCGGCGACCGCATCTTTGGCACCAAGTAAAGAAAAACAGAAAGCATCGGCAGGGGTGGGAAGCCTCTGCCGATGTTTTTGTCTTTCAGAAAGCTGGGCTTTGGGGCTCTTTTGGTGTTCTGACGAGGCTTTTTCCTCCTATTTTGGCCGACGGTGTACTGCTTGGTGTTATGCCTCCGGCGGGTGACTTTTCTCGCCAAAGAAAAGTCACCAAAAGTTGGCTTAGAACCCCGCAGCGTTAAGAAAACATGCCGGTGGCATGTTTTTAGCGTAGGCCGAGGAGCTATGCTCCGAGGAGGGAACCACGCAGGAGCAGGGGCTTTCAAATTTTATGGTTCTAAGAATTCCTATCCTGACGTGGAACGATAGTCCCCCCTGACTATTTCGCTCCTGTTGCATCCGACGCTCCGTGGACGTGTCATGGTCCTTCTTTCTCCGCGCTTCGGCGCGCTCCCCTGGTGAGTTGACGCTGGTTCTTTCGTCTGCCGCTTACTAAGCCTTCCCCCGCTGGGGGAAGGTGTCCCCGAAGGGGACGGATGAGGGCGCGGGCGGTATCGGGCATCGAGAGAAGAAAGCCTACTGCTCTTGGGTACCCCCATCCGGCGCTGCGCGCCACCTTTCCCCAAAGGGGGAAGGCTGATTGTGGTGTAATTTGGATGGCCCCAACAACCACCAAGGCAGCGCGCCGAAGCGCGGAAGGAGGAGAGCGCAGTCACCCCGCTGCAGCGTCAGCGGTATAAAACCCCAATAGAGCATCAGGACAAACAGTATAAGGAAACAAAGGAGTCCTTAGAACCATAAAATTTGAAAGCCCCTGCTCCTGCGTGGTTCCCTCCTCGGAGCATAGCTCCTCGGCCTACGCTAAAAACATGCCACCGGCATGTTTTCTTAACGCTGCGGGGTTCTAAGTCAACTTTTGCCTACTTTTCTTTGACGAGAAAAGTAGGCCGCCGGAGGCACTAACACCAAACGGTACACCGTCGACCAAAACAGAAGGAAAGAACTCCGTCAGAACACCAAAAAGCCAGGAAGCGGTCAACCTTCCGCTGACCGCTTCCCCCACTTTCTTCCCATTTCGATGGCCCGTACCGGGCACATCTCGTGGCAGCAGAAACAGGAGATACACCGGCTGTAGTCGATGACCGCCTTCCCCTCCCGCACCGCAATAGTATGGGCCGGGCAGCTCTCCGCACACTTCCCGCACCCCACGCACCGGGCGGTGCGGATCACCGGCCGTGGCGTCACCCGCCGCCGCAGCCAGCGGATCAGCGGCCGTACCGGCAGAGGCATGTGATCACTGAAATCCAGAGCCTTGGAATCCGGCATCTGGAAGTCGGAGATCTGCTTATATTCATCACCGTCTATCTGTAATTCCGATGCGGTTTTGGGGATCAGTCCCCGCCGCAGGCTGTGGCGCAGAGTAGCCACATCCTCCACCCGCAGTCCAATGAGGTCCGCCAGCATCAGGTCCAGAACAAAAGGCGACGTACTTCCCGCCAGCAGTCCCACCTGCCGGGGACTCCCACCGGAGGGCCCATTGCCCTCCATGGCCGTCACCGCATCCACAATGGTGAGGTCCGGCGAAACCGTCTCCGCCAGGTCCACCAGCATTTGACAGAAGGCGTCCAGAGTGGGATACCGGTAATGAAGCTCCGGCTTTTGAAGCCCCGGCACGCAGCCAAACAGATTCTTGACTCCACCGCTGAGGGTGGTCATGCCGTGGGTCTTCAGCTTTCCTACGGAAATCACCACATCCGCCTCCAAAATAGGACGGATCAAATGGAACTCCTCCGCAAGGCTCCCTTCCTTGGCCTTCCGGCTGCCCCAGGTAGTATCCAGGTTCAGCGTGACCCCCTCGATCCCCTCCATGCCGCAGGCGCGGTAGATCCGACCCAGAGCCGCCGCCGTGTAGGGTCCGCCCGGGGAGTCTGCCACGGTGATGTCCTCCACCCCCCGCCGCCGTAGAGCCGCCGCCACCGCCGAAACCACCGCCGGGTGGGTGGTGGTGGCCTGCTCCGGGGACCGGGCCATGAGGAGATTGGGCTTGATGGTCACCTTGGTTTCCCGGCTGAGCTTCTCCGCCCCCGGCCAGGCAGCAAAGATCCGCTCCACCGCCGCCTCCGTTTTCCCCCGGTCATAGCCGTCCAGCTCCACTGCCGTCACTGCCGGCCATCCGCTTCGCTCCATTCGTGCCGCCTCCTTCCCGCTTTTTCTCCTCCTCAGTATACCCCGCGCCTTCCCTGCCGCGCAATGTCCTTTTCCCGGATTTGCAAATTTCTCCAGCTTTTTCCGGCGTCCTCGCCCCCTATCGCTAACTTGCACAAAAAGCTTGCTAAAAATTTGTCAGGTTCCCAGATTGTTTCTTTGAACAACACCGTTGCATTTTGACGGCCGTTGATTTATAATAAAATCACAATCTAAGAATGGTAGCTGTAACGAAGTGCTGTGCGCACGGGCTGCAACTATCACTCCTGCTGTTGCTCGAGTGTTTCAAATCCGACCCCTGGATTTGAAACATTTTTTCTTATCCGGGAAGCATCGGGAGAGGAGGCAGCCATCTACTTTATAACAGGAGGATTCACTATGTATCTTTTGGCAAACGGTAAGCTGATCACCCGTGACAGCGCCCTCCCCTACCTCCCTGACGGCGGTGTCGTGATTGACGGTTCCAAGATCGTAGAGGTCGGCGCCACTGCCGACCTGAAGGCGAAGTACCCCCAGGCGGAGTTTATTGACGCCAAAGGGGGCGTTATTATGCCCGGCCTGGTGAACGCCCACACCCACATCTACTCTGCCCTGGCCCGCGGCCTCTCCATCGTGGGCAACAACCCCACCAACTTCCTGGAAGTGCTGGAGGGCACCTGGTGGAACATCGACCGCCATCTGACGCTGAAGGGCACCCGGGCCAGCGCCGACGCGCTGTATCTGGACTGCATCAAGCAGGGCGTCACCACCATCTTCGATCACCACGCCTCCTTCTGCGAGATCCCCGGCTCCCTCATGGAGATCGCCGAGAGCGCCAAGAAGTTCGGCATCCGCTCCTGCCTGTGCTATGAGGTCAGCGACCGTGACGGTGAGGAGAAGTGCCTCCAGGCCATCCAGGAGAACGCCGACTTTATTACCTACTGCGAGAAGAACCCCAGTGATATGCTGGCCGCCATGTTCGGCGGGCACGCCCTCTTCACCATTTCCGACAAGACCTTCGAGCGGATGGTGGAGGCCAACAACGGCCGCACCGGCTTCCACATCCATGTCTCCGAGGGCATGAACGATGTGTATGACAGCCTCCAGAACTATGGCCGCCGCCCTGTCCAGCGGCTCCAGGATCACGGCATTCTGGGTCCCAAGACCATTCTGGGCCACTGCATCCATGTGAACACCGCCGAGATGGAGATCATCCAGGAGACCGGCACCATGACCGTCAACAACCCCGAGAGCAACATGGGCAACGCCGTGGGCTGCTCCCCCATCCTGCAGCTGATGAAGCGGGGCATCACCGTAGGTCTCGGCACCGACGCCTACACCAACGACATGCTGGAGAGCCTGAAGGTGGCTCTGACCATTCAGCGCCACAACGCCTGCCTGCCCAACGTGGCCTGGTGCGAGGTCACCGACATGCTCTTCAAGAACAACCCCATCATCGGCGAGAAGTACTTCGGGGTGTCTCTCGGGAAGCTGGCTCCCGGCGCCGCCGCCGACGTGATCGTCATGGATTACAAGCCCTTCACCCCCTTCTCCGACGCCAACATCGACGGCCATATGATCTTCGGCATGACCGGCCGCCAGTGCCAGACCACCATCGGCAACGGTAAAGTCCTGATGCTCGACCGGGAGCTCCAGGGCATCGACGAGGAGGCCGTCAACGCCCACATTCTCGAGGAAGCTAAGAAGCTCTGGGGCGCCCTCAACCACTGCGAATATTAAGGAGGCAAGAA
>CALXDB010000049.1 GCA_944386955.1 uncultured Oscillospiraceae bacterium
GCCATCCTGCCCGCCGTTTTCGCCTCCGGCATCGCTCCGTACCGGGGGCCCTCCCTCATGTTCGTCACTCTGCCGAAGGTCTTTGAGCAGATGCCCATGAGCCGGGTCTTTGCCGTTTTCTTCTTCGTTTCCGTCTTCTTTGCCGGTATTACCAGCCTCATCAACATGTTCGAGGCGGTGTGCGAGTCTCTCCAGAGCCGCTTCAATCTGTCTCGCCCGGTGGCCACCATCCTGTGCGGCGTGGTGGTCCTGGGGGTGGGCCTCTTCATTGAAAACGGCGATATGGTGAGCAGCTGGATGGACTTCATTACCATCATCGTGGTGCCTTTCGGCGCACTGCTGGGGGCCATCTCCATTTACTATGTACTGGGCTGGAAGGAGATCAGGGGCGAGCTGCAGCTGGGCAGGAAAAAGCCTCTGGGCAGCTGGTTTGGCGCCTTGGCCCGGTACGTCTATGTACCCCTGGCCATCATCGTGTTCATTCTGGGATTCGTCTACGAGGGCGGCATCGGCTGAGCTGCTTCTTTGAAAATCAGAAAAACGCCCGCCGCGAATTTTCGCGGCGGGCGTTTTTCTGCTGTGTATGGCAGTCAGTCCGCTTCCCGGCGAAATACATGGATACGGAAGGCGGCGGTGACAGTGAGGGCCTCCAGGGCCGCCAGCCGCTCCAGTCCCGCCTGGGGGGTTTTCCAGGCGTAGGGGGTCATGCCCAGCAGATCCTGAATGGCCTGGGGATCTTCCAACCGGAGGACCTGCTCCGCCGGTACCACGTCGAGATAAGAAAAGCCTCCGTAAGCCACCTGTTGCTCCGGGTTCTCATAGGGATTCTCGTAGAGCACATCCTTCATCTCCATCAGATGCTGGGGGGCGGGGACCACATAGAGGAATACCCCGCCGGGCTTCACAACCCGCCGGTACTCCTCCGCTGCCAGAGGGGCAAAGCAGTCCAGCAGCAGATCTGCTGCGGCGTCAGCCACCGGCAGGTGGTATACCGAGGCCACGGCGAACTCCGTCTCCCGGCTTCGCCGGGCGGCCTTTTTCAGGGCGTACTTGGACAAGTCCACCCCGGCGCTGCGGACCGTGCGGCCCGCCGCCTCCAGGGCCTCCGTCACCCCGGCGGTGTAGTATCCCTCGCCGCAGCCCGCGTCCAGGAACACCGTCTCCCCGGGGGCATACCGCAGGGCCAGGTCCCGGAGGGTCTCCAGCAGGTGGCCGTACCACCCGCCGCCGAGGAAGCGGGACCGGGCGGCCACCATGTCCCGGTCGTCCCCGGGCTGGCGGGAGTGCTTGCGGTTGGCGGGGAGGAGGTGGACATATCCCTCCCGGGCCACGTCGTAGCTGTGGCCGCCGGGGCACTGGTAGACCTGCGCCTCCCTGGTAAGGGGCGCGCCGCAGATGGGACAGAGAAAAAGAGACATAGAGGGACCTCCCGACTATTTTTTTCTATTATACCTCCGGTGGCCGCCCATGTCGATGGGCGGAAAAGAAAATACCGGCGGAGGAGAGGGTTGCTTTTTCTCCGCCGCCGTGATACAGTGACCTCAAAGAAAGGAAGGGATCCCATGCACGACGAGCTGACCCAGGTGGACATCCAAAAGATGCAGGAGGAGCTGGACCGCCGCATCCGGGAGCTGCGCCCCAAGCTCATTGAGGACGTACAGACTGCCCGGGCTTTCGGCGACCTCAGCGAGAACTATGAATATAAGGTAGCCAAGCAGGAGAAGAACCGCAACGAGAGTCGAATCCGATATCTTCAGAATATGATCCGTACTGCCCATGTGATCTCCGCCGAAAGCGGGGCGGACGTGGCGGGGCTATTCGACACCCTTGTGATCTTCAACGAGAAGCTGGGAAGAGAGCAGACCATCCGGCTGGTGACCACCCTGCGCCAGGACGCCCTGAAGGGTCTCATCAGCAAGGAGTCCCCGGTAGGAAAAGCCCTCCTGGGCCGCCGGGCGGGGGACCGGGTGCTGGTGAAGGTGAATCAGGACCTGCAGTATTATGTGGTGATCCGCTCCATTGAAAAGGGGGAGGACGACGCCTCTCTGGAGATCAGCAGCTACTGAGGCGGAACGAAAGGCGGGTGAAAAAAAGATTTTTTGTAAATTCCCTTGACTTCCTACCGCGTTGTGATATGATGGCCACAGGACCAAACAAAAAATTTGCATAACAAAAATATTTTGTACGAGGGAGACGACACATGAAAGACGCAATCCGGTGGATCGACAACCACATGCCCGCCAGCGAGGACAAGAACCTGCCCATCATGGCCCTGCATGAGGTGGCCAAGGCCCGGTATTTCCACAGCAGTTTTCCGCAGTATTCCGTCACGCCGCTGGCTCGGCTGGACGGCATGGCCAACTATTTGGGGCTGGGCGGTCTCTATGTAAAGGACGAGTCCTACCGCTTCGGTCTCAACGCCTTTAAGGTGCTGGGCGGTTCCTTCGCCATGGCCCGGTACATCGCCCATCAGATGGACAAGCATGTGGCGGAGATGACCTATGACTACCTCACCAGCAAAGAGCTGGAGGAGGAGTTCGGCCACGCCACCTTCTTCACCGCCACCGACGGCAACCACGGCCGCGGCGTGGCCTGGGCCGCTCACAAGCTGGGGCAGAAGGCTGTTGTCCATATGCCCAAGGGCAGCAGTCAGGCCCGGTTTGAGAACATCGCCAAGGAAGGGGCCAAGGTGACCATCGAGGAGGTCAACTACGACGAGTGTGTCCGCATGGCCGCCGCCGAGGCCGCCGTTACCAAGCACGGTGTGGTGGTGCAGGACACTGCCTGGGAGGGATATGAGGAGATCCCCACCTGGATCATGCAGGGCTACGGCACCATGGCCTGCGAGGCTGGAGAGCAGCTGCGGCAGATCGGTGTGAACCGGCCCACTCACGTTTTCGTTCAGGCCGGCGTGGGCAGTCTTGCCGGCGCGGTGGTGGGTTACTTTTCCAACCTCTTCCCCAACGATCCTCCCAAGTTCGTAGTGATGGAGGCCCAGGCCGCCGATTGCCTCTATCAGGGGGCGAAGGCCGGCGACGGCAATCCGCGGATCGTGGATGGGGACCTGAAGACCATTATGGCGGGCCTCGCCTGCGGCGAGCCCAACATCATCTCCTGGGATATCCTCCGCAACCATGTGTCCGCCTTCGTCTCCTGCCCCGATTGGGTCAGTGCCCGGGGCATGCGGATGCTGGGCGTGCCTGTGAAGGGCGATCCCACTGTGATTTCCGGCGAGTCCGGCGCTGTTGGTATGGGCCTTATTGCCGCCATCATGGAGACTGACGAGTACAAGGATCTGCGGGATTATCTGGGGCTGGATCGGTTCAGCCAGGTGCTGCTGTTCTCTACCGAGGGCAACACCGATCCCATGAAGTTCCGCAAGGTGCTGTGGGACGGCGAGTATCCTACGGTCTGAGTGGAAGCCCGCTGCAATCTCATACGCCGCCCGGAGAGGAGCATCCTCTCCGGGCGGCGCTTTTTCTTTTTACGGCCGCATGTCCGAAAAAACCGCCGGCCCCCTCCGATTAATTCACTCTTTGAATTAATCGAATATAATTTTATCGCGTATAAATTTACTAATTTCTTGATAAAAACTGCGGCATTGTGTATTTTGTTGATATAGATAGGTGGCCGCCATCTTTTTCGTCGCTGGTAGATGCAGTCTGATGCAGAGTGAGAAAGAGGTGTATTCATGGGGTTTGGAGAAAAAGTCATGCAGGTGCTGCAGAGCATCATTGACGCAGGCAATACGGTTATTTGGTCCTATTTGATCCTGATTTTGGCCCTCGGCTTAGGCGTGTCCTTCGCCATCCGCACCCGGTTCGTGCAATTCCGTCACTTGGGGGAGATGATCCGCCTGGTGACGGGCCGGGGCGGGAAGAAGAAGGTCTCCAGCAGCGACACGGACGCCATCAGTCCCTTCCAGGCGCTGTGCATTGCCTGCGGCGGCTGCATCGGCACCGGAAACGTGGCGGGCGTGGCCCTGGCCATTGTGGCCGGCGGCCCCGGCGCGGTGTTTTGGATGTGGATCATCGGTCTGCTGGGCGCCGGCACCAGCTTTATTGAGAACACGCTGGCGCAGCTGTTCAAGGAACACGACGAAAAGGGCGGATTCCGTGGAGGTCCCGCCTACTATATGGAGAAGGGGCTGCGGAAGCGCTGGATGGGTATCATCTTTGCTGTGTGTATGATCCTCTCCTTCGGCTTCGCGCTGGCGGCCCTCCAGGCCAACACCATTGCCCAGGCATGGGATGCGGCCTTCTCTGTCAGTCCCGTCATCATGGCGGTGGTGATCTGCGCGCTGGCAGCGGCTATTATCTTCGGCGGCGTTAAGCGGATCGGAAAGTTCAGTGAAGCCGTCGTTCCCTTTATGGCTATCGCATATCTGCTCCTCTCTCTGATCATTTTGATTCTCAACTACGATCGTCTGCCCGGAATGTTCGCCTCCATTTTCAAAGGCGCGTTTGGACTGGATGCAGTAGCCGGCGGTACGTTGGGCGCTGCTATTATCCAGGGCGTTAAGCGGGGTGTATTTTCCAACGGCGCCGGTCAGGGCGACTCTCCCCAGGCTTCCGCCGCCGCCTTTACCACCCACCCTGCCAAGCAGGGCCTGATCCAGGCCTTTGCCATCTATGTGGACACCATCCTGGTCTGCTCCGCTACCGCTCTGGTGGTGTGCACCGCCGGGGAGTACGCAAACTCCACCCTGGAGGGGGTGCAGCTGGTACAGCTGTCCTTCTCCTCTCTGGTGGGCGACTGGGCCAGCAGCTTTATTGCAGTAGTGATGTTCCTTTTCTGCTTTACTTCGCTGATTTCCAATTACTTCTACGGCGAGTCCAACCTGGCCTTTATCATGCGCAGCGACAAGTTCCGCCAGGCCTATCGCGTCTGCTTCATCCTCATGCTCTTCTGGGGCTCTGTGTCCGGTCTGAGCATCGTATGGGATCTGGCGGACCTCTTCGGCGGTACGTTGGCAGTGGTCAATATGATCGCTCTGATCTTCCTGGGCAAGATCTCCATTCAGGTGATGAAGGAGTACGAGGCCCAGCAGAAGGCCGGGGTGGAGGAGCCCACCTTCCAGGTCTCCAACGTGCCCCAACTGGATCTGTCCCAGGCGGCGGAGTGCTGGCAGGGGAAGAAGGAAAAATGACCGTTCTCCCAGTAGAGACATCATCCATCCGCGCACTGCGCGAGATACAGTACAAGGAGGAACCATTCCATGGATTACAAGCGTCAGGAGCCTTATGAGCGCTATCAGCTGGGCCTCCCCTTCGTGGGGATCCCCTCTTTCGGCAAATTCCCCATCTGCACCGATCTGGAGCAGCTGGATGCCCACATCGCCGTGCTGGGCATCCCCTACGACCTGTCCATCCAGTACCGTACCGGTACCCGTCTCGGTCCCCGGGGCATCCGCACCGAGTCCATGCTCTACGCCTTTGGCAGCGGCGGCTATGACTTTGAGCGGGACGACGTGTTCCTGGGTCCCCAGTGCAAAATCGTGGACTGCGGCGACGTGGACATGATCCACGGCGATCTGGAGCAGTGCTTTGAGAATGCGGAGATCGCGGTGCGGAAGATCGTGGAGAAGGGGGCGATTCCCGTCATCATGGGCGGCGACCACGCCGTCACCATCCCCGTGGTCCGGGCCCTGGACTGCTACGACAAGATCCACATCCTCCACATCGACTCCCATCTGGACTGGGCCGATGCCCGCTCCGGCCAGCGTTACGGCAACGGCAGCCCCATGCGCCGGGTGTCGGAGCTGCCCTATGTGGACAAGATGGTGCAGATCGGCATCCACGGCATCGGCAGCAGCCGCAAGTGTGACTTTGACGATGCCAAGGCCTACGGCTCCAAACTGATCTCTCCCCGCCAGCTGCGGAAGATGGGCATTGACGAGGCACTGTCTTATCTGCCGGAGGGGGAGAAGTACTACATCACTATCGATATCGATGGTCTGGACGCCTCCGTGGCCCCCGGCGCCGGCACCCCCAACCCCGGCGGCCTCACCTTCGACGAGGTGGACGAGATCGTGGAGAAGGCCTGCAAGCGTGGCGAGGTCATCGGCTACGACTTTGTGGAGGTGGCGCCCCCTTATGATCCCACCGGCGTCACCGGTATGACTGCCGCCAAGCTGATGCTGAACTTCATGGGGTATGTGCTGAAGAAGAAGGGCATGTGAACCGCCTGCGGCGCCGGATGGATCGGCGGGGACGGAGCGCTCCCATTTGTCAGGCGGAAAAAAGTGTGGTATTCTTTGGAGGAGACGCGCTCGCGTCTCCTCCGTTTTTGTTTTCGTTCTATTGCGTGTGAATGAGGTGAGACAATGCACCAAGTACCCTTTTCCTCTTCTCGGCGGGGAGGAGGGGCCTTTCCGCCCCGTAACAGCTCCGCCGTTATTTTGGACATCATCCGTCAGAATCCCCGCATCTCCCGAAAAGAACTGGCCCACATCTCCGGCTTCAGTCCGGCGCTGGTGACCAAGCTCTGCGCCGATCTCCTCCGGCGGAATCTGATCCGGGAGGTGGGGATCGGCCACTCCAGCGGCGGGCGGCGGCCCATCTATATCGAGCTGAACCATGAGGCCTTTTCTGTCGTCTGCGTCCACACCTGCGGCGGCGTTTCCTCCCTGGCTGTCTGTGACTGCTGCGGGAATGTACGGGAATATCGACGCATGTCTGAGGGCGATCCGGTGCTCACGCCGGAGGCTTTGGAGCGGGTGGGGGAGCAGATCAGGCGGGAGGGAATCGACTGGCTGGCACTGGGTCTGGCGGTGGAGGACCTGCTGTATGAAGAGAGTCTGGCGGAGCGTTTCCACCGCTATTTTGCCGGGGCAGGGTACCCGGTGCTGGTGCAGCGGGCATCCTTTGCGGCGCTTTGGGGGATGAACAAGTATATCTACCATGAGCGGTATCAGAATTGCTGCTATCTCCATTTGGGGCCGTCTATTTACGGAGCGGTGCTCAGCAACGGACAGCCGCTGCTGGGAGCCTCCGGTCTTCTGGGCTGCGGCTGGAGGCAGCTGCCGGCGGTCCGGTCTTTGGAGGAGACGCTGCGGGGGACCAGGGAGATCTCCTGCAGCGCGATCTGCAGCCGGGTCCTTCGGCTCAGCGGGATGCTGCGCCTGCTCTTCGATGTGGATCTGGTGGTGCTGGATCTCTCCGACCCTACGCTGCCGCTCCGCCTGGCGGACCGGCTCCAGGCCATGAGCCTGGAGGAGGAGGGATATGACCTGGATACGCTGCCTTATCCCTCCCTGTTCCACAGGGGGGTGGCCAGCATGCTGTCCAATCTCATTGGCTGGAGCAGCAGGGAGGACTGGATATGAGCGTACCAATGTTGTCGCCGGGATCCATGACCCTGGCCCAGAAGATCGGGCAGATGTTTGCCGTCAGCCTCCACGGCCTGTCCCTGGAGCCGGAGACAGCCCGGATGCTGGAGGAGTTTCGGTTCGGCTCCGTTTACCTTTATAATTTGAATTATGTCAATCCGGACTATATGCGCCATTTCTGCCGGGACCTGCAGGCGGCCATTCGGGAGAACACCGGGGCGGAGCCGCTGCTCTCGGGGACCTATGAGGGGGGAGAGGTACTGCGCTTCGGCCTTTACAACGTGTCCATCCCCTCCGCCAGAGCGGTGGGGCGCATGGGAGACCCGGCCGACGCCTATCTGGCCGGGCGGGTACTGGGAGCCCAACTGGCGGATCTGGGGCTGAACTTTAACTGGGCTCCCATTTTGGATCTGCCCAATGCCCAAAACGCTTTTTCCATCTGCCAGCGCAGCCTCTCCGATGATAGTGAGCGGATCGCCTCGGTAGGGCAGGCTTTGATCCGGGGGATGCACACCTCCGGCATCGGCTGCGCCGCTAAGCATTTCCCGGGAATGGGAGCCTGCTCCACGCTGTATCAAAGGGGGCATTTTGTGGCCATTCGGGGAAAGAGCAGCTTTCAGCCGGAGCACATCCGTCCCTTCCAAGCGGCCATCGCGGCGGGGGCGGACGCCATCGTGGTGGGGAACTATCTCCAGAACATTCGGGGCGGCAGCTATTTTACCGGGGACTACCAGGATGTGTGCCGCTATTTGCGGGAGGAGCTGGGATACGACGGGGTCATTGCCACCGATGCCATCCAGAGTCTGGACGACGTGCCCGCGCTGTCGGCAGAGAGCATCGTCCGAAACGCCATCCGGGCAGATGTGGATCTGTTGGTGTTCGGCTACGACACCCGGCGGCAGCTGCAGCTATACGAGCAGATCTACCGCATGGTAGAGGACGGGCAGATCTCCGAGGAGCGTCTGGATCAGTCGGTGGTCCGGATCCTGACCATGAAGCGGCGGATGGCGGCGCTCCGGGCGGGGGCTACGCCTATGACATGGCAGCGGCAGACCAGATCCCTTCATGTTTTGGGGCGGAAGGCACTGCGGTTGTACGGCAATTCGGCGGTGATTCCCAGGCTTCGGCAGGAGGTGCAAAAGCGGGTCCAGGTCTACATGCCCTTTTATCGGCAGGAGGACTTTGTGGGATTCCGGCGGGCGCTGAACTGCTGTTTGGGGGATGTGCTGTGCCGCTACTCCGGCCAGGTGGCCTGCCATTACTACAGCGGCGGCGGTGCGGAGGATTTGCCTCCGCTGCCGGAGAGCGGTGCGGTGTTCGTGGTGTGTGAGTCATGGGAACCGGACAGCCCGCTGGCCGGGTGGGTCCGCAGCGCCGCAGCCCGAGGGCCGACAGCATGTCTTCTGCTCTGCCCATCGGAGACAGAGCATTTCGCTGGAGAACCGGTGACGGCGGTCTCTCTGGACTCCCTCAGCGATGCAAGTATTGTGGAAGCGGTGCATCTCCTGCTGGAGGAGGAACTACCGAATCTGCAAAAGGATATGCAAACTGCATCGTATTGACGGATAGTAAAATTAAAGGTATCATACAATTAAATAAAAGAAATTTGTCATTTGGCGAAATATATTGTCCCTCCCGGCCCACATCGTGAGCCGGGAGGGTCCGCTATCGGGGCAGAGAAGGGAGCAAATGAGATATGGGAATCCTCTGCTACAACTGTTTTCAGGATATCCCGGAGGGAGGGGGACCATGTCCTTACTGCGGCTTTGACCTGGAGGAGAATGTAAAAAAGTTCCCGGTAGCCCTGCGGGCGGGAACGATGCTGAACAACCGGTACATTGTAGGCCGGGTGCTGGGACAGGGCGGCTTCGGCATCACTTATCTGGCCTGGGACACCAAATTAGAGGCCAAAATGGCCGTCAAGGAGTTCATGCCGGGAGAGCTGGCTACCCGTGTGGACGGCACCACCGTATCCGTCATGGCGGAGAGCAAGACGGAGGCCTTTTCCTACGGAGCGGAGCGGTTCCAGGAGGAGGCCCGGACCCTGGCGAAGTTCATCGGCAATCCCAACATCGCAGGCGTGTCGGACTGCTTTGATGAGAACGACACGTCCTACTTTGTCATGGACTACATCGAGGGCATCTCCTTTAAGACCTATATCGCCAATCACGGCGGGAAGGTCAGCGTGGAGGATGCCTGCAATGTGATGATCCCGGTTTTAAGAGCCTTGACCGCCGTTCACACCGAGGGGTTCATCCACCGTGACGTTACCCCGGACAACATCTATATCACGAAGGACGGCATCGTCAAACTGCTGGACTTCGGCTCCGCCCGGTACTCCATCGGCGATAAATCGAAAAGCCTTGACGTGATTTTGAAGGTGGGGTATGCTCCAAAAGAGCAGTACATCCGCCGCAGCCGCCAGGGCCCTTACACCGACGTGTACTCCTGTGCCGCCTGCTTCTACGCGGCCATCACAGGCTATCTCCCTCCGGAGAGCCTGGAGCGGCTGGACAAGGACGAGCTCCAGCCCATCTCCGCTCTGGGCATCGACATCCCGGAGTACCTGGACAAGGCCATCTTGAAGGGCCTTGCCGTCCAGCCGGAGGACCGGTTCCAGAGTGCCCAGGAGTTTTTGGAGGCCATCGAAACCCAGCAGGTGGTGGAAGTGCCCGCCTCATCGCCCCCCGCCTCCGCACCAGCGCCCGGTGGAAAGAAGAAATTTGCCATCCTGGGCGGAGCCGCGGCTGCGGTGGTGGTTTTGGTTGCCTGTCTCAGCCTTTTCTTTGGTGGCGGAACGCCCGCTGGCAGTGATGGAAGCGGCGGCCGGGACGATGGCGCGCCCCTGAAGCAGTCGGCGGTGCCCTCCATCACCATCGCCGGGGAGACCTACTCCACCGATCAGCGGGAGCTGAATCTGGAGAACCGGAATCTCACCGACGCCGACATCCAGGATTTGAAGTATATGGTCAACCTCACCAGTCTCGGCCTGGGGAACAACCAGATCACCGACCTCACCCCCTTGGCGGGACTGACAGAGCTGCGTTCCCTGGGCGTCCACGGCAATGATCTGGAGGATCTCACCCCCCTGGCGGGGCTCACCAATCTGGAGGAGCTGCGGCTGGGCGGCGGCGGCAACAGCGGCGCCAATGCCCGGATCAGCGACCTCAGCCCCCTGTCCGGTCTCACAAAGCTGCGATACCTCACCCTGCCCCCGGCCTCCCAGATCACCGATCTCTCGCCCCTCAGCTCCCTGACCAGCCTCGCCTATCTGAACTATGACGGCAGCTGGAGCAGCAGTTCCTCCGGGCTCGTCACCGACCTCTCGCCCCTCAGCGCCCTCACTAATCTGGAGGAGCTGAGCGTCATGGTGGGGGCCGTGGACGACCTGTCCCCTCTGAGCACCCTCACCAATTTGAAGTCGCTGATGCTGATGGGGGCCTATTACACCCCCGATCTCAGCCCCCTCAGCACGCTGACCAGGCTGGAGCGCCTGACCCTGTACACCGACGGCATCCAGGATCTGGGGCCTCTGGCGGGGCTCACCAACCTCCAGGAGCTGCGGCTCAACGGCAGCGACGCTGTCTACACCGATACGGACGCCCTCAGGGGCCTGACCCGGATACAGATCCTTACCCTGCCCTCCCTGAAGGACTCGGAGATCTATCTGGACCTCAGCGGGATCTCTGATATGACGGAGCTCAAAGAGTTCCGCTTCTATGGCGGCGTCACCAGCTATGATCCCCTGGCGAAGCTCACCAAGCTGCAGTCCCTGAGCCTCATGGGAAACTATCCCAACAGCGACGGCCCCGGAGACCTGAGCGCTTTCGCAAACCTGACGGCCCTCACCGATCTGGAGATCTCTCTCAGCGTCAACGCCACCGACATCACCCCCATGGGGAAGCTCACCAACCTGCGTGTTCTCTACCTGAGCACCGACGGGGATCGCCTCCATCCAGGGCTGAAGGATATCGGTCCCCTGGCCAATCTCCAGAATCTCCGGGAGCTGACCATCAACAGCCGGAGCATCACCGATCTGTCCCCCCTGCGGGAGCTGACCAACCTGCAGACGGCGGACATCCGGGCCTATGGCAGCGTGGAGATCACGGACTGGTCCCCGGTAGAGCATGTACCTAACCTGATCAAGCGTTGAGAGGAGGAACAAGGCAGAAATGGGAGAAAGAAATCTCTGCTACAACTGCTTCCAGGAGCGGCCGGAGGGGGAGGGCCCCTGCCCCTACTGCGGCTTTGACCTGGAGGAAAACGTCAAAAAATTCCCCGTAGCCCTCCGGGCGGGGACGGTTTTGAATGACCGGTACATCGTGGGCCGAGTGCTGGGCCAGGGCGGCTTTGGTATCACCTATCTGGCCCTGGACACCCAGCTCAACGCCAAGGTGGCCATCAAGGAGTTCATGCCCAACGACATCGCCACCCGCATCGGTACCACCGTGTCGGTGGCCATGGAGAGCAAGAGCGAGGCCTTCACCTACGGGGCGGAACGGTTCATGGAGGAGGCCCGGACCCTGGCCAAATTCATCGGAAACCCCAACATCGCCGGCGTGACCAGCTACTTTGACGAAAACGAGACGTCCTATTTCGTCATGGACTACATCGAGGGCATCTCCTTCAAGACCTACATTGCCAACCACGGCGGGAAGGTCGGCGTGGAGGACGCCTGCAATGTGATGATCCCGGTGCTGCGGGCGCTGACGGCGGTCCACCAGGAGGGCTTCATCCACCGCGACGTGACCCCCGACAACATCTATATCACCAAGGACGGCATGGTGAAGCTCCTGGACTTCGGTTCCGCCCGGTACTCCATCGGCGACAAGTCCAAGAGCCTGGACGTCATTTTGAAGGTGGGCTACGCCCCCAAGGAGCAGTACATCCGCCGAAGCCGCCAGGGGCCCTACACCGACGTGTATTCCTGCGCCGCCTGCTTCTATGCCGCCATCACCGGCTATCTCCCCCCGGAGAGCCTGGAGCGGCTGGACAAGGACGAGCTGGTGCCCATCTCCCAGCTTGGCATCGAGATCCCGGAGTATCTGGACAAGGCTATTTTGAAGGGCCTTGCCGTCCAGCCGGAGGACCGGTTCCAGTCTGCGGCGGAGTTTTTGGACGCTATTGAGAGCCAGCAGGTGGTGGAGGTCCCGGGCCAAGCACCGGCGGCCCCCGCTCCGGTAAGTAAGGAGGACCTTGTCGCCAAGATCAAGAAGAAACCGGTATTTTTCGGCGTTCTGGCGGCGGCAGTGGTGGCCCTGGTGGCCAGCCTTGCGCTCTTCACCGGCGGCTCCGGCGGGGGGGATAGCAGTGGCGGGGATTCCGACGACGACCGCCGGCCTCTCATTGAGGCGGAGGTGCCCTTCATCACCATCCGGGGAGAGGAGTATTCCACGGATCTGCGCACCCTGAAGCTGGAAAATTTGAATGTCACTGATGAGGATATTCAGGATTTGAAGTATATGGTCAATCTGGATCAGCTGCGGATCGAGCAGTCCAGCATCACCAATCTGGACGCCATTTCCGGCTTGACCAATTTGGAGTACGTCCGCGTTTCGGACAGTCCGGATCTGACAGACCTCTCGGGCCTGTCCGGGCTGACCAATCTGACGGAACTGGATCTGTGGGAGGTGGGGGTTTCCGATCTCTCCCCCCTGTCTGGGCTGACCAATCTGGAATATCTCCGGGTGGAGGGACCCAACGTGGGGGACTTGACCGCCCTCAGCACGCTGACGGGTCTGCAGGAGCTGACCCTGCAGACCGAGGGCTATGGCCTTACGGACCTGTCGCCCCTGTCCTCCCTCACGGAGCTTGTCTATCTGCAGGTTTCCGTCACCGGACGAAACTATGGCGACATCAGCGACCTGTCCCCGCTGTCCGGTCTGACGAAGCTCCGGGATCTCAATATGCGGGTGGGGCGGGTCTCCGATCTGTCCCCGCTGTCGGGGATGACGGAGATGACCAGCCTCTATCTCTATGGACAGCTGGCGGTCACCACGCTGGAGCCCCTGCGGGATCTCACCAATCTGGTGGAACTCACGCTGCAGTGCGGCGGGAATGAGCTGACCATGGATCTTGACAACCTGGACGGCCTGCAGAATATGACCAAGCTGCAGCGCCTCAGTCTGGACGGACTGACGAGGATCAAGGACCTGTTGCCCCTGTCCGGTCTGACGCATCTGACCTATTTGTACCTGTCCGACCTCTCCTCTCTGTCCGATCTTTCCCCCCTGTCCAGCTTGACCGGCCTGCAGGAGCTGTATATGAGCAGCGCCAGCCAGAGCTACATGGGTTCGGTCACCGATCTGTCTCCTTTGGGGGCGCTTACGCAGCTGCGGGTGCTCAATCTCGCCAGCTTTGAGGAGATCGACAGCCTGGACTTTATGAAAAACCTGACCATGCTCCAGGAGTTCTCCATCTCTGATCGCGGCACCCGGGACGTCTATGTGGACATCTCCCCCCTGGCGGGGCTCACGCAGCTGCAGAGCTTGAACCTGGCCTGTGAGGTGTCCGACCTGACGCCGCTGTCCGGGCTGCACCAGCTGCGTACGCTGGATATCCGGGGAGACTTTCCCTCCGTGGAGCCTCTGCGGGGGCTGAGCAGTCTGGTGGAGCTGGATATGCTGACGGATGCCGTCACGGATATCAGCCCCCTGGCGGATCTGACCGGCCTTCGGAGCCTGAGCATTACCAACTATCAGGAGACCATCACCAACTACAGTACCCTCTCCGCCCTGACCGGGCTGCAGACCCTGGAGCTGCGGGGACGGGGCAATGAGGTCATTGATCCCGGCTTTTGACCGGAAAACAGTTTCTGGAATATGGAGATTTCGGATAAGGAGGTTTTTCCATGGCACAGATCGAATGCGGGCGGGGCCATCTCTACGACCCGGAGAAGTACCCCACCTGCCCCTACTGCAACACC
>CALXDB010000050.1 GCA_944386955.1 uncultured Oscillospiraceae bacterium
CGCATGCCCTCGGCCTTTTTCCTCACATCGTCGATGGTGCCCACATTTTGGACGGAGGTGACGGAACCGCTGTGGGTGGAGGTGATCCGCTCCTGCAGCTCCGCCGTCACCACCAGGGAGGAGATGTACCCGGGATTGACCAGGCCCAGGCCGAAGAGGCTGATCCGATCCTCCCATGGAACACCGCGTCCCGCATGGTGGCCTGCACCGCCTCCGCCTCCCCTCCTCCGGGGGCCAGGAGCCCTCCCGCCAGCAGCACCATGCAGAGCCACAGCAGCAGAAAGCGCTTCTTGTTTTCTTTCACGACACATCCCTTCTTTTCCGCAGGTTCAGGCCCGCCGGCCGCTGAGCCGCCGGTAGTAGCCGTCCACATGGGTGAGATACACGATCCCACCCACCACATAGAAGACGGCGGTCAGGGCAAAGCCGGCAGTCAGACCGATGGACTCCTGCATGAAGCCCATAAGCAGAGACCCGATGCCAATGCCGATGTCGTAAGAGAGCATGTAGGTGGAGTTGGCCACGCCCCGCTGGGGTCCCGGGGTGGTGCCGGTGACGAAGGACTGAAACAGGGGCTGCAGAATGCCGTAGCCCAGGCCGAAGAAGAACCCGGCCGCCAGCAGGTGGGCGCCGGTAGTCAAAAACAGGAAGCTGATCATAGTGAGGATCAGCACCGCCAGACTGGCGTAGACCAGGGGGCGGTGTTTCCCGGCGTCAATGGCCTTCTGGGTGGAGGTTTTGGACAGCAGCATCCCCAGCACCAGGCAGATGTAGAAGTAGGGCAGATATCCCATGATGTCCTTCTCCTGGGCCAGGATGGAGGAGTAGGCGATCACCGCGCCGTAGGGGATCATTAGGAACATCATGTTCAGCATGAAGGGAGCGGCGGGACCGTAGAGGGACTCCTTCAGGGAGAACTTCTTCCGCTCCACCTTGGGATACTTCAGGCGGCAGCAGGACACACAGATCAGGGCCACCACGGTGATGCCGAAGATGGTGAGGAAGGAGGCCCTGCTGCTCATGTTGCTCTGGACCTGCAGCCCCACATAGGGGCCCACCGCCATGCCGATGGACACGGTGAAGGCAAAGCGGCTGATGCCCTCGGTGATCTTGGCTGCCGGCAGCACATCTCCGGCCATGGTCATGGTGGCGGAGGCGCACACCGAGTACACCGCACCCATATAGAGCCGCACCACGATCAGCAGCCCAAACACCGGAAAGAGCAGAAACGCCGGGAAGGACAGGCAGAACAGGGCCAGAAACAGCAGATAGACGCGATAACGGTTGAAGTTATCCAGCAGATAGCCCGCCACAGGACGGAACAGCACCGTAGCCACGGACATGGCTGTCAGGACCACGCCCACCTTGGAGCCGGTGATGCCGATCTCCCCGCAGTAGACCGGAATGATGGGGATGGAAGCGTAAAAAGCTGCCAATACCAGCAGATTGGTGATGAATAGTAGAATAAATCTCCTGTTCCAGATCTTTTCTGTATTTTCCATACAAGTAAAACTCCTCTGCCCTCAGGGCAATAAAAATAGTGGCAACTGCCACTTTCTTACTATATCACGCCCAGGCGGCCGCGTCAATAATTAGTTGCAGTTGCCACCATTTTTCAGAATGGCGCAGGCGGGATTTGCAAATCCCGCCCCGCCGCGCTATAATATCAGCAGCATGCAAAGGAGGCGGGGGGCTTGGAAAATATCATGGACAGCCCGTTCAAGGCAATTTCGATCCTATACCGGAAGTCTCACATCTGGCTGAACAACAGCTGCGCTCAGTTTGGGCTGACCGCAGCCCAGGCTATGGTCATCCTCATCGTCTGTGATTTCCGCTCCCTGACCCAGGATGAGATCACCAAGCGGCTGGGGCTGGACAAGAGTGTAATCGCCAAGACCGTGACCAAGCTGGAGGAAACTGGTTTTCTGCTGCGTTCCACCAACCCGAAGGATAAACGAACCTATGATATTCAACCTACCCAGCGGGCCTGGGCGGCCTACCCCTCCGTGCGGGAGCAGATCGATGTGTGCTTTCAGCGCATGACCCGGGAGATGTCAGAGGAGCAGCGGACCGCATTTCAGGATCTGCTCCTGCTGGCGGCCGAGGCAACGATTGCTCAGGAGGACTAATCCATTCAAGACCATACCATAAATATTTGGGGCTACATACTGTCTCGTCTACGGTTAATGCAGCAAGTCCACGACCAATACAGCATCGTTTATCAGCAATATGCAGTGCTCCTGTCGGAGCACGCACAGAAATTAAAATATTGCCGCACTCTGCAATTTTTGTGGGTGCATTGCACCAAGCTCTAACCTTCGGATGAAGTTCGCCAAAATCTGCGTTGCCCTGAAAAAACGGCACTCCTTCTCCGTTTTCATTATAGCTGGAAGATTCAGGGGATTGTCCCATGTTAATACTGCAAATATCTTCTAATCTCGCCATCACACCATCCTCTCCAGCTCCTTGAGGTCGGCCAGGGTGCGCTGCACCGTGATCTGGCTGATATCGGGGCACTGCCGGATGATCTCCGACTTGGTGATCCTTCCAGTAGGTACGCATCATGTTCCTCATTCGATTTCAATTCCATCATTTTTCCAATGATACAGTTATGCTATATGAAGTAAACTTGATTCCGTTCAGATTCATTTATATTATTTCAGCAAAAACGGCATAAATGAACCGCTCAGATGTAGTAATACCGCCCCGGAAACATCCCGGAGCGGTATTGTTTTGATTAAATTTGCATCCCAGTGGTGAAACAAGATCTCTCCCACTGTTTGCGCTTTCCAATAGCGGATTTTCTCCAGTTCTTCCGGGTTCAGCTCGGCAAGGCTCAGAAACCGCGCCAGGTTTCCCGGCAATCGGAGCAACTCCGGATGGCTGGTCAAAACAAATGCTGTACACAGCGCGGAGTCTCACTTTTCCGCAGTGCATCGTACTGCGCGGCAGGGCTCTATCCAGTTGTCTCAGTATAGCCGAGAATTCCGCACCTGAACAAGAAAAGTACTTGTGCATCATGCAAAAAGAGGCGTATACTGGCCATGGGAGAAGCCGTGAAAGCGGACATACGGCAGATGCGGCAGTTTGGTCAACCCATTTTTGCCGGGCCCTCATCCCCAGAGCGCCTGACCCGGAAGGCCTTTTGGAAGGAGCGGATTGCCGCGGAGCTTTTGCCCGCTTTTTGCCAAAAATGTTCGAAAAGCAGACTTTATTCGCCGTATATAACTTTTGTTTGATATTTAAGGCACAGTCTGCTATGATTGGAACAACGCGGCACTGGATTTGGCAAAGGCTGCGGTATGCATGCAAGCTATAAAAAATTGCGGAAATCGCACATTGCGCGGGATCCGAAGGAAACAGATCCCGGAGAGATGACAGGGGCCGGCCGCCGCTCTCCCTCGGCTCCCCATGTATCAATAGCCCCAAAGAACACAGTCGGAGGAACATTCTGATTATGATTACGGTTGGTAATTTCAAAGCTGCATTAAAGGCAATGGGCTTTACAGAAAACGGCAGCTTATATGAGAAGCAGTATCCCGCTTTCCACTGCTCCATGCGGGTAGATTTCGATGCATGCAAATTGTTGTATCCCTCTCAGATCAAAGGCGGAGACCGCAACAACGGATTTGACGCGCCGGAAAATTTCGTTGTGTTTGAATGCGTGGACCGCCTTCTCAGCAAGGGGTACCGCCCGGAGCACATCATACTGGAAAAGCCGTGGCATCTGGGCCACGCTGCAAAGAGCGGCCGCGCCGATATCTGCGTGACCGATCCGTCGGGCGTGATGCTGTTTATCATCGAATGCAAGACCTGGGGACGTGAATTTGACAAAGCCCTGAACGATACGATGAGCGACGGCGCACAGCTGTTCTCCTATTGGCAGCAGGAGCAGTCCTGCAGGTGGCTGATCCTGTACGCCTCCGACCTTAAGAACGACCGCATCGTGTATAAATCGCCGGCCATCGACTGCTCCGACGACGCCAACTTCGTCCTCCTGGCAAAAAAGGACAAGTCCATAAAGCTGTATCGCGACGCCCATACCACGCCGGAAAAGCATGAGGTCTGGAAGGAGACCTATGCCAGCCGGGTCCACGACGACGTCATTTTCTCGGAGGATTCCACAGCCTATCAAATCGGCGTGAAGCCGCTCCGGAAAAAGAATCTGCGGGAGTTCTCCCCCGACAACAAGATCGTCAACAAATTTGAAGAGATCCTCCGGCACAACAACGTCAGTGACAAGGAAAACGCATTCAACCGCCTCATCGCCCTGTTCATCTGCAAGCTGGTGGACGAGAGCACCAAAGAAGAGGACGACGAGGTCGAGTTCCAGTATAAGCAGGGCACAGATACCTACGAGACCCTGCAGGACCGCCTTCAGCGGCTGCATCGCGACGGCATGGAAAAATTCATGCGCGAAAAAATCTTCTATGTCCCCGCCGATTATCCGGAACGGCTCTTCTCCACCTACACCGGCACAAAGCGGGAAAAGGCCATGGAGGATCTCCGGAATACGATCCGGATCCTGAAGTTCTATTCCAATAACGATTTTTCGTTCAAAAATGTTCATAATGAGGAGCTGTTCTACCAAAACGGGAAGATCCTTGTTGAAATGGTGCAGCTCTTTGAAAAATACAGGATCGTATACCCCTCCAGGCACCAGTTCCTCGGCGACCTGTTTGAGCAGCTGCTGAACAAGGGGTTCAAGCAGAATGAGGGGCAATTCTTCACCCCGATGCCGATGACCCGTTTTATTTGGGACAGCCTGCCCCTTGACCGGATGGTACGGTCGGAGCGGGGAACCGTCTACCCGAAGGTGATCGACTACGCCTGCGGTGCGGGGCATTTCCTCACTGAGGCCGTCGAAGCCGTCAACCACTTTGTGCCATCGGACGGGAACAACGCGTGGGCAAAGGATCATATTTACGGGATCGAAAAGGATTACCGTCTCGCCCGGGTGGCGAAAATCTCTCTTTTCATGAACGGTGCCGGAGAAGGCAACATCATCTTTGGAGACGGCCTTGAAAACGCACCGGACAAGGGGATCGAAAACGGCGTCTTCGATATCCTCGTCGCAAATCCCCCGTATTCCGTAAAGGATTTCAAGCAGCATCTGCACCTCAAGAACAACAGCTTCACGCTGCTCGACCGCATCGGATCGAACGGCGGCGAGATCGAAACGCTGTTTGTAGAGCGCATCGGGCAGCTGCTGAAGCCCCAGGGTGTGGCCGCAGTCATCCTGCCCAGCTCCATCCTCTCCAACGACAGCGCCAGCTATATAGGGGCCAGAGAACAGATTCTGCAAAATTTCTACATCCGCGCCATCGCCGCCTTCGGCTCCAAGACCTTTGGCGCCACCGGGACCAACACCGTTGTTATGTTCCTTGAAAAGTTTCTTGAACCGCCCAAGCCCCTTGACCTGGCCGGGGATTCCGTAGACGCCATCTTCAGCGGCGGCGCGCTCACCGACTGGAAGGACCAGGATATCTTTGAGGCGTATCTGGTCCAGATCGGGATGCCGGAAGATCCCTACCGGGCGTTTCTGGACAAGGCGTCCTCGATCGAGGAGCTGGAGGCCACGGACTATTTCAGAATGTACACGGCCGCCTTTGCCGAATCCTCCGACGCGAAAAATCTTCAGCGGACAAAGGCGTACCAGAACAAGAGTCCCGAGGACCAGGCCGCCGTATATTTGGAGAAATTCTACGCATACGCCCACCCCATTGAAAGGGAAAAGCTGCTCTATTTCGCTCTCGTGTATCAGCAGACCACCGTCCTCATCACCGCCCCCTCCGACAATAAGGAGCAGAAGGAGTTTCTGGGATACGACTGGTCCAACCGGAAGGGAAACGAAGGCATCCAGATCACTGCGCCGGGCGGCAAGATGTACAACGATTCCGACCGCTCCGCGGAGGGCACCATCGTAAGCGCCATCAGGAAATCCTTTTACGGCCTCACACCCTCCTTTGACGAGTCCCAGCAGGCCTACGGCTCCGTTGTCCCCACAAAGGACATGCTCGATTTCTCCAGGGTCAGCTTCAATAAGGAGCTTCGGCTGCGGGTGGAAAAGGAGGAAATGCTCCAAACAAAATACCCGCTGCTCACCTTGGGCGAGGTCTGCCCGCTTCTGGCGGCAGGCGGCGATGTCCCGCAGGACAATTGGACGGAGCAGCCAACGGACACAAACACCGTTCCGATCTATTCCAACGGCACCGGCGACAAGGCGCTGTACGGATACACCAGCATTTCCCGCATCGAGAAGGACTCCGTGACCATCTCCGCCCGGGGCACCATTGGATACACCGCCATACGGAAAGCCCCCTTCTATCCGGCGGTGCGTCTGATCGTGGCGACTCCGGACGAGAGCAAGGTCAAGCTGGCATATTTGTATGAGATCCTGACGGTCCTCGGCTTTAAGAAGGCGGGAAAAACGATCCCGCAGCTGACCGTGCCGATGGTCCAAAAGAAAAAGATCCCTGTGCCGCCGATGCCTGTCCAGCAGCAGATCATCGAGGAGTGCGCAAAGATCGACAAAGAATATAGCGCTGCCCGTCAAAGCGCCGAGACCTGCCGGCAGGCGATCGAAGACCTGTTCGCCGCGCTGGACGCCGCTGGCCCCAGACGCCGGCTCAGCCTTGCCGACACGGAAAAATTCCGCATTTCCATCGGGAAGCGGGTGCTGAACACCGACCTCGTGCCGGAGGGCAGTATTCCCGTATACAGCGCCAACGTTATGGAACCATTCGGGAACATTGATAAGCTGCTGCTCTCAGATTTTTCTGCGCCGTCTGTCCTCTGGGGGATCGACGGGGACTGGATGACCCGCTGCCTCCCCGCGCAGACGGCCTTTTATCCCACAGACCACTGCGGCGTCCTGCGCTGTGCAACTTCAGAGGTGAACCCCCGTTACCTGGCGCATCTGCTGGAAATCGAGGGCAGAAAGGCGGGCTTTTCCCGGTCCTATCGGGCATCCATCGACCGGGTCCAGGGGATCGTCATTTCCGTACCGGATATCCAGCTTCAAAACGAGACCGCAGAAAAGGTGTTTGCGCTGGAAGAACAGATCTCTGCTGCGGAGAAGCTGCTGGAGACCATTTCCGAGAGAAGGACGAACACCGTCAAGGCGATGCTGGCGTAACGCCCAAATAGCTTCTGCCGCCTGGGTACATTTCTTTTCCGCCGCAGACGGATTTTTCTGCATACCGAAGGGCGCTCCTTTTTGAAAGGAGCGCCCTTCGTCTGCTTTCTGTGAGCCGGATTTGGGGTGAGCGGCACGATCTCCGGCCGGCGCTGCCGCCGTGAAAGCCCCCGTTCATTTTGAAGGTCCCTCCCCAGCCGTCCTCTGCGGCAGAGGGATATTGGTGAGCCCCCAGCTCACCCAATCCCAGGCGGTGACCTGCCCATCCCGGTCGGTGAGCGTCAGGCGTCGGGTCTCATCGAAGGACCAGCCGGTCACCTCCCGCCCCACATCCGAGGCCATCCAGAGGGGGCGCATGGTCTCCCCTGTCCACCGGTAGAGGAAGATATGCTGGGACCAGCCCCAGTCGGTTTTCTCCTCCTCCCAAAAGGGGCGGCTGGGGCCGTAGCGCCCCCGCCGCCAGCAGAGGAGCAGCAGCTCCCGCCCGCCGTCCCGGTCAATGTCGCACCACAGCGCATCCTGAACCAGCACTCCCTCCGCCGTCTGCCACAGTACGGCCTCTCCGTCGAGGACCTGGAGGGTCCGGTCCGCCAGGACCATCGCCTCCGGCTCCCCCGCCGTCCCCTCCAGCCGCCGCTCCTGCCAGGAGATCCAACCGGGCAGGAAGGCCCCGGCCCGGTAGGCCGCGAAGAGGCCCGCGGCGGTCAAAAGGCATACCGCCAGCCCTGCCATGAGCCGTACCCGTCTCATTGCGCCGTCCAGTAGTCCGCCGTCCACTGTGGCTTCTCCACCCGGGAGTCCCAGCTGTAGCTGCCGTCGGCGGCGGCCCACTGGCCGATCATCTGCCGCCACGCCGTGTCGGTGAGGCGCTGGTCGATGGGCTGGATAAACTGGTAGAAATCATAGACCATACCGGAAGCCAGGCGCAGGGTGCCATCCACCGGCACCACCACAACGATCTTTGCCGGACGGCCGTTGGCCACCTGGAGCACCTGTCCATTGGGGTCGGTGGCGATGTCGGTGACCAGGGAGGAGGGGATCTCCTGGGCGTCCAGATACTCCGCGTCCGTCCGGTCCTTCACTGCCTCGATCCAGAAGTGCTCCAGGGTGCCGCCATAGCCGCGGATCAGCTCATATTCCTCATCAGTGAGAACCTCATTGCCCAGCTCCTTCTCGGAGATGACTGCCAGCTGCTCCGCCAGCGTCCCCAGCCGGGACAGGTTCTCCCGGTCGCTCCCCCCCAGGCAGCCCAGCTTCTCCAGCCCCTCGGCGGTCTGCCGGGCCAACAGGGCAAAGCGCTGGTAGATCTCCACCTGGGGATCCACATAGCCACGGTCATCAACGGCCGTCTCCATGCCGCCTCCCATCTCCGCCATCACCTGCTTGGCGTAGAGCACCGTGTCGTGCTTGAGCTCGGTGTAGCTGCCGGCAAAGGTCTCCAGATTCTTCCGCCGCCAGGACTCCCCGGTCATGTAGGAGGGCCAGCCCGCCCCCCGCTCCTCCAGCAGGGGCTTCAGGGTGTACAGCCAGCTGGAGTAGAGGCTGGAGGTCCAGGTGGACACAGGGGCCTCCTCTACGGCGGAGCGCAGCCGCTCCACCTGCTCCAGATAGTTGGGGTACCGGTCGGCCCCCTGGTCCCGGAGGATATCCAGGGCCGTGTCGGAGCCCAGGGCCGCCGGCACGTCCAAAACGTCGGGCAGCAGCCGTTTCTCCCCGTCGGCGCTCTCCTCCACTGCCCGGTACACCAGCTGCTGCATCACCGCGGCGTCGATGGTAAAGCGCTGGCCCAGGAAGCGGAAGCCCTTCTTGGACGCCAGCACCTCCTCGGACGAAGCGGGGTCATCGGGGTCGTCCCACACCGGGACGGAGTTGATGGCCGGCGGGTCCATCTCCTCCGCCAGAGCCCGGAAGGCCTGGTAGTTCTCCTCCTCTGCCGCCAGCTGAGAGACCTCCGGCACCCGGCCGTAGGCCGCCTGGACGGCGGGGGCATACTCATAGAATCCCAAATCGTCGCTGGTTCCGGCAAAGAAGGAGGTCACCGTGTAGAGCTCCCGCCATGTCTCACCGTTCTCCAGCAAAGTCAGGGTGGTCAGCAGGGCGGCCCGGGTGAGGCCGTCGTCCTTCACGGAGAAATTCACCTGGCCGTACCACATCATGGCCCGGAAGTAAGCCTCCAGCACCGGGTCCCCCTCGTAATAACCCCGGGGGAGGAACTGGGTGTAATCCAGGTAGTCTCCGGTGAGGGAGGAGGTGTCAATGGCCTGGGCGGCCAGGATCCGCTGGAGCTCCGTCTCCGCTATATCAGCGGCGGCCTCCGGCAGAGAGGCGCCCTCGTCCTGGAGCCGGAGTCCCACAGCGAAGAAGGCCAGATTGCGCCGGGCGGCCTCCTCCCAAGCGGTGCCCCGCAGCGCCTCATACTGTGCCTCCGCCGCCGTCAGCATGGACCGACTCAGCGCCGTCAGGTCCGCCGCCAGGTAGTCCCGCTCCGTGCGGTTGAGGAGGAGGCTGAAGTAGAGGTGGTAGGTGTGCATCATGGAATCCACAGTGACAAAATTGGGCAGCTGAAAGTAGCGGTTCTCCTCATACAGCTCGAAAAACTCGTTGTAGTAGCCGGGAGATACCAGAAACAGGTTCTCCGCCAGTTTGGCCTTCTGCTCATCGGTGAGGTAGAACTGTCCTGCGTTCACCACATCAGACAGGTCGTCCTTCACCGTGTAGGCCGGCACGGAGGGGGTCACGCCCTCCCCCTGCAGGCCGCTGAAATCCAGCAGGATCATCCGGGTGAGATCCGCCAGTGCGCCGCCGGACTGCCCCGCCTCTCCGCCGGAGGGGTCCTGCTCCTCCTCCCCGCTGCTGCAGCCGCTGAGAGGCCCCAGCAGCGTGAGGGCCAGCGCCAACGCCAGTACCGCCGCCAGCCCCCGTCTCTTCTGATTCGATCCATACCACTGTCGCATCGATATCCTTCCTTTCCAATCCAAGCCATCCGCTCTGCTGCCGCGTCTCAGAATGCCGCGCCCGGAAGCGTCCGCCCCCGTGGAGGAGGCCGGTTGGCGGCCCTATAGATTTAGACGGAAATCCACGCCAAAAGTTCCCTGTTCCTGCCGGTTTCCCCCTTTTTCCGGCGCGTCATCGGGCCACGCTCCCATGCCGTCCCCCCAGATAGGTCTCCAGGGCGGCCCGGCTGGCCGCCGGGGAGAGGAACGCCTGAACGGTCTGCACGGACTCCTGCCGCCGGGCCACCCCCTCCTGCTCCAGCTCCATGCGGTACTGCCGGGGAGAGCAGCCGAACTGCCGGGCAAAGCCCCGGTTAAAATACTTCAGATCGGAAAAGCCGCAGGCGATACTGATATCCAGCAGGGAGAAGTCCGTCAGCAGCAGGAGCTGGCGGGCCTTCTCGCACCGCATCTTCATCACATAGGACTGGAAGGAGATGCCGAAGACCGACTTGAAGAAGGCGGAGAGATAGCTCATAGAGAGCCCCAGCTCCCGGGCCAGGTCCGTCAGCAGCAGCTTCTCCGTGTAGTGCCGGTCGATATAGCTGGTGATGGCCCGGATCCGCTGGGCCCGGTTGGCCGTACTCTGCCGCTCCTGTTCCGACACCCGGCGGCAGGGCAGCCACCCCAGCAGCGCCTCGAAGAAAAGGAAGATCAGCCCGGCGCACCGCAGCGGCGCCCGCTCCTCCCGGGAGAAGTAGGTCCGGGCGATCTCCAGAAATGCCTCCGCCAGCCGGGCCCGTTCCCCCGTCTCGTCCGGAAGGTCCGGAGAAGGCAGGGAGAACTCCATGTTCTCCATCTGGGGAAAGACGGAGGCGAAAAAGCCGGGGGCGATCTGCAGGGACAAAATCAGGGCCGGGCGGTCGGCGATGAGCTCGTGGCTCTCGAAGGGATTGACCGCCCAGAGACTGCCTGCCTCATACAACACAGACCGGTCCCGGGTGAGCAGCCGCACGCTCCCCTCCAGCAGCAGGCACACCTCCAGCTCCTTATGGACGTGGGGGGTACGGTAGAGCAGGTCGATGAGAAATACCTTGTAGTCCGCGGCCCCGTGGGAGACCACCTCAAATTCCTCGTTCATCGTCTATCACCTCTTTTAGATAAAGTATACAAAGGCAGCCGGGATTTTGCAAACAAAAAAGTGAATTTGTCCCATTGGGACCATGAACTTATCCGGGCGGCGGGCCCGCCGATGGCCTATAGTAAAGGCAGAGCTCCCCGCAGCGGACGCGGCGGGATCCCACACAACACACGACACTGAAGGAGGTTGCCCTATGAGCAGAACATTGACCTACGGCATGGTGGGCGGAGGCCCCGGCGCCTTTATCGGCGAGGCCCATCGGAAGGCCATCGCCCTGGACGGCTCGGCCCGGCTGACGGCGGGGTGCTTCTCCCGCAGCGCGGAGAAGACCCGGGAACAGGGGGCGGCCCTGGGCCTGGACAGCGACCGGTGCTACGCCGACTACAAGGAGATGGCTGAGGCGGAAGGCCGCCGGGCCGACGGCATCGACTTTGTGGTGGTGGTCACCCCCAACGCCACCCACTACGAGATCTGCAAGGCCTTTCTGGAGGCGGGCATCCATGTGGCCTGCGACAAACCCCTGGCGGTGGACAGCGCCCAGGGGGAGGAGCTGGAGCGGCTGGCCCGGGAGAAGGGACTTTTGTTCATGGTGACCTACACCTACACCGGCCACGTCACCGCCAAGTATATCCGGGACCTCATCCGGGCCGGTGAGATCGGCCCCATCCGTACGGTGATGGCGGAGTACGCCCAGGGCTGGCTCTACAACGAGAACGACTGGGGCGGCAAGCAGGGCGAGTGGCGATGCGACCCCGCCCAGTCCGGGAAGGTGAACTGCCTGGGGGACATCGGCACCCATGTGGAGAATGCCGTGGCCGCCATGACCGGGCTGAAGATCAAGCGGCTGCTGGCCAAGATGGACGTGGTGGTCCCCGGCCGGAAGCTGGACGACAATGACCAGGTGCTGGTGGAGTACGAGGGCGGCGCCACCGGCGTCAACTGGTCCTGCCAGTTCGCCATCGGCAGCGACAACAGCCTCCGGGTGCGGATTTACGGCGCCAAGGGCACCATTCTCTGGGACCAGGAGCGCTGCGAGGAGATCACCCTCATCGGCGAGGACGGCATCTCCAGGACCATCCGCCGGGGCAACGGGGCCGTGACGCCGGGGGCGGCCCAGTACGGCCGGCTCCCCGCCGGCCACACCGAGGGCTGGCTGGAGGCCATGGGCAATCTCTACGACAGCTTCACCCGGTGCGTGGCCGCCAAGGCCGACGGCACCTTCACCGAGGACATGATCGACTACCCCACCATCCAGGCGGGCATCCAGGGCCTCAAGTATGTGGAGGCCTGCCTCAAGAGCAGCGAGAACGGAAACATCTGGGTCACCCTGTAACAACATCAAGCGAAAGGAGCGGAATTTTATGGCACGACCTGTTACGATTTTTACCGGCCAGTGGGCGGACCTCCCCATGGAGGAGATGTGCAAGACCGCCAAGGAGATGGGCTATGAGGGCCTGGAGATCGCCTCCTGGGGCCAGATCGACGTGGAGCGGGCCGCCGAGGACCTGGGCTACGTCCAGGAGCTGAAGGACACGTTGGAGCGCTACGGCCTCGGCTGCTGGGCCATCGGCATGCACCTGCCCGGCCAGTGCGTAGGCGACGCGGAGCAGTGGGCCTACGACCCAAGGCTTGACAACTTCGCCCCCTCCGCTCTCGCCGGAAAGCCGGAGGAGATCCGGGCCTGGGGCGTTCATCAGATGGAGTGCGCCGCCAGGGCCGCCAAGAACATGGGCGTGAAGGTGGTCACCTTCTTCATGGGCTCCCCCATCTGGAAGATGTGGTACTCCTTCCCCCAGACCTCCCAGGAGCAGGTGGACGCGGGCTACCGGCGCATCAAGGAGCTGTGGTCCCCCATCATGGACGTGTACGACCAGTGCGGCGTGAAGCTGGCCCTGGAGGTCCACCCCACGGAGATCGCCTACGACTACTGGAGCACCAGGAAGCTGCTGGAGACCTTCGAGTACCGTCCCACCCTGGGCATCAACTTCGACCCCAGCCACCTCATCTGGCAGGGCCTGGATCCCGCCATGTTCCTCTTTGACTTTGCCCACCGGATCTATCACGTCCACATCAAGGACGCCAAGCTGAACCTCAACGGCCGAAACGGCATCCTGGGGTCCCACATCACCTTCGGGGACCAGCGGCGGGGCTGGAACTTCGTCTCCCCCGGCCACGGCGACGTGGACTTCGACAACATCATCCGGGTCCTCAACCAGATCGGCTACGACGGTCCCCTGTCCATCGAGTGGGAGGACAGCGGCATGGAGCGGATCTTCGGCGGCACCGAGGCCTGCGCCTTCACCAAGAAGATCAACTTCTCCCCCTCCGACATCGCCTTTGACGATGCCCTCAAGACGGAATAACATCAACTTACATACAGAAAGGACGTTTTTACCATGACCAAGTTCAAATTCTCCGTAGGCCCCTGGAATGTCCACGAGGGCGCCGACTCCTACGGCCCCGCCACCCGCCAGACCATCCCCCTGGAGAAGAAGTTCAAGAAGTTTGCCGAGCTGGGCTTCTCCGCCGTCCAGTTCCACGACGACGACGCGGTGCCCAACATCAACGACTACACCGAGGAGGAGATCAAGGAAAAGGCCCGGGAGCTGAAGAAGACCCTGGACAAGTACGATCTGAAGGCGGAGTTCGTGGCCCCCCGGCTGTGGATGGACCCCCACACCCAGGACGGCGGCTTCATGAGCACCTGCGCCGAGGACCGGGAGTACGCCATGTGGCGGGCCTACCGCTCCATCGACATCGCCAAGGAGCTGGGCACCGACCTGGTGGTGCTGTGGCTGGCCCGGGAGGGCACCCTCTGCGCCGAGAGCAAGTCCCCGGTGTGGGCCACCAGGATGCTCATTGAGGCCATCAACAAGATGCTGGAGTACGACCCCAAGGTCCGCATCTGCATCGAGCCCAAGCCCAACGAGCCCATCGACCGGAGCATCTGCGGCACCATGGGCCACGTCATGGCCGTCTCCGCCGCCACCATCGATCCCTCCCGGGTGGGTGGCAACCTGGAGCGCGCCCACGCCACTCT
>CALXDB010000051.1 GCA_944386955.1 uncultured Oscillospiraceae bacterium
AGTTAGGGAACAGCTCCGCCTGGCTCACCTTGAGCCCAAAGCGGTCCTCCACCAGTTTCTGCAGTTCCTCCCGGTTTTCCGCCCGGATGTTCAGGACCTCTCCGTTGCGGCGTTCGGTGAGGGTGTCCTCCGTCAGGGCCAGGCTGCCCTCCTCTGTGCGGCGGTTTAAAAGCCGTTTCTGGGTGAATACGGAGTCGGGGCTGTTGGCGCAGTAGTAGTTATAGGGCACAAAATAGGATTCCGGCAGGGGGACCTCCAGAAACTCAAAGACCTTCTCCCGCTGGCCCCGGCTGTTGATACGGTCGATGCCCCACCAGTCCCCTTCCCGCTTCTCGCACAGGAAGGTCTCCCCCAAAATTACCCGGCTGCCCCCCAGGGGGACGGCGCCGCCGGGCTGAGGCCCGCCGTAGCCCACATCGCAGTAGTAGCGCTCCTCGCCGATGCGTACTATCACGCCCCGGTGGAGCATGGGGGGGATGAAGTCCTTCCCCCGGAGGATTCGACAGGACACCGGCCAGGCGTCATAGCCCGCGCCCTGGAGGAAGGCGCACAGCAGGGCGTTGAGCTCAAAGCAATAGCCTCCGCGGCCCTGGACCACCACCTTGTCGTATAAGGCGGGGATCTCCAGCGAGGGGGTACGCCCTTGGGCATAGGCCTCCAGATTCTCGAAGGGAATGGCGCACTGGTGCCGGAAAAGGATCTGATCCAGGGTCTGGAGGTCCGGCGTCAGAGGCCATTGAACGCCGATGCGCCGGGCGTAGGCTCTGCAGTCGGGCAGAGGGGAGTACAGTGCTTCGTACATGGTGTACCTTCTTTCTCTTCTCTCTCCCACAGTTAGGCGAGGGACTGTTAAAAATTTCATATCTTTTTTATTATATCATCCAAACTGCTGCTGCACAAGAGACAATGTGTATAGTGGTTTTGTACAGCGGCAGAACCCATTGTAGAATTGAGCCCCCCTTTTTTTCATGCTATACTACAGACAGTTCCACATGCCGCCGTACGCCGCGGCAGCTGTAAGTAATTATGGAGGAGGACACAAGCGATATGACACCCAAGGAAATTCTTCTGGAGACTCTCAAGCGCGACGGGAAACCCGAGCGTCTGCTGTGCCAGTATGAGGCCTTTGTCCCCATTATGAACGATCCTCTGCAGAAGTTCACCCGCGGCAACCGCAAGAGGGGCTGCACCAGCTACGACAAATGGGGCACCGAGATCCTCTTCCCCGAGGATGCCCCTGGCCCCATGCCTCACGTTACCGCCAGCAATAAGGTCTGTCCCGACATTACCTGCTGGCAGGATACGGTGAAGGTGCCTGATCTGGTAGCCAATTGTTCCGAGGGCTGGGAGGAAGCCATTGCCTCCGCGGCTGCGGTGGACCATGACCAGTATCTCACTATGGGCTTCATGGGGACCGGCATTTTTGAGCAGTGCCACTATCTCATGGGGTTTGAGGACACCCTTGTGAATCTGCTGCTGGAGCCTGACGATATGCACGATCTGGTGGATGCCATCGCTGAGTATCGCTTCCAGTACGCCAAGCTCCTGGTGGACAATCTGAAGCCGGACGTAATCCTCTCCCATGACGACTGGGGCTCCAAGACCAGTCTCTTTATGAAGCCCGACGTGTGGCGGGACTACTTCAAGGATCACTATAAGCGGATCTATGGCTATATGAAGGACCACGGCGTCATTGTTATGCATCATGCCGACTCCTACTGTGAGCCCATTGTGGAGGACATGGTAGACATCGGCATTGATATCTGGCAGGGAGCGCTGCCGGAAAATGATATTCCCAAGATCCAGAAGCTGCTGGATGGCCGGATGGTGCTGATGGGCGGTCTGGATGCCTCTGTGGTGGACCGTGTGGATTCCACCGAGGCGGAGATTCGGGCGGATGTGCGCCGGGCTTGCGAGACGTACGCCCCAGGCGGACATTTCATTCCCTGCATTACCTACGGTCTGAAGGGTACCATCTATCCCCATGTGGATCCCATCATTGACGACGAGATTCAGCGCTACAACAAGGAGCACGCCTAAGCTGTGGAAAAGCTCCCGCCCGCATCGGGCAGGCGGGAGCTTTCCGGTGTACAGACGCAAAAAATCCCGAACGAGAATCGTTCGGGATTTTGGCGCGGAAGGAGGGATTTGAACCCTCGCACGTTGTTTAGACGTCTACTCCCTTAGCAGGGGAGCCCCTTCGGCCACTTGGGTACTTCCGCATGTCAAGCTCGTATGCGTTCTGGTCGTTGAAAAAATGGCGGAGAGAGTGGGATTCGAACCCACGGATGCTTTCACATCGCCGGTTTTCAAGACCGGTTCCTTAAACCGCTCGGACATCTCTCCCAATCGGTTTCAGGCGCGTGTTTAATAATATCACAGAGTTACCTCTTTGTCAACTAGAGACACGGAAAAAATTTTTTGAAGAAAATTCAAAAAACCTCTTGCATTTTCTGACTCTATGTGGTATTCTAATTGAGCTGACAAGAGCAACAGGAAAAATCCGGGTGTGGCGAAGTTTGGTATCGCGCCTGAATGGGGTTCAGGAGGCCGCTGGTTCAAGTCCAGTCACTCGGACCAAACAATGATAATCCGAACTACATTATCCAGGTGGGTAATGTGTTCGGATTTATCATTTTTATTCTATCGAGAATATTTTTGAACGGCAAGGGCAGGCGTATGCGCCTGCCCTTGCTTTTTGCGTAATTTTTGCGGAACAAAATACCGGGAAATTCGTCTAAATAGACACAAGAAGAAAAGGAGGTATTCTTATGAAAAGATGGATTACTTTTGCGGTTTCCTTTCTTTTGGTGCTTACCGTCGGATGTAGGAATGAGAATGAACCGTCCTTAAATGCGAGCGCGCCCTCTTTCAGGGGATCGGTGTCCGAGCCTGCGGCCTTAGATGTGTCTGATCTCCATGACATTCTTGCCTCTGTTGATTTATTTGCAGCTGACTTGACCTATTTCTGCGAAGGAACAGAAGAAACATTCGCCGCCAGCAATGCCATCCGGGCCAAAAGCTACCTTGAGGTATTGGGGGCATTTACCTGGGAAAGCTATCAGCCTCCCGCAGAGTTAGATGACCTTGATGATTTCCGTTATCAGCTGACTACTCCCGATGTGACCCTCACCGCCTGGCAAAGCGGATATAACAACGACCGCCCCCTCCATGTGGAGACCGAGGAGGGAGAGGGCTGGTTCATCCTGCCCATGGTTACGGAGCCGGTGGAGCAGTATAGCTGGATGCTCTACGACACCTTTGACCAGTGGTACGGAGAGGCTCAGTCTGCCGCCCTTTATGGCGGTGATGAGAGCCCCCTCACAGCGGAGGAATTGGACTGGTTTGAAAGCTATACTGAAAGCACATGGACACACTATGACGAAACATGGGGTGGTTTTGTCGGAGGAGCCACGCCCATCAGCTGTTTCTTCACCTCCGGATATAACGACCCCCGGGACATGGCTGCAGGGGAGTTCCTTTACTATTGTCCCGATCAAGGGGTTCTTGAAGCCGGGGACGAAGAGGAGTTCCGCATTGTGCAGGAAAAACTCGACTGGCGAGTCGGCGAAGACAACCATCTTGCCACGATTGGTGAAATGCCAGTACCCTGTCATCGGCTGCCCCGCAGTTACATCAATGAGCTTTTGATGCGGTATGCAGGGATCACGGTGGAGGAAATGCACACCAACTGGTTGGAAGAAGCCTTTTATATTCCGGAAACCGACTGCTTCTATACATTCAGCAGCGATTTCGGCCCCGGGACGTTCATCCCATGCTACGGTGAAAGGAATGGCGACATCGTTACGCTATGGGAAGCCCCCGGCGCAGAAAGCGGGGTCTCGGATATGCTGGTGCTTCAGAAGAACGGGGAGAATTGGCATATCCTTTCCCATTGCCCCACCGCGAGCACATAACGTTTTTTATAGTAGAAAAGGACATCCGAAAAGATGTCCTTTTCTACTTACGAGAGACGGTGAAAACCGATATTTTCAATGGTTGAGACAGCAGCAGGAGAACTGTCAAACCGGCCTTCTGGCCGGCGGCGCATTTGCGCCGTACGGGCGTTTTGCCGCAGGCAAAACCTCGGCGCAGGGCGAATTCATTTCGCCCGAGCATTTCACTCACCGGAGGGTGAAGCCGCCCTTTGGGCGGCGAAACCAAAAAAGAAAGACATCTGTTGAAAACAGATGTCTTTCTTTTTTTGGTGCGCGAGGCGGGACTTGAACCCGCACGCCCGTAATGAGCACTAGAACCTGAATTGTATTTTTGATTTCCCTCCACATATTACCTTGTCGCACAGAACATCATAGAATCCCTTGAAATTCCAAGAGATTCCAAGCTTTTTCCCCTCTCGTTTTTGGAAATCCCTTTTTACTGCTGCATTAGCGGCGAATCAACTAAATGTTAGAAAAATGTTAGACGGACCCTCTGCCATCGTTGCAACAACGCCGTGTCCAGGCAAATGCCGGACACGGCGTTGTTGTCGCAGGGGCTTTCAAGATTTGAGATGCGAGAGCGTAGCGGCTCGCATGTTCCCGGCAGGTCCGGCGAGGTTTGCGGCAGGATACCAGGTCGCACACTGCCAGGCTGCCGATACCCACCAAGCTACCAAGCGCCCCGCCAGAGCTTGGTAGTCCGCAGAAGTCCGCTTTGCCTATCGCCTGCAGCTGTCTGCCGTCCCCCACCAGACTGCCAGGATACGCAGAAAGTTGCTCTCTCTCATGATCTTTTTTGGTTTTCAATAGATTGCTTTTGGAGTTACTCCGAGTTGTATATTGATGTTTATCTTTGCCTGTGCTATTATACTGTCAGGAGGTGATTTTGTGCCATCGGATAAGAAACGCATTAATCTGACCATACCAGACAATATCTATGAGCGGCTGCAGCGTTATAAAGAGGAAGTCGGTATCACAAACGATGCAACAGCCTGTCTGCAGCTTGTTGTCCAGCAACTTAAAGCACATGAGAATACACAGCTTATGATGGAACTGCTTCGCAAAAAATCCTTCGAGGAGTTGCAGAATGATGCAAACATCGGTATCCAAACCCTAAAGGAACTTGCAGAGCAGGACAAGGAGAAATAGATTCTCTCCGCTGCCCCTTTTGTTGCACAGGTAAGTATTACCCTGTGCAACACTGTGGACTGTGTACACTTAACGTTTAACGATTGAAGAATCATTTCACAATCGTCTTTTAATAGCCAGGGCCTCACCATTGTAATTGTGGTTGTTGTAAGTGGTGGCCTGTTCGGTATAACAACATGTAAAGGGAGTGATGCTTCAAACACAGAAAGGAGTTAACATGGCAAGAACCAAAGCCAGCAGAAAATTTCAACTGACCATCAATCACCCACAAACACATGGCCTAGACCATACCGCCATCAAAGGAATTCTGCAGGATATCTCCGGCTGTTCCTATTGGTGTATGTGCGACGAAATAGGAGAACAGGGAACTTACCATACGCATCTGTACCTTGTGTTCCAACACGCGAAGGAATTCCACATGATTCATCAAAGGTTCTATGGCGCACATATTGAGACGGCCTATGGTACACATCAGGAAAACCGGGATTATATCCGCAAAGAAGGCCGGTGGGCTGACAGTGAGAAATCGGAGACCAATTTGCCAGATACCTTTGAGGAAAGTGGTGAATTGCCGCAGGAACCGGACAGGCGCATGAAACAGAGTGAACAGATCCTCCAGTTGGTAACCAGCGGGGCCAGCAACGCCGAAATCATCCTGTCCCACCCCTCTGCCATGTATCACCTTCCCCGGATCGACCAGGCCCGCCAAACGCTGCTGGCAGAGGAATATCGTACCAAACGGAGAGTTCTGACAGTCACATATCTTTGGGGCGCTCCCGGCGTGGGGAAAACCAGCGGGATTCTTGACCATCACGGCTATGAATCCGTCTACCGTGTCACCAACTATTCCCACCCCTTTGACAGCTACGCCGGGCAGCCTGTTATGATGTTCGATGAATTTCGATCCAGTCTTCCGCTGGCTGACATGCTCAACTATCTGGACGAATATCCTCTCCAGCTTCCCTGCCGTTACACAGACCGTACGGCCTGTTACACTGTAGTGTATCTTGTCAGTAACATTCCGTTGGAGAAACAGTATCAAATGGAGCAAATGACTGCTCCTGAGACGTGGAAAGCCTTTCAGCGCCGCATTACCAATGTATGGGAGCTGTCCAAGGAATCCGGCGGTTTGCCGTTTTGAGGAGGTCTCCATGCAGCTGAAAGACTATCCGGATGTACTTAGTGTGGAGCAGCTGGCACAAGTATTGGGTATTTGCAAGAACTCGGCATACCGTTTAGTAAATGGCCGACACATCGGCTGCCGAAGAGTCGGCAGGAAAATTCTTATTCCCCGGCAGTGCGTGCAGGACTATCTCAACTCCGCACGCTATAACATTACACAACGATAGCAGCGGGTTTCTGTCGAGAAAGGAATTACATTATGACAGGAAGCCTGCAAATAAAGAACGGAAAATACTATATTGTTCTCAACACCTATGTGAATGGAAAACGCAAACAAAAGTGGATTACCACCAATCTGGAGGAAAAGGGCAATAAGCGGCGTGCGGAACAGATGCTGAGACAAGCCATCCTGGAAGCAGAACAGCACACGGTTAATATACAAAGTGATATGCTGTTTTCTGATTATATCCGGCTCTGGTTAGAGAGTGCGAAGAGCAGGGTGGACGCTGTTACCTACCAAGGATATGAACTGACCGCCAACACCCATGTACTGCCTTGGTTTCAGGAGCATGCGCTCTCGGTACAGCAGATCACAGAAGACATCTTGCAGGAGTATTTTGACTGCAAGAGTACCTCCGGGCGAAAGGATGGAGCAGGAGGCCTCTCTCCCGCTACGCTACGCCAGCACAAAAATATCCTGTACCAAACCCTTCAAAAGGCGGTTAAGGACAAACTGCTGCCAAGTAACCCCTGCCAATTTGTTCGTCTTCCCGGCAAGGTGCGCTATGAAGCCGGATTCTATTCCGCACACCAGCTAAAGTCTTTGTTCGAAGCGATCCAGGGCGATCCTCTGGCCCCTCTGATTCAGGTCACCGCTATGCTGGGACTGCGCCGAAGTGAGGTGATTGGGCTGCAGTGGGACTGCGTGGATTTTGATAAAAACCTACTGACCATCCGGCGTACAGTTTCCCGGGTGACAAAAACAGTAGCCAAAGACAAAACCAAGAACGCCAGCAGCCGACGGAGCTTTCCCCTGACTGAGGAACTGCGCACACTCCTGCTCCAGGTCAAGGCAGAACAGGAGGAAAACCGCCTGCTGCTGGGAAAAGCGTACTTTGCCAGCAACCGGGTATTTACCTGGTCAACAGGTAAGCCCTTTTCCCCGGACTATGTATCTGCTCATTTTGCTGCCCTTCTCCGCAAGCACAACCTTCCCCACATCCGTTTCCATGACCTTCGTCACAGCTGTGCCAGCCTCCTTCTAAACCAGGGATTTACCCTAAAGGATGTACAAGAGTGGCTGGGCCATGCAGATATCCAAATGACCGCCAATATCTACGGTCATTTGGATGTACAGCGGAAGCAGACAATGGCGGAAATGCTTGCTGGTCGTTTATCCTCCGGGTGTTAGAAAAATTGTTAGATTACACAGCATTTGCTCTATGCTGTATTTTTCTAAATTCAGGAAAAATCGTTCAATAAAAACAAAAAAGGTCCAAAACGCATTGCGTTTCGAACCTTTTTGTTTGGTGCGCGAGGCGGGACTTGAACCCGCACGCCCGTAATGAGCACTAGAACCTGAATCTAGCGAGTCTGCCAATTCCACCACTCGCGCATCTTCACTTTTACAATCCGCACCGGGAAGGACACAGTCCTTCCCGGCGGGATCTGGCAGCGGGTGAAGGATTCGAACCCTCACATACGGAGTCAGAGTCCGCTGTGCTACCTTTACACAAACCCGCTGTGTTCATAGCGAACAGTCATTATTATAAGCATTTTTCTCCAATTGTCAAGAGGGTTCCTGAAATTTTTTCAAAAATTTTGAGGGTAGATTTTCACAATCCCTGTACTTTACGCAGAGCGGCCTTTTGTGCTATAATACGAAGGAATTCAAAATCTCCGACAGCGCCTTCCCCAGGTGCTGCCGGAAGCCGGAGGGGACCTGCGGGCCCCTTTCCCCTATTCTGGACAGGAGGGATCTGACATGGCGAACAGGATCATCACAGTGGGGCGTGAGTGCGGCAGCGGCGGCCACACCATCGGTAAGCTGGTGGCTCAGCGGCTGGGGATCGCCTTTTACGACAAGGAGATCGTGGAGATGGTGGCGGCCAAGACCAAGCTGTCCCCGGACTTCATCGCCGCCCACGGCGAGTATTTCCAGAACGGTTCCCTGGGACATATTTTTGGCTATGGCGGTCGCTTTGCCTCCACCATGCGCACCCAGAGCTCCCTGCAGGATCAGATGCACTTCGTGCAGACGGAGCTGATTCGGGAGGTGGCGGACAAGGAGCCCTGCGTCATCGTGGGCCGCTGCGCTGACTACATCCTTCAGGAGCGAACGGACGTACTCAACGTGTTCATCCACTCCGCCATGCCCTATAAGGTGGAGCGCTCCATCCGGGAGCACGGCCTGGAGGAGGAGAAGGCCGCCGCGATTTTGACCAAGCGGGACAAGGCCCGTTCCCATCACTACAACTTCTACACCAATCAGACCTGGGGCGCGGCCCGATACTACCACCTGGCGCTGGACAGCGGCAAGCTGGGGGAGGAGAAGTGCGTGGAGCTGATCTGCTCGGCCTACAACGGATAAACGAGACTGCCGGAGGGCAGGACCAAGACGGTCCTGCCCTCTCTCTGTCCGGTGGGGCGGTTGACAAAGAGAAAAATCCGGGTGTACAATATTTTCGATATAGTTTGAAGGGGGAGACCGTGCACCGGTACCCCCTGAGGAGGTAATCCGATGGAATTGAAAATCCAGCGCACCACCGCGCCCGCCCAGAAGCCCTCCGACCCCCGCACCATGGGCTTCGGCACCATTTTTACCGACCACATGTTCACCATGGACTACACCCCCGGCCAGGGCTGGCACGACGCGGCCATCGTGCCTCTGGAGGATCTGAAGATCCACCCCGGCGCGGCGGTGTTCCACTACGGCGCCGAGGTCTTTGAGGGGATGAAGGCCTACCGCACGGCGGAGGGGGAGATCCAGCTGTTCCGCCCCTGGGACAACATGCAGCGCATGCGGGACTCCGCCGAGCGGATCCAGCTGCCGGACTTCGACCCCGATTTCCTCCTCCAGGCCATTTTGCGCCTGGTGGACCTGGACCGGGACTGGGTGCCCGAAGCGCCTGGCACCTCCCTGTACATCCGCCCCGTGGAGTTCTGCACCGACGTGGATTTGGGGCTCCACTGCATCGGCAGCGCCAAGCTCCTGGTGCTGCTGTCCCCGGTGGGGGCCTATCTCACCGGCGGCCTCAAGCCGGTGGACATCCTCATTGAGGACACCGATGTCCGGGCGGTCCGGGGCGGCACCGGCTACACCAAGTGCGGCGGCAACTATGCCGCGGCCAACCGGGCGGCGGCTCGGGCGGAAGAGAAGGGCTACGCCCAGGTTTTGTGGCTGGACGGCGTGGAGCGCCGCTACATCGAGGAAGTGGGCAGCATGAACGTCATGTTCAAGATCGACGGCAAGGTCGTCACCCCCGCCCTCACCGGCTCGGTGCTGCCCGGCGTCACCCGCCGCTCCTGTATCCAGCTGCTGCGGGACAAGGGCTATGAGGTGGAGGAGCGGCTGCTGTCCGTGGAGGAGCTGGCCGCCGCCCTGGAGGCGGGCAAGCTGGAGGAGGCCTGGGGCTGCGGCACCGCGGCGGTGATCTCCCCCATCGGCAAGTTCTGCTATCAGGACAAGTGCTACACCATCGGGGAGGAGAACGGCCCCTGCGCCCAGTGGCTCTACGACACCCTCACCGGCATCCAGTGGGGCCGTCAGGCGGACCCCTACGGCTGGGTCTGCAAGGTGCCCCGGGCGTAACAGGACAACAGAAAAGCGGGACCCGGTTCGGGTCCCGCTTTTGCATATTCAGAAGGGCTCTGTCACGCCCGCCGCAGATCGGCACCGACAAAATACTTCTTCATAGGCTTATACAGAAGGGCAAACACCACCAACGCCAGGATGGTGTTGGGCAGCATGTAGGAGCCGTTGTAGACGATGGAATAGAAGCTGGGGCTGGTGAATGTGGTACCCATGAACTCGGTGGGGGCCAGGATCTTGTAGATCGTGACGCCGCTGATGTAGTGAACCAGAAAACGCCCGACGCAGCCTACCAGAGTCCCGGGGAATACCCCCCAGGCCTTGCCTTTGAAAAGTCCCGCCAGGCCCAGAGGCGTGAAGGCCACCAGATAGTCCAGCAGCATGGACTGCCAGCCCCAGGCATAGGCCCCGTCGAAGATCATCTGGAGCAGGCCCAGCACGAACCCAGCCAGCAAGCCCGGCCCCAATCCCCAGCGGACAGCGTAGAGGATAATGGGCACGGCGGCAAAGGTGATGGAACCGCCGTTTGGCAGATCGCCAAAGAGCTTGACATAGGACAGGATTTGGGCCAGAGCCACCATAATGGCGCCTTCTGTCAACATTCTGACACTTTTTTGCATAAATTCTTCCTCCTTTTTCTATCCAGAGGAACCTGCCTGGGGGCAAAAAAAGATGCCCGCAGGCGCGGACATACGGTGCAATACAAAATGACTCGCATTCCTACGCCGGCATTACCCGGATCAGGTTCGAGGGACCTCGACGGCGGTACGTCGCATCTCAGCCGGCTTGCGCCAGCGCCCCTTGGATTTTGCCCCAATATACCACGCTTTTCTTCCTCTGTCAACTGTGGTATACTATAAAAAAGTAAGACCGCAGAGGAGAGATTGCCCATGGGCCACTGTCTGATCTTCGGCGCCGGGACCACCTACGACGTCCCCCGCCCGCCCCGGGAGGGGGATTTTGTCATTGCCGCCGACGCCGGCTTCGAGACCTGCCGCCGCCTGGGGATCGCCCCGGACCTGCTGCTGGGGGACTTCGATTCCATGGAGCAGCCGGATTTCCCCAACATTCTCCGCTCCCCGGTGGAGAAGGACGACACCGACACCTTCCTGGCGGTGAAGGAGGGCCTGCGCCTGGGGTACACCGCCTTCCACATCTACGGCGGTACCGGCGGGGAGCGGCTGGACCACACTCTGGCCAACCTCCAGATGCTCACCTGGCTGCGCCGCCGGGGGGCCCGGGGCTGGCTCTACGACAAGCGCTTTGTCTACACCGCCATCCAAAACGAGACCCTCACCGTGCCGAAAACCGTGGAATGGGGGCTCCTCTCCGTCTTCTGCACCGGCTCCGACGCCCACGGCGTCACCCTGGAGGGAGTCCAGTATCCCCTGAAGGACGCCGCCCTCACCGCCGCGTTCCCCTTGGGCGTCAGCAACCACATCCTGGAGGCAGAGGCCCGGATCACCGTGACCGACGGGGAACTGTTGGTGGGCTGGCAGCTGTAATTTCGAAGTTCTTGAAATAATATCACGTTTTCCCTAAAGTATTTTATTCTCGCCCCTTGCAGTTTCGTGCAGGATATAGTATGATGTACTAAAAGAAAGTGTGGAGACCTAACAAAAAATTAGGAAAGTATTGAGGGGAACGATATGGCAACTTTTAAGGTCAACGGGAAGACCGTGGCGGTGGAGAAGAATCAGAAGCTTCTCCGCTACCTGCGGGACGAGCTGCACCTGACCAGCGTGAAGGACGGCTGCAGCGAGGGGGCCTGCGGCACCTGCACAGTGCTGGTGGACGGGAAGGCCACCAGAGCCTGCATCTTCACCACTGACAAGATGGAGGGGAAGTCGGTCTTGACGGTGGAGGGACTCAGCGACTTTGAGAAAGAGGCTTGGGTCTGGGCCTTCGGCGAGGCGGGGGCCGTCCAGTGCGGCTTCTGCATCCCCGGCATGGTGATGGCGGGCAAGGCGCTTCTGGACGTGAACCCTGACCCCACCGAGGAGGAGATCGCCTTCGCTCTGCGCACCAATATCTGCCGCTGCACCGGCTATGTGAAGATCATCGCCGGCGTGAAGCTGGCGGCCAAGGTGCTGCGGGAGGGGAAGATTCCTCAGCAGGACCAGGAGAACTGGCGGTACGGTCAGTCGGTCCATCGGCTGGACGTGCGGGAGAAGGTGCTGGGCTACGGCAAATATCCCGACGATATCTACATGGACGGCATGATCTACGCCTCCGCCGTCCGCAGCGCCTACCCCAGAGCCATCGTCAAGGCCATCCGCACGGAGAAGGCCAAGGCTCTGCCGGGCGTGGTGGGGGTCTTTACCGCCGCCGACATCCCCGGCCAGAACAAGGTGGGCCACATCATGAAGGACTGGGACACCATGATCGCTGTGGGAGAGATGACCCACTATCTGGGCGACGCCATCGCCATTGTGGCGGCGGAGACCCAGGAGATCGTGGAGGAGGCCAAGAAGCTGGTGGAGGTGGACTACGAGCCCCTCACCCCGGTGCGCAGCCCCTATGAGGCCATGGCCGAGGGCGCGCCCCTGGTCCACCGCAGCGGCAATCTCCTGGCCCACAAGCATGTCTCCCGGGGCGACGCCGTGGGAGCCATTGCTAAGAGCAAGCACGTCATCAGCGGCAAGTTCTCCACCCCCTACACCGAGCACGCCTTTCTGGAGCCGGAGTGCGCGGTGAGCTATATGGATGGGGACTGCGTCCGCATTCTCTCCACCGACCAGGGCGCCTACGACACCCAGCACGAGACGGCCCCCATGCTGAACCTCCCCTTTGAGAAGGTGAAGGTGCAGAATCAGCTGGTGGGCGGCGGCTTCGGCGGCAAGGAGGACGTGACGGTCCAGCACCTCAGCGCCCTGGTGGCGCTGCTCACCGGCCGTCCCTGCAAGATGAAGCTGACCAGAGCCGAGAGCATCCTCATCCACCCCAAGCGCCACCCCATGGACATGGAGTTTACTCTGGGCTGTGACGAGAACGGCATCATCCAGGGCGTAAAGGCCACGGTCATTGCTGACACCGGCGCTTACGCCTCTCTGGGCGGCCCGGTTCTGGAGCGTGCCTGCACCCACGCAGCCGGTCCCTACAACTATCAGAATTTTGAGATCGACGGCTACGCCTGGTACACCAACAATCCTCCCGCCGGCGCCTTCCGGGGCTTCGGCGTGACCCAGACCTGCTTTGCCATCGAGAGCCTTCTCAACCAGATGGCCGACGAGATCGGCATCTCCCCCTGGGAGATCCGCTACCGCAACGCCATCCGTCCCGGCCAGGAGCTGCCCAACGGCCAGATCGTGGGACCGGAGACGGGCCTGGTGGAGACCCTGGAGGCAGTGAAGCCCTACTACGACAAGGCCAAGTATGTGGGCCTGGCCTGCGCCATGAAGAACTCCGGCGTGGGCGTGGGTCTGCCCGACACCGGCCGCTGCCGCCTGGTGGTGGAGGACGGCAAGGTCCACATCGAGGCCGGCGCCTCCTGCATCGGCCAGGGCCTGGGCACCGTGCTGGTCCAGGTCTGCTGCGAGATGCTGAACGTCCCCCGCAGCGCCATCGTCTACGAGCGGTCCAACACCTACGATGCCCCCGACTCCGGCACCACTTCCGGCTCCCGGCAGACCACCATTACCGGCGAGGCCTGCCGCCGGGCCTGCGTGGAACTGAAGAAGGCCCTGGAGGGCAAGACTCTTGCAGACCTCAACGGCACCGAGTACTACGGCGAGTACGCCACCAAGACCCACAAGCTGGGGGCGGACGTGCCCAACCCCATCAGCCACATCGCCTACGGCTACGCCACCCAGCTGTGCGAGCTGGGGGAGGACGGCAAGATCATCCGTATGGTGGCCGCCCACGACGTGGGCAAGGCGGTGAACCCCCGCAGCGTGGAGGGCCAGATCGAGGGCGGCGTGGTGATGAGCATGGGCTTCGCCCTCACGGAGCAGTACCCTCTGGTGGACTGCAAGCCTACCGCCAAGTTCGGCACCCTGGGCCTCTTCAAGGCCAACCAGATCCCCGAGGTGAAGGCCATCGTGGTGGAGAAGCCGGGCCTGGACGTGGCCATGGGCGCCATCGGCATCGGAGAGATCACCTCCATCCCCACCGCTCCCGCCATTGCCGACGCCTACTACCGGCTGGATGGCCAGCGGCGGCGCTCCCTGCCTCTGGAGAATACCCCTTACGCCAGAAA
>CALXDB010000052.1 GCA_944386955.1 uncultured Oscillospiraceae bacterium
GACGCGGCAGATCAGTCGCCGGTTTTACAAGGGGCGCAGCCTCGTTACCGCCGTCAACGGCGTCAGCTTCTCTCTGGGACGGGGGGAGGCGCTGGGTATCGTGGGGGAGAGCGGCAGCGGCAAGACTACCCTTATCAAAATGGTGACCCGGCTGCTGGACGCCGATGAGGGGCAGATCCTTCTGGAGGGGCAGGACATCACCCGCTGCGCCGGGCGGGAACTGCGCCGGGTCCGGCGGCAGATGCAGCTGGTGTTTCAGACGCCCCAGGACTCCTTCGATCCCCGCCAGACGTTGGGACGGGGGATCCTGGAGGGCATGGTGAACAACGGCGTGCCCCGGCGGGAGGCGGTGGAGCGGCTGCCGGCGCTGCTGGAGCGATGCGGCCTTCCGGCGGACTACGCCTGCCGCTACCCCCACCAGGTCAGCGGCGGGGAGTGTCAGCGGGCGGCCATCGCCCGGGCTGTGGCGGTGGAGCCGGAGCTCCTCATCTGCGACGAGGCCACCAGCGCCCTGGACGTGACGGTCCAGGCCCAGGTGATGGCCCTGCTGGAGCGCCTTAGGCGGGAACGGGGCATGGCGTTCCTCTTCATCTGCCACGACCTGGCCCTGGTGCAGCGGTTTTGCAGCCGGATGCTGGTGCTCCACCAGGGACAGGTGGTGGAGGAGGGGACGCCGGATGAGGTGATCCTCCGCCCTCAAAATGAGTGGACCAGGCGGCTGGTGGAGGCTGCTTTGTGACGGCTGGGCCGGAAGATTGGAAAAATGCCCGCTGGAGGTGTGCCTCCGGCGGGTATTTTTGTCGGATCGAGTCATAAAAAAGGATTGCTTTTCCCTGCATGCCATGATACCCTCAGGGAAAAGAGGAATGAGCTTCGCCCATCGGGGGTAGGATGAGAACAGACGCGGGGCAGCAGTCCCGGAAGAAGGGAAGGAATACGGCTATGTCGTTGGAAGAATATCACAAGGCGATGAAGCAGGGCCAGAAGGATGTGAAGGCGGCGCTGGCCCGGGGAGAGAGTCAGGGCCTGCGGGTGCTGCCGGAGGATCAGGACGCCCTGGCGGCCCGGCGGGAAAACCTTGGTATCGTGGAGATCCCTGTGGAGCTGCTGGACGGTACCTGCAACCAGCTGCGGGGGGAGGACTTTTCACCCAATTTTTACCCCGTTCTCCAAGTGAACAGCGAATTTGCCCATAAGTGGGCCGCCCTGTGCGAGTCCCACCTGGAAGAGGGGATTCGGGACCCCATCAAGGCGGTAGAGTATCTCCACCACTTCTATGTGGTAGAGGGACACAAACGGGTCAGCGTACTGAAGTATTTCGGAGCCATCACGGTCCCCGGCGTGGTCACCCGGCTGATCCCCAAGTACTCCGAGGACCCGGAGGTGGTGGCCTACTACGAGTTTCTGGATTATTATCAGATGACTGGGCTCCAGTTCCCGGTGTTCCGAAAGCCCGGAGAGTACGCTGAGCTTCTGGAGATCATCGGCCGCGCCAGCCGGGAGGCCTGGAGCGCAGAGGAGATCTACACCTTTCGCTCCCTCTATTTCATGTTCCGCAATGCCTACTACCGCCAGAGCGCCGGGGAGAGGGAGGATCTGTCGGAGTCCTTCCTGGTGTATCTGAAGATCTTCGGCTACCACGACTCCAAGGGGAAGATGTCCACCCAGATCGCTCAGGAGCTGGGGAAGATCCGCCAGGAGATCCGCAACCGTACCGACAATGCGGGAACCGCCCTGGTGCTGGACGACGGGGGAAAGAAGCCTCTGATCACCCTGCCCACCACCGGCAAGCTCTGCGCCGCCTTCCTCCATGGCAATACTGCCCAGGCCTCCCAGTGGGTCTACGCCCATGAATACGGCCGCTTTACCATGGAAAACAATATGCGGGACCAGGTGCGGACGCTGTCCTATGAGAACGTACTCACCGATGAGGAGGCGGAGCAGGCCATGGAGGACGCCGTGGCCAAGGGAGCAGACGTGATTTTCACGACCACTCCCCGGCTGCTGCTGGTCAGCGTGAAGGAGGCTGTGCTCCACCCGGACGTGAAGTTCCTCAACTGTTCGCTGAACACCACCTATCCCTCGGTGCGGACCTACTATCCCCGGCTCTATGAGGCCAAATTCATCAAGGGGGCTATCGCCGGCACCCTGACCCCCGACGGCCGCATCGGCTATGTTGCGGACTATCCCACCTACGGCAATATCGCTGGGATCAACGCCTTTGCTCAGGGGGCAAAGATGGTCAACGCCAACGCCAGGATCTATCTGGAGTGGTCCCAATTGGAGAAGGGCGGCGGTGAGGACCGGCTGCGGGAGCAGGGAATCCTCTATATCGACGCGCTGGACCGGCTTGCCGTCAACGCGGGCGCCCAGCTGCCCGGCATCCACAGCCTGGCCCTGGCCCTGTGCCGGTGGGGAAATTTCTACCAGAGCATCATGCAGCGGGTGATCGACGGTACCTGGAAAAATGACCAGCGGGGCAGCAGTGCCATCAACTACTGGTGGGGCATGAACCAGGGGGTAGTGGATGTGCTGTGCTCTCGGGGCCTCTCCACCGGCACCAGACGGCTGGTGGGCATTCTGAAGGACGCCATCCAGGCGGGACGGCTGGACCCCTTCTACGGGGTGCTGCTGGACCAGCAGGGGCATGTGACCCACGAGGATGATGTCCCGCTGTCTGCCGACCAGATCCTCACCATGAACTGGCTGTCGGACCGGGTGGTGGGGCGCATTCCCGGCTATGAGGAGCTGACGGAGCGGGCGAAGATCCTGACCAAGCTCCAGGGTGTGGAAAGGAGAGAGGTGTGACGTGCGGATCCTGACTATCGCGGACTACGAGAGCCCCGGACTTTGGGATTACTTCACGCCGGAGAAGCTGGACGGCATCGAGCTGATCCTGTCCTGCGGGGATCTGAAGCCCCAGTATCTCTCCTTCCTGGCCACCTTTGCCCACTGCCCGGTGCTTTACGTCCACGGCAATCATGACGGACGCTATACCAAGGATCCGCCTTTGGGCTGCATCTGTATCGACGGGCAGCTCTATGAGTACAAAGGACTGCGGATCCTGGGCCTTGGAGGCTCCATGCGCTACAGCTATGGGGACCACCAGTACACCGAACGGCAGATGGCGCGGCGGGCCAGGAAGCTGGCCTTCCAGCTCTACCGGAAAAAGGGCTTTGATATTCTGCTCGCCCACGCCCCGGGCTACGATATGGTGCCGTGTACGGACCTGGCCCACATGGGCTTTGAGACCTTCAACCGTCTGCTGGACAAGCACCACCCCGCTCTTTTTGTCCATGGTCACACCCACCTCAACTATGGCCGGGACATCCAGAGGGAGAGCCGCTATGGGGACACACGGGTTGTCAACGCCTATGAGCGTTACATATTGGACCTGTAAGCAATTGGGACGCCGCCCGCAGGGGCGGAGAAAGAGAGGACAAGCATGATCGTGACCACAACGCCCTCTATCGAGGGAAGAAAAATCGCGGAATACAAGGGGATCGTCTTTGGAGAAGTGATCTCCGGCGTCAATTTCATCAAGGACTTCACCGCGGGGCTGAGCAATTTCTTCGGCGGCCGCTCCGCCACCTATGAGGAGGAGCTGATGCAGGCCCGGGCCAACGCTCTGGCGGAGCTGCAGCAGCGAGCCGAGGCCCTGGGGGCCAATGCCGTGGTGGGCGTGGATGTAGACTATGAGGTCCTGGGGGCCAACAACGGCATGCTGATGGTCACCGCCAGCGGTACCGCTGTGGTGGTGGAGTAGTGGAATAGAACGGGATCCGAAAGCGGGGGCATTTGCCTCCGCTTTTTTTGCCAAAGATTTCTGATCCTGGCAGAGGCTGCCGCTGCGTTTGACGAAAAAACATTGGACACAGCGGCTGGCATCTGCTGCCTTTCCAAAGTCCCCTTTTTTTGCAGCGGCGGTTTTGCCGGCGGCGGGAGACAGTAATGAGTGCCGCCGAGAAAAAGACAAGGCGGTCATGCTTTGCGAGGGGGGATCCAATGAATGAAAAGAAAAAAAGGAGCATGGATGGCCTGGACGGCTTCTCTGCTGCTGGGACTGGCAATTTTTTCCGGCACAGGCGTTCCGGCGCAGGCAGCCTCAGGTCCCGGTGGGGATAGTATGCCCAAAACCCTGATCCCCATCGGCCACACCGTAGGGATCAAGCTCTTTTCCGAGGGCGTGCTGGTGGTGGGCCTGTCCGAGCTGGAGACGGCAGAGGGCGCCGCCGCCCCCGCCAAGGACTGCGGCTTGAAGGTGGGCGATTTTATTTTGAAGGCCGGCGGGACGGAAGTGGAGAGTACGGAGCACTTCCAGAGCCTGATGGCCGCTGCCGAGGGGGCGGAGACCTGCCTGACGGTGAAGCGGAACGGTAAGACCCTCTCTCTGGAGGCCGCCGCCGTTCAATGCAGCGACGGCGCCTGGCGGTTGGGGGCCTGGGTCCGGGACAGCCTGGCGGGTATCGGCACGATGACCTTCTATGACCCGGAAAGCGGTGTCTTTGCCACGTTGGGCCACGGCATCAACGATGTGGACACCGGGCAGCTGATGACTCTGGACGTGGGCTCCATCATGGGCTCCACGGTGAAGGCGGTGCAGAAGGGGGAGTCGGGGAAGCCTGGAGAGCTGCGGGGCGATTTTGACATGAGCGGCGATCTGGGAGAACTTTATGCCAACACAGCCTGCGGTGTGTTCGGTACCATGGAATCCTGTGCTCTGGCGGAGAACTGTCAGGCGGTAGAGGTGGCCCGGGCGGATCAGGTGCGCAAGGGCAGCGCGGAGATTTTGGCCAATGTCAGCGGTGACCAGGTGGAGCGCTACCAGGTGGAGATCACCCGGATCTGCGCCGGCTCTGGGGATACCCAGAACTTTGTGGTGCAGGTCACGGATCCCAGACTGCTGGAGGCCACCGGCGGCATCGTCCAGGGAATGTCCGGCAGCCCCATCCTTCAGGACGGGCGGCTCATCGGCGCGGTGACCCATGTCATGGTGGACGATCCAACCAGCGGATATGGTATATTTATTGAAAACATGCTTCACGCGGCGGGACTGAGTAATTGAGGATGATTTTTGAGGCGCTGTCGCTCTTTTTGGCGGCAGCGCCGTTTTTTTACACCTTTCGGCAAGCTGAAATTCGACAAAAATGGGAAATAATGGGAATTATGTCGAATTTTTGTGGATGATTTTCCATATTTCTTGCGGGATTCGACTTGAAAATCCTGTCCCATTATGCTAATTTATTGGTAAGGTCACATGAAGCTTCACGAATTCGTCTAAATATCCTCTTAACGGGGGAAGACGGGCCAAATTTGTTATTTTGGGAAAAGGATAGTGGGAAAATGGAGAATCGCATCAAAGTCGTTATCGCGGACGGAAACGAGGAGTACCGTACGCAGCTGTCGGAAACCGTGGAGGCGTCGGGAGACTTCCAGGTAGTGGGGCTGGCCGGGGACGGGCAGACCGCTGTGGAGCTGGTCCGGCAGACCGGAGCAGAGCTGCTGCTGCTGGAGCTGGTGATGCCGGGGCTGGACGGTTTGGGCGTGTTGAAAAAGCTGAAGGAGATGGAGCGGCCGCCCCAGGTGATTGCCATGTCCATCTTCTGCAGCCAGCAGACCGTGGCCATGGCGGGAATGCTGGGCGCCGCTTACTTCATGGCGAAGCCCTGCGAAGAAGAGGCTCTCCTGGAGCGGATGCGGGCGGTGGTCTCTCTGACAGAGGAGGAGCAGGAGGACCACGCCCCGGGGCTTGAGAGCCTGGTGACCTCTATCATCCACGAGGTGGGGGTCCCGGCGCACATCAAGGGCTATCAATATGTGCGCGAGGCCATTATGATTGCCGTGGAGGATATGGAGGTGATTAATTCTGTGACGAAGGTGCTCTATCCGGAGGTGGCCAAGCGGTATGGAACCACCCCATCCCGAGTAGAGCGGGCTATTCGTCACGCTATAGAAGTGGCCTGGGATAGAGGCGATCTGGAGACGCTGCAGCACTTTTTTGGCTACACAGTTTCCAATGCCAAGGGAAAACCAACCAATTCTGAATTTATCGCCATGATCAGCGACCGGATCCGGCTGCAGCTGAAAGTCAAGCGCTGAAGAGGCGCCAACGAGAGAAAAGAGAAGGAAGATCCCATTGCGGCAACATAGACCAGAGAAAAAAACTTTGAAAAGAGGATGGAGGATCAGGCAGTGCGCTGTTCTCCATCCTCTTTTCATCTACAGGGAAGAGCCGCCGGGTCATGGTTCTCCGGCGGCTCTGCGGGATCATCGTGCGCCCCAGGCGGGGGCGGGATGGAACTCCACGAATTTCAACGAGTAGAGGTCCCCGGAGACATACCGGTCCCGGTCGGGTTGATAGAGGACGATGTAGTCGTTGCCTACGGTGTGGAGGATTCCCTGCCACACCACAGAGCCCTGGCTGCCGATGAGAAAGGTAGCCACCACGAAGCTGCCGAGGTTGCGGTTCAGGAGGCTCTTGATGGAGCCCTCGTAAGCCTCGGCGTTGGTCATGGGATTTTCCGTGGCCTCCGGGGAGAGCGGGTTGGACATGTCGAGCCCGCCGGTGCCGGAGGGCTCCGGCGAGGCGGGGTGGAGGGTACCGCACCGCTCCCGGGCGGTGAGCACGCCGAATTCCTGCATCATGGGTCAGATCTCCTTCCGAAAAATGCTCAGGTTTGGTAGTAGGCGTCGGTGGGGTTGTAGAAGCAGTGGTCCCCGATGCGGATGTGCCAATAGCCCACATCGGAGGGGAAGCGGGAGCGGCAGTTGGGGCCGAAGGGGTTGTAGAACCAAAGGGCGTCGGCCACCTCCGGCAGCCGTCCCCCGGCAATGGCCCAGTCGGCAATCTCGTAGTGGATGGCCTGGGGCCGCATGTTATAGATATTTTGGGGATTATAGGCGCCATTTTCCGTCTCGCTGGCGCAGACGAATTGGCAGGGCTGAAAGATGATGTTGCGGATGCTGCCCTGGCCTACCCGGGCGTACTCGCCGCCCTTGGCGTTGACCCGGTTCATCACCACGCTGGCGACCGCCTTCATACCCCGCTCACCCTCGCCGCCTGCTTCACATTCAATGAGCCTCGCAAGAAGCTCCCGGTCAGAATAAGCCATAGTTTCTCACACTCCTGCTCGCTTCATTCTATGCGCTTCCCGGCGATTGGTGCTGGACAAGCGGAGGGAGGTGTGGTATGCTGATGCCCGAATAAGATTTTCAATCGGAAGGAGTATCAGAAGCTATGACATATAAATTTCGTCCCCGGGGGGTCTGCTCCCAGGAGATGCGGGTGACTCTGGAGGACGGCGTCATCCAGCATGTGGAGATCATCGGCGGCTGCAGCGGCAATCTGCAGGGGATCTCCCGGCTCATCGAGGGGATGCCGGCGGAGGAGGCCATCCGGCGGATGAAGGGCATCCGCTGCGGGTTTAAGGACACCTCCTGCCCGGACCAGCTGTCCATTGCCCTCACCGAGGCGCTGCAAAAGGCATAAAAAAGCATCTGCGGAGCAAATCGGCTCCGCAGATGTTTTTTGTATGCGAAAAGGACGGCTCGCTGCGGGGAGCGGATCCCGCAGCGAGCCGTTTCCTTTTCAGGAGCTTACTCGTTGGTGTAATTGTCGAAATAGCCCTGGATGTGGATGATGGGGGTGCCCTTGTCGCCGCTGCCGCTGGTGAGGTCGCAGAGAGAGCCGATCAGGTCGGTGAGACGGCGGGGAGTGGTGCCCTGGGCGGCCATCTTGCCCACCAGGCTGCTGCCGTCCTTCTTCTGGATCTCGCCCTTGATAGCCTCCCGCAGCGCCTCGCCGCTGAGGTCGGCAAAATCATTGTCCGCCAGATACTTCAGCTTCAGCTCGTTGGGAGTACCCTCAAGACCGGCGGTGTAGGCCGGGGAGACAACGGGGTCCGCCAGCTCCCAGATCTTGCCCACGGGATCCTTGAAGGCGCCGTCGCCGTAGACCATTACCTCCACATGCTTGCCGGTGGCATCCAAAAGCCGCTTCTGGATCTCCTCCACCAGGCCCTGGCAGTCCCGGGGGAACAGCTTCACCTTGTCCTCGGTGGACTTGTTGGAGCCCAGCAGGCCGTACTTCTCGTTGTAGCCGCTGCCGTCCACGCTGGCGGTGAGGATGTCGTCCAGCCCCAGCACCACCTGGGCCCCGGCGGCCTTCAGCAGGCGCTTGGACCGCTGGCGGCTGTGGATGTCGCAGGTGAGGACCTTGTCGGTGTACTTCAGGATCGCTCTGGGGTCGTTGGCGAAGATCACCTCCACCTGAGCGCCGCAGGACTCGATGAGCTTGGCGTAGTAGTCGATGTAGTCCACGCCGGTGAAGGGGTGGACGCCGTAGCCGAAGAGGGCGCGGAACTTCTCCAGATCCAGCACGTCGGTGTAGGGATTGACGCCCTTCTCGTCCAGCATATCCAGATCCACCAGGTGGTTGCCTACCTCGTCGGAGGGATAGCTCAGCTGCAGCACGATCTTGTCCACGCCCTTGGCGATGCCCCGCAGGCAGATGGCGAAGCGGTTGCGGCTGAGGATGGGGAAGATCACGCCGATGGTGCCGCCGCCGAACTTGGCCTTCACGTCGGCGGCGATCTGGTCCACCGAGGCGTAGTTGCCCTGGGCCCGGGCCACGATGGCCTCGGTCATGGCCACGATGTCCCGGTCGTGGAAGCTGTAGCCCTCCTCCTTGGCGGCAGTCAGCACAGACTCGGTGACGATCTGGGCCAGATCATCTCCGGTGCGGATGATGGGGGCGCGGACGCCCCGGGAAACAGTACCGACCATACGGCTCATAATGATAACACTCCAATTCGTTCAATTTATCGGATGCGCAGATAGTCATTCCGATTTATTATATCGCATGTTTTTCCAAATGTAAAACAAAAAATGAAGAAATACTCGATTTTTTTCGATCCCGGACAAAATTTGCGGATTCGGCCGGGAGAAGGACGGGGAAAACCGGCGTCGCGGGGAGAGAAAAAGAAACGGTAGACGTCGAAATTTGCTTGACAATTGGTTAAGGATTCGTTACACTACAGGTGTATGTGATATGGGCCATTCCCAGAGTATCCATGCAAATACTGACCACCCGCTCCAAAGGCGGGTTGAGGCCATACGGACAGCCGGGTCAACTGCCGAAGACAGCTGTGATGCTGTCATTATTGATTGAGTTAAAAGCTCAATTTTATAAGTTGGTTACTTTATAACCAGTGTGCCGAGGGCATATCAACTTGTAAAACGGTCAATAAGAGTAGTAAAAGTAAGTATTTGCTGTATAGACTCTGAGAAGGCGTCCGCGCCGGAAACACAGGGGGAGAGCGTGTCCCCCGGCGGAAAAGGCGGGGAGAAGCGGGACCTTTTACAGGCGGTATGCGCAGAGCATGCCGCCTGTTTTTTATTTGTCTTGTGTAAAGGAGGGGCCCGCCATGGCAGAGAAGATGAAGCTGTACGGGTTTAACAATCTCACCAAGGATCTGAGCTTCAATATTTACGATGTGTGTTATGCCAAAACGGCCAGAGAGCAGAGAGACTACATCGCCTACATCGACGAGCAGTACAACTCCGAGCGGCTCACCAATATCCTCACTTCTCTGACGGATATGATCGGCGCCAAGGTCCTCAACATTGCCAAGCAGGACTATGATCCCCAGGGAGCCTCGGTGACCATCCTCATTGCCGAGGGGTCCATGGTGCCCGCCGGGGAGACCCAGCTGGCCCATCTGGACAAGAGCCATGTGACCGTCCACACCTACCCGGAGTACCACCCGGAGACCTGTCTTGCCACCTTCCGGGTGGACATCGACGTGGCTACCTGCGGGGAGATCACCCCCCTGTCCACTCTGGACTACCTCATCGGCTCCTTTGATTCCGATATCATCACCATGGACTATCGGGTCCGGGGCTTTACCCGGGATGTGAACGGGAAGAAGCTCTTTATGGACCACACCGTCCGCTCCATTCAGGACTATATCGACCCCGCCACCCTCCGCCGCTATGACGCGGTGGACATCAACGTCTACGGGGCCAACCTCTACCACACCAAGATGATGCTCAAGGACATCAACCTCCAGAACTACCTGTTCAAGACCGACGTCTACGAGCTGCCTCCCCAGGTGCGGCTGGAGATCATGGACAACATCCGCCGGGAGATGATCGAGATCTTCTCCGGACGAAACATCTATTGAAAGAGGTGAGGGATACGCTGCGTCAGGATCGGGCGCCTATCTACGAGGCGCTGGAGGAATTCAAAAAGATGCGGGTGGTCCCCTTCGACGTGCCCGGCCACAAGCGGGGCCGGGGCAACCCGGAGCTCACCGCCCTTTTGGGAGAAAAGTGCGTTACCATGGACGTCAACTCCATGAAGCCTTTGGACAACCTCTGCCACCCCATTTCCGTGATTCGGGAGGCGGAGGAGCTGGCGGCGGAGGCCTTCGGGGCCGCCCACGCCTTCCTGATGGTGGGAGGGACCACCTCTGCCGTCCAGAGCATGGTGCTGTCGGTGGCCAAGCGGGGGGACAAGATCATCCTGCCCCGGAACGTCCACCGCAGCGTCATGGGGGCCATGGTGCTGTGCGGGGCCATTCCGGTGTATGTCAATCCGGAGTGTGACGACCGGCTGGGCATCCCCTTGGGGATGACGGTGGCGGAGGTGGAGCGGGCCATTTTGCAGAACCCCGACGCCAAGGCGGTGCTGGTGAACAACCCCACCTACTACGGCATCTGCTCCGACCTTCGCTCCATTGTGAAGCTGGCCCACCAGCACGGGATGCTGTGCCTGGCCGACGAGGCCCACGGCACCCACTTCTACTTCGGCGACAACCTCCCTGTCTCCGCCATGGCGGCGGGGGCGGATATGGCGGCGGTGAGCATGCACAAGTCCGGCGGCAGCCTCACCCAGAGCAGTCTCCTCCTGGCGGGTCCCGCCATGCAGGAGGGACACGTCCGCCAGATCATCAATCTCACTCAGACCACCAGCGGCTCCTATCTGCTCCTCTCCAGCCTGGACATCTCCCGGCGGAACCTGGCGCTCCGGGGCCGGGAGGCCTTCGGGAAGGTGGTGGAGCTGGCGGAATACGCCAGAGAGGAGATCAACGCCATCGGCGGGTACTACGCCTTCTCCCGGGAGCTCATCAACGGCGACAGCATCTTCGACTTCGACGTGACGAAGCTGTCGGTGAACACCCTGGATGTGGGCCTCGCCGGCATCGAGGTCTATGACCTGCTCCGGGACGAGTACGACATCCAGATCGAGTTCGGCGATTTGGGCAACATCCTTGCCTACCTCTCCATCGGGGACCGTCCACGGGAGGTGGAGCGGCTGGTCAGCGCCCTCAGCGAGGTGCGGCGGCGGTTCGGCAAGTCCAGGGCGGGACTTATGCGCCAGGAGTACATCGACCCGGAGGTGGCGGTGTCCCCTCAGGACGCCTTCTACGCCAAAAAGGAGTCCCTGCTCATCGCCAATACGGCGGGGCGGGTGTGCAGCGAGTTTGTGATGTGCTATCCGCCGGGGATCCCCATTCTGGCTCCCGGGGAGCGGATCACAAAGGAAATTCTGGATTACATCCGCTATGCCAAGGCCAAGGGCTGCTCTATGACCGGCCCCGAGGACCCGGACATCCGGCGGCTCAATGTGCTGAAGGAGGGAGAGTAACATGGAATTTTGGTTTTCCGAGCACCACTCCAAGGATGTGAAGTTCTCCATCCGGGTGGACAAACAGCTCTACAGCGGTCAGAGCGATTTTCAGCGGATCGACGTGTTTGAATCACCGGAGTTCGGTCGATTCCTGACACTGGATGGCTACATGATGCTCACCGAGAAGGACGAGTTCATCTACCACGAGATGATCGTTCACCCGGCCATGGCGGTGCACCCCAATGTCCGCAATGTGCTGGTCATCGGCGCGGGGGACGGCGGCGTCATCCGGGAGCTGGTGCGGTATCCGGAGATCGAGACCATCGACATGGTGGAGATCGACCCCATGGTGGTGGAGGTGTGCCGGGAGTTCCTGCCCAAGACCACCTGCGGTCTGGATGATCCCCGGGTCCACATCTACTATGAGGACGGCCTCAAATTCATCCGGAGAAAGACGGACTGCTATGACCTCATCATCGTGGACTCCACGGACCCCTTTGGCCCCGGCGAGGGCCTCTTTACCCGGGAGTTCTACGGCAACTGCTCCAAGGCCCTCCGGTCCGACGGCATTATGGTCAACCAGCACGAGAGCCCCTTCTATGATGAGGATGCGGTGGCCTGTCAGCGGGCCCATAAGCGGATCGTGGAGTCCTTCCCCATTAGCAGGGTCTATCAGGCCCATATTCCCACCTACCCCTCGGGCCACTGGCTCTTTGGCTTTGCCTCCAAGAAGTATCACCCCCTCCGGGATCTCAACGAGAAGCGGTGGAACGACCGGGGGCTCCACTGTTGGTACTACACCACCACCCTCCACAAGGGGGCTTTCTATATCCCAGCTTATGTAGAGGAGTTATTGAAACATGTTGAAGCCGCAGATTGACACCTATATGGCCTGCGACAGGCCCTGGGAGGAGGCGGAGACGGTGCTTTTCGGCGCGCCCTTCGACTCCACCACCTCCAACCGCCCCGGCACCCGGTTCGGCCCCGCCGCTCTCCGCAGCGAGTCCTACGGCCTGGAGACCTACAGCCCCTATCAGGACAAGGACCTCACCGACTGCGCCGTGCTGGATTCCGGCGACATCGAGCTGCCCATGGGCAGCAGTGAGCTGGCCCTGGAAGCCATCCAGGAGCGGGCGGCGGAGATCCTCGCCGCCGGGAAGCGGCCCTTCCTCATCGGCGGGGAGCATCTGGTGACTCTGGGGGCCTTCCGGGCGGTGTATGAAACATATCCCGATGTGTGCATCCTACACTTTGACGCCCACACCGACCTCCGGGAGGACTACCTGGGGGTGCCCCTGTCCCATGCCTGCGTCATCCGCCGGTGCTGGGATCTGGTGGGGGACGGAAAGATCTTTCAGTTCGGCATCCGCTCCGGCGACCGGCCCGAGTGGCAGTGGGGAAGAGACCACGTGTTCTGCCATCCCTTCGATCTGGAGGGACTGGAGGACGTGTTGGATCAACTTTTCGGGAAGCCGGTCTACTTCACCGTGGACCTGGATGTGATGGACCCCTCGGTGTTCCCCGGCACCGGCACTCCGGAGCCCGGCGGCGTCACCTTCGACGCTTTGCGGAAAGCGGTGACGGCGGTGTGCAGCCGCTGCCATGTGGTGGGCTGCGACGTCAACGAGCTGAGTCCCCACTACGACCCCAGCGGCGCCTCCAGCGCCGCGGCGGCCAAGATCGTGCGGGAAATGCTGCTGGCCCTGGACGGATCCGGGGCGGCGGTTTGAGATAAAAGAAAAAGAAATACGAACATATAGGAGGAAGTAAGATGAGCAAGGTACTGATCATCGGCTGCGGCGGCGTGGCCGGGGTGGCTATCCACAAGTGTTGCCAGAACAGCGAGGTATTTGAGGAGATCTGCATCGCCAGCCGTACCGTCAGCAAGTGCGAGGCCGTGAAGGCGGAGCTGGAGGGCAAGACCAAGACCAAGATCACCACCGCCCAGGTGGACGCCGACAAGGTGGAGGAGGTCGTGGCCCTCATCAAGAGCTATCAGCCCGACCTGGTCATGAACATCGCTCTGCCCTACCAGGATCTCACCATCATGGAGGCCTGCCTCCAGTGCGGCGTCAACTACATGGACACCGCCAACTACGAGCCCGAGGACATCGACGATCCCGAGTGGCGTGCTGTCTACGACAAGCGCTGCAAGGAGGAGGGCTTCTCCGCCTACTTCGACTATTCCTGGCAGTGGGCCTACAAGGAGAAGTTTGAGAAGGCCGGCCTCACCGCCCTGCTGGGCTCCGGCTTCGACCCGGGCGTCACCCAGGCCTATTGCGCCTACGCCCAGAAGCACCTTTTTGACGAGATCGACACCATCGACATTCTGGACTGCAACGGCGGCGACCACGGCTACCCCTTCGCCACCAACTTCAACCCTGAAATCAACCTGCGTGAGGTGTCCGCCCCCGGCTCCTACTGGGAGAACGGCCACTGGGTGGAGATCCCCGCCATGTCCATCAAGCGGGAGTACAACTTCGA
>CALXDB010000053.1 GCA_944386955.1 uncultured Oscillospiraceae bacterium
TCTACCCGCACCAACTATTTCCATGTGAAGGCTCCTGAGCAATTCAAAGAGTTTATGGCCCGAGTCTACGGCACAGCCTCTTCCGCGGTGTGAATGTTCAGCTTAACGCCGCCGGCATCGGTCTTGTGCAGGATCTCAGAGGAGTTGATCTTGAAGACCAGAGGCTTCTTCATCCGCTCCACGGCAGCCACCACTTCCTCTTCACTGCGGGCGATGGTCTGATCGGGAACGGGAACGCCGTAGGAGCGCATCTCCGCCTTGCTGTCAAACTCAGAGAGGGCAACGGTCTTGGAATCGTCGTGGGGACAGGCTGCGCAGGGGATCAGAGTCCGCTTTTTGTAATCGTACTCGGAGAAGTCCGCCAGCTGCTTGAGGCAGCTGAAGGAGGTGCCCATGGAGGACATGAGGGGGATCCCGGCGTTCTCCAGAACCCGGCGGGACTCCCGATAGCGGTAGCCCTCCAGGGAGGGGATGGCCAGCATGGGCTTGGTGACGCCCTGGGCCCGGGCCTTGGCGATGGCGCCGCACAGCTCGTTGGTGGTGGCGTCGCCGTCTTTCTTCACGTTGGTGCCGATGGTGATGGCCCCCACGGCGGGATCATTCTGGAAGGCCTTGAGAAGGCCGATGGTCTTGTCGTCGTCGTGGAAGAGGCTGGTGGTGGCGTCCAGGGGGTTCTTGGCGGCGGCAAAGCCGGGGATGTACTTCTTGATCTCCTGCTTGGTCTCGTCGCTGAGCTGGGCCAGAGCCACGCCGGTCTCCTCGGCGATGTCGGCGCTGAGGGTGGACTCGCCGCCGGAGAAGCTGATGACAGCGTACTCCTTCTTCTCGGGGAAGTTGCCCTTGAGAACGCTCATGGTCTGCGCCAGGCACATGAACTCCTCCAGGGTCTTGGCAAAAATCACGCCGTACTTCTCAAAGATGCTCTCGAAGGCCTTGCTGGAACCGGCCATGCTGCCGGTGTGGGAGGCGGCGGCGATGGCGCCGATGGCGGAACGGCCCGCCTTCAGGATGACCACGGGCTTGCGCAGCTCGGCGGCATGCTTCAGGGCCTCCAGGAAGCGGCCGGCGTTGCGGACGCCCTCCAGATACAGGGCCACCACATGGACCTTGTCGTCCCGGATCACGAAGTCCAGGAAGTCCTCCAGGGTGCAGATGTTGCCGTTACCGGAGGAGATGGCGTAGGAGACATTGAAGAAGTCGGTGTTCAGAATCTCTGCGGAGACGAAGCCGCTCTGGGCGATGATGGCGATGCCGTGGGCGGTATCCTCCAGGTCCCAGAAGGTATGGCCGCCCCACATGTTGACCTTTTCAATGTTGTTGATGATGCCCATGCAGTTGGGACCCAGGATCGCCATATCGTACTTCTTGGCGAGCTCCTTCACCTGGTCCTCCAGGGCGTGTCCCTCGGGGGTGCCCTCCTCGGAGAAGCCGCTGGCGTATACCACGGCGGCCCCCACCCCGGCCTCGCCGGCCTCAGTGAGGAGGCCGGGGATCGTGGCGCAGGAGGTGCACAGCACCACGCAGTCCACCACCTCCGGCAGGGCGGAGATGGAGGGATAACACTTCTTGCCGAAGAGCTCCATCCGCTTGGGATGGACGAAATAGGCCCGGTCGCTGTTGCGGCTGTTCAGCGCGCCCTGGGCGGCGCCCCGGCCGAAGCCGGGCTTGTCGGTGACGCCCACCACAGCGATGCTCCTGGGCTTGATCAGTTTTTCCAGATTCATGGCAAACCTCCGATTAGACGGCCTGATAGCCTTCCATAAAGGCCGCCTCGTTCATGGCGGTGTATTTTTCCTTGCCCTTGTCCACGAAGATCTGACGGAGCACGGCCTTGGCCTGCTCCTCAGGGAAGAGGCCGCAGGCCTTGATCATGGCGCCGATGGCCACGATGTTGGCGGCCTTGGGATTCTGGGCCTTCTGGGCCAGGGTCAGGCAGGGGATGCGGATCACCCGAAACTTGCTGTCGATGGGAGCGTCTTCCGAGACGTTGTTGGTATTGGCGATGATGAGGCCGCCCTCCTTCAGGTACGCGGCGTACTCCAGCGAGGGCTCGTTCATGGCCACCAGGATATCGATCTCCTCCATATCCGGGCCGCCGATGATGCCGTCGGCATACTTCACCACGCTGTAGGCCTTGCCGCCCCGCATGGTGGGGCCGTAGGCGGGCATCCAGGTCACGTTCTTCCCGTTCTCCAGGGCCATCTCCGCGGTAATCAGTCCCGCGGTCAGCACACCCTGACCGCCGAATCCGGCAAATACGATCTCCATTCCTTACTTCCTCCTTCCCTTCAGCTCACCCAGAGTATAGTAGGGGGCCACTTCCTCCTCCATCCATTTGATGGATTTCTCCACGCTCATTCCCCAGTTGGTGGGGCACTGGCACAGCACCTCCACCAGGGCGTAGCCCTCGCCGTTGAGCTGGGCTTCGATGGCGTTTTTCACATAGCCCCGCAGGCGGTTGATCTCCTTGGCACTGTGGACGGAGCCCCGGGCCACATAGGCCACATCGGGGAAGGTGGCGGCAAACTCCGGCACCCGGATGGGCATGCCGGTGAGGGCGGGGTCCCGGCCGTGGACGCTGGTGGTGGTCACCTGGCCGGGCATGGTGGTCCAGGACATCTGGCCGCCGGTCATGGCGAAGTTGTTGTTGTTGATGACGAACACGGTGATGGGCTCGTTGCGGTAGGCGGCGTTGAGGGTCTCTGCCAGGCCGATGACGTAGGCGTCGCCGTCGCCCTGATAGGCGATGGAGAGGAGGTCCGGGCGGGCGATCTTCACACCGGTGGCGGTGGCCGCGCCGCGGCCGTGGGCACACTGGATCTTGTCGCCGTTCCAGCTGGCGTTCATGTTGCAGGAGCAGCCAACGCCCAGGGTCATAATGGTCTTCTTCTCATAGCCCTTCTCCTCGATCACCTCCGCAATGAGGCGGTTGAGGATACCGTGGCCGCAGCCGGGGCAGAAGTGGTTGGGAATACTGACCATCGTGGGAGTTTTCTTCAAAACTGCCATGTTAAAACACCTCCTTGGTCTCGCCGCTCCGGACGCCGCCGAAGAAGGCGACGATCTCCTTGGTCTTGGGGATCTTCTGGCCGGAGAACAGGCCGTATACCGGCACGTTGCCGGGGCACATCTTCTTCACCGCCAGGGCCACGTCTTCAATGAGCTGGCCGGCGTCGGTGGACTCCACGGAGATGACGCCCTTGACGGTATCGGGGATCTCCTCAAAAGCCTTGTAGGGGAAGGGCCATACGGTGATGGGCCGGATGAGACCCACCTTTACTCCCTGCTCCCGCAGCTGGTCCACCGCGTTGCGACAGGTCCGGGAGGGCAGGCCGAAGGCCACGAACACATAGTCGGCGTCCTCCACCCGGTAGTTCTCCCAGCGCTGCTCGTTGGCGGTGATGGCCGCCACCTTCGCCCGCAGGGCGTCCGGCTTCTGGGGGTTGTCGATGCGGCCGTGGGGACGGTCGGTACCGTCGAAGGTCCAGCCCAGATCCTCGGTGCGCTCCTTGAAGGGCGGGAACTCCACCGGCTCCATCATCTGGCCAAGGGCGGCCTCAGACAGGATCTCCACGGGGTTGCGGTACTTCTCTGCCACGTCAAAGGCGTTGTACATGAGATCCACCGTCTCCTGAATGCTGTTGGGGGCGTATACGATCACCCGGTAGTCGCCGTTGCCGCCGCCCCGGGTGTCCCGGAGGTAGTCGGTCTGGGAGGAGTCCAGGGTGCCGAGGCCGGGGCCCCAGCGCTGCACATTCACCAGCACGGCGGGGTAGTTGTTGGCGCAGAGATAGGCGATGCCCTCCTGCTTGAGGGAAAAGCCCGGGCCGGAGGAGCTGGTCATGGAGCGCATGCCGCAGGCGTAGGCGCCGAAGATCATGTAGACGGCGGCCATCTCATTTTCCGCCTGGAGGAAGCGGCGGCCCAGCTCCGGCATCCGGTAGGACAGATACTCGCTCACCTCCGTCTGGGGGGTGATGGGATAGCCGGCATAGAACTGGCAGCCGGCCCGCATGGCCGCCTCCGCGATGGCGTGATTTCCTTTCCACATCTTTCTCATTGCAAAACCACTCCCTTCCGATCACTCAAGGATCTCAAACACATTGTCCGGGCATACGGTATAACAGATGCCGCACTTGGTGCACTTGCTCTCGTCATTGGCCACATAGTCATAGCCCTCTTTGTTCAGCTGCCCGCTGAGGCGCAGCGCCTTGCTGGGGCAGGCCAGGATGCAGTAGCCGCAGCTTTTGCACCGCTCTGTGCTGATGCGAAGTGTCGCCATTTCCTCATTACCTCCCATACCGAGTGTTCTCTTACATCAGACGCCGTTTCGTTAAAAATTTTTCACAATCTTTATGTTATGAAAATTTCTTAACATCACCATCATTGTAGCAAACGCGCAAAAAATGTCAACAACAAAACCAAAATTTGAAATTTATTTTTATATAATAGGTTGAATATGCACAAAATATATGCGTGAGTTCTAGTACAAAATGCCATAGAGTGAAAAATAAATTTTATCATTGTTGGTGAAATTTTAGGAAAACCCCGAAAAAATCCCGATATGACTGTCTTCCTCCAAACACCAAACCGCCGCGCCCGGCAGAGAGAGCGTGCCGCCGCTCCTTTCTCTGTCCACATTTTTCTCATGAGGCTCCCGCCAGCGCCGTCCTTTTCCCCCTTGTCACCGGAACATGAAAAGCCGGAGCGGTGCATAGAATGAACCAGACGCCCCAGAGGCGCACATATGTTTTCAGCGGGAGGGAACAGCAGGATGCCCACAGTACATACGCCTCAGGAAAGGCCGCAGCAGGAACGCAGGCCCATTGTCCGCAGCTTTTCCGGAGAAAAAACGCCGGCGGAGCTTCTCCGTGCTCTGATTCGGGCCCACCAGCGCTGACATATCCTTCTCAGTGCGCCCAGAAAGGAGACAGAATGCATCCGGAAATCTGGAACACGGCAGGATATCTCCGCCTGTCCAGAGAGGACGGCGACAAGGCGGAGAGCGACAGCATCGTAAATCAGCGAAAACTCCTGACACAGTATCTGGAGGACCACCCGGAGCTGCGGCTGGTAGATTTCTATCAGGACGATGGCTGCACCGGCACCAACTTCGATCGTCCCGCCTTCCGCCGCATGGAGGCGGACATCCAGGCGGGACGGGTCAACTGTGTGCTGGTGAAGGACCTCTCCCGGTTTGGCCGAGACTACATCGAGATGGGCCGCTATCTGGAGCGGGTGTTTCCCGCTCTGGAGGTCCGCTTCATCGCCATCAACGACCATGTAGACAGCGCGCGGGGAGCATACGACCTGTTGCTGCCCATGAAAAATATTTTTAACACCCAATATGCCCGGGACATCTCGGACAAGGTCCGCTCCGCCATTCTGGCCAAGCAGCGGAGAGGCGAATTCGTGGGAGCCTTCGCCTGTTACGGCTACCGGAAGGATCCGGACCACCGCGGCCGCCTGGTTGTGGACCCTCCGGCCGCCCAGGTAGTCCGTCGGATCTTTGATCTTTTCGAGAGCGGCACCGGGAAGGTCCGCATCGCAAAATGCCTCAACGCCGAGGGCATCCCCTGCCCCAGCCAGTACAAACAAATCCTGGGGGAGCGCTACAGCAACGGCCGCCGCCTGGAGAGCACCACCTACTGGACCTACGCCACCATCCACCGCATCCTGCAAAACCGAATGTATCTGGGCAGCATGGAACAGGGTCGCAGCGTCCGGCCTGTCCTGCGCGGCAGAGCCAAAAAAAAGCCCCCGGAGGAGTGGGTCGTGGTGGAAGGCACCCATGAGGCCATCATCGGCCGCCCCCAATGGGACCGGGTCCAAGCCCTGCTGAACGCCCGGAGCCGAACGCCGGATCTGACCGGCGCCATCGGTCCTTTTGCCGGACTCTTCCGCTGCGGAGACTGCGGACGGGCCATGGTGAAAACTCGGCAGAGCGGCGGGATCTTCTATGTCTGCGGCTCCTACAAGCGCTACGGCGCCTCTATCTGCACCGGGCACCGCATCTCCCACGCGGAGTTGGAGGAAATCGTTCTGGAGGATCTGAACCAACTCATCGCCGCGGCGGGAGATCTGGAGACGCTGGTCCAAGCCGCCGGCGCGCCCCAGCGGCAGGACCGGCAGGAGGAGCGGCGGCGGCTGGCAGAGGGACAGGCGCGGCTCTACCGGCTGAAGAAGGGAGCCTACGAGGATTACCGGGAGGGCCTTATCCAAAAGGAGGACTACCTGCGCTATCGGGAGGACTATGACCGGCAGGAGGATGCCCTCCTGGCCCAGCTGCGGCTGCTGGAGGACGTGCGCCAGACGGGTCCCGGTCCCTGGGTGGAGGCGCTTGTGCGCATCGGCAGGCTGACGACGCTGGACCGGACGACGGCAGCGGAGGCCGTCCGAGAGATCCAGATCTTCGCGGACGGCCGCCTGGAGATCCACTACGCCTTCTCTCCCCCGCCCGACCTGCCGCAGCAGGCGGAACGCCCCCCAGGCAATGCCTGAGGGGCGTTCTCTTGTCCGCCGGAGATCGGCGCATTTTTCAGCAAACAGGAGCCGGCAGAAGCGGCACCATCAGGCGCGCTCCAAAAACCGCTGCAGAATAACGGCCACCTGGGCCCGGGTGGCAAAGCCGCCCGGCGCCAAAGTCCGGTCGCCCACGCCGGAGAGCAGGCCCTCCTGCACCGCCCAGCCCATGGCGGACACCGCGTAGGACGACACAGAAGATGCGTCTGCAAAAGCAGACAGTACCGAGGCGTCCGCCTCCTGCACCGTCCCCTGCCGCTGGGCATAGCGGCAGAGGATCGTGGCCATCTGTTCCCGGGTCACGGCGCCGTTGGGCGCAAAGGTCGTGTCCGTGACGCCCTGGACGATGCCGTTCTCCCGGGCCCAGGACACCGCCTCTGCGTACCAGTCGCCCGGCTTTACATCGGTGAAAACGCTGCTGCTCTTGGCCGTTTCACCGGACATCCGGTAGAGTACCGTCACCAGCATAGCCCGGCTCATGGTCACATTGGGACCAAACTCTGTGGCGCTCATCCCCTGGAAGAGATTCTTCGAGACGACGAACTGTACCGCATCTGCATACCACATGCCGGGGTCTACATCGGTGAAGGCGATCTCCTGACCAGCCTCCTCCTTCTCGAAGGTGACCACCACCACATCGGAGGCCTTCAGCCCCGTCAGGCGGGTGGACACAGCCACCTCCTTGCCGTTGACCAGAATCTTGGCAATGCGGTATCCTGCGTCGGGCGTGATGGTGACAGAGCCGTCATTGGCCGCCTTCACCTTTCCGCCGCCGCCATTTACCGACACAGAGGGCGTCCGGTCGGCAGAAGAGCTTCCGCCGGAGGAGGTATTTCCCCCGGAGGAAGAACCGCTGTCGGAGCTGTCCTGGGTAACCGTCACCGCTGCGTCAGCATAGGTGAAGCGGTTCAAGGACTGATCCAGCACGATGGCCGTGCCGCTGCCGCCCACCTCGGCGCCAGCCGCCACCGTCAGGGTGCCCAGGTCCAGGGCACCGTTGGAGACGGTCAGCGGCTTGGAGGAGGCGGCGTACAGCGTGACCGTTCCGGCATCGCTGTCGATGGTCACAGCATAGGACTCGGCCTTCCCCTGAAACTGCACCGACTGGGGATTGCTCAGAGTAAACGTCACCTCCGCCGCATAGCGGTCAGTGCCTGCGTCCAGCAGCTGTACCGCGGCGGCGGTACCCTGTTTGTTAAAGGAGAGGGAGATTTCTGCTGCCAGCACATTGGCCGTCAGCAAGGCGCCCAGGGTCAGCGCGCTGATTCCCCGTTTGATCCAACGCTTCATGGCGTCCTCCATTTCTTCTGATTATTCCTGCTCCAGCACGATGCCGGGCATACTGTCGTAGCGGGGCACGCTGATAAAGAGCGTGTCGCTGGTCATGCGGGGATTGTTCCCCTCCGTGTCCTCTGCACGCCACATCTGGGCCTGCAGGGCAATCATCACCTGGTGACCGGCGGAGTGGTTGTCGCCGTGATCCTCATTGACCTGCTTGAAGGCCTCCTGATCGTTCGGGATGAAGAGGAAAATACCGTCGCTGATGGTGCTCACGGCGCCGTCCTCGGGGATCTCCGCCAGAAGCAGCGTCGTGCCGCCGAGGGTCCGGTCCGTAACCGTGGGAGCCTCGCTGGAGCCGGGCTTCATGGTCTGCACCTGGGCCTTCACCCGCACACTGTTGTACAGCGGGTCACCCCGGTAGCTGCCGGTGACGATCACAGTACCGGCGGGAATGGTCTCCTTCCCATCTGTGGTCTCATAGGTGTAGTCCTCCTCCAGCACGCCGATGGACGCGCCCTCGGTGAAGGCAATGTTGTCGCCGGGATAGCTGAGGAGATGGATGTCGGTCAGTGCCACGTCCTTGGGAATACCGGAAATGGCGATCTGCTTGGCATCGTACATCCAGATGCGGGTGTCCTCCGGCTCCGCGCCGGGCTTATTGAAGTAGGTCAGGTAGGTGTTGCCGCTCTGAGCCTCGTTCTGGGCAAAGCTGCCGCTCTTGGCAATCGTCCAGCCGTCCAGGGGCTTCACGGTCCCCAGATCCGCGGACAGAAGCGCCTTACCGTTCTCCTCCCCGGTCTCGCCCTGGGCCAGCACCAGATAGCTGCCGCTCTGGGGCCGGTTCTCGCCGGTGATCTTCAGACCGCCGGTGGTCAGCAGGCCGTTCTTGGCGGTGATGAGGATGTTGCCGGTCTCCTCGTCCCGAATGATATCGTACAGATCCTCGTCAATGGCGACGTCATAGGAGATCCGCACCGCATCCGCCGCGGCAGCAGCCGCCTCGTTGCCCAGCTTGTCGATGACCCGCACGGAGTAGGTGAAGGCCATGTTGTTGGCCGCGCCCACCGTGTCGGTGTAGGTCTGGGTGGTCTGGCCGTTGCCCATCAGGAAGGCGATGGGGGTGCCGTTGCGCAGGATCTCATAGCCCTGGACACGGTCGGCATCGGCAGACACGGTGATGGTCAGATTCACCTGGTTGCTGCCCTCCACAGCGGCGGACAGGGTGGCGGTGAGGGAAGCGGCCGCCTGGCTGTTCAGGCGATCCCGGCGGGACTGGTCGCTGAGGTACCAGATCTCACGGGTCTCCTCACCGTAGGTCTTCAGAGTCTCCTTGGTGGACTGGCTCAGCTCCATGCCCCAGCGGGTAAAGAACTCCGTCAGATCCTTGTTCGCCGCCTTGGAGGCGATGAGGGCGATCCGGTCGTCCTTGCTGGGTGCGTCGCTGTACTCTCCGGCCTTCCATGCCTTGAAGAAGGCGTTGTAGAAGTCCAGCGCGCCGCTGCCGTTGAGGGGATTTCCAGCCCCGTCATAGGCCAGGTGCAGCTGCCAGTACATTCCCAGCTGGGTGAACACGTTGCCGGCCTGGCCGGGCTTGCCCAGGGCCACCTTGTTGAAGATGTCCTCGTACATCCCCTCCAGGCGGGAGGTGCCGGTCATGCTGCCGTTGTCCGCTGTCTGGGCCACCAGGGAGTAGATGTTGTTGGTGATTTCGGCGTAGCCGATCTTATCCATGTTGTGACCCACCTCGTGGGCAATGCCCCAGCCGTAGAGGCCGTTGAGGTCGTCGCTGTCGATGCCGGTGCCGCTGCCGCTCTTCTCCAGAGGATAGCCGGTCACCATGGCCCGGGTCTCGGTGTAGTCGATGCCCACATAGCTGCCCGCCGCGAACATGAACGCGCCGGAGAACATGCGGGAGAGACGAATATTCTGCCGGGTCTGCATGGGGTACTGATAGGAGGCAAAGGCCGCGTCCGCCGCAATGATGCCCTGGGTCTTGTTGGCCAGGAAGATCAGCTGCTCCCAGGCGCAGAGGGCATCGTAGAGCTGATTGGTCATGGCCTCCACGTCAGCGCCGGCACCGCCCAGACCGGAAAGCACCTGGTCGGCAGGCAGGGAGAGCAGCACGCTGGGGGTGGCGATCTCTGTGAAATTCCGGCTGTTGGTCCGCCGGCTGGTGTCATTGGGGAAGGACAGAGTGGCCACATACTGCTGCAGCTGGGTCACATAGGTCCGGATAAGGGCCTTGCGCTCCGTCTCGCTCTTGCCGTACCACTGGCCGGAGGCGATGTTCAGCATGGGGATGACCGTGACCACATTCTTGTTCTCCGAGGTATCGCGAACCTGGATCTTGATGCTTGCGGCGTTGCTGCCCGCGTACTGCACATACAGCGCGCCGCCCCGCTCGCCGGAGCCGCTGTTGCCGATCTGATTGAGATAGATGCGGTTGCGGCCGTTGTGCAGCGTGTAGCTCTTGGTGGTGTCGGTAGCCTCGGAATACTGCTGCCACTGCACCAGCTTCATGGTCTCGCCCGCACCCAGGCCCTCCACATAGAGGGTGATGTAGCGATTGGACAGGGCGGAGATCCCCAGGGGCTGCAGCGCGGAGGCGGACTGACCGTACTGGCTGTCGGCGGAGGCGCTGCGGGAGATGAAGCCGTCGCGGATGAGGAGCTCATCCTGCTTGCCGTCCAGCAGCTGCTGGGCGTTGTCCAGCTCATCCAGCAGTACCGCCCGGTCCACATAGTAGGCATCGCCGTTGGAGGCCTTCTCACGGAGGGCGGAAATGCGGTCTGCATCCACGCCGCCTGCCAAAGCAGTGTGACTGTCGTTGGCAAAGAGAGCGGAGATATCATCCGCCAGGCCGTCATACTGATAAAATGCGATCTCGGACAGGGTGATGTTGCCCGCGCCGTCCCACTGCTTGCCTTCCACGGCAATGGAGGTAACGGTGGTCTTGGGGAACTTGACAATGAAATATTCGTTATCCTTCGCACTCTCATAAGAGACGTCGGAGGCGTCTACCTGCTCGTCGTTGATCCAGAGATTGAAGGCGGTAAAGTAGTTGCGGTACAGCTTGCCGTTGTTGTTCTGGACATCTCTGCCCAGATTGGGGACATAAATGAGATAATCCATCTCATAGCCCTTGTCAAAGGTAAAGGTGAACTTCCGGCTCAAAGACCAGGTCCTTGCTACCCAGCCTGTCTGGAAATCGCCGTCGTATACCGCATCAGGCAGGTTGCCTTTACTGACGCTGGTATCCGTATTGCCGGTGGGGTAGGAGGCCGAGATGATCACACTGTTGTCCAGCCGGTTGGCCGTGGGCAGATCCGGGGCCTCGATCACCTCCGGCTTCGGCGTACCGGTAGCCGTCAGAGAGACGGGGCCATTGCCCTTTTCGTTGACGCCGAATACCTGGATCTCATAGGTCTCGCCGTTGACAAGACCCGTAATGGCAGCGGAAGAGGCGTAGTTCCCCTCCAGCACCGTAAAGGTCTCCTCACCCTGGAGGCGGTACTGCACCTTGCTGTACTCGGTATCCTTACCGGGCTTCCAGCTGACCATCAGCACCCCGTCACCGGCGGTAACAGTCACGCTGTCGGGCTTATCGGGAACACTGGACGGCTTGGGCGTCGCCTGGACCACGGCAGATTTCGTGCCCTCCCAGGTCTGCCCGCCGGCAGCGGACACCGGCGCCACGGCAAAATAATAGGTCTTGAGATTCTCCAGTCCCGTGACCGTGCAGGTGGTCTTGTCCGTCTCCACTACAGAGGTCATCTGGCTCTGGCTGGCGCCGTAGTAGATCTTATAGCCGGTGATGTTGGGATACACATCCCAGGAGAGTATCACCTCTTTGCTCCCGGCCTTGGCCGTCACGTTCTTGACCTGGGTGTCCTCGGAAACAGGGTTCTCCGGAAGAACATCCTGGAGGAACTTGATCTGCTCCACCACCACTTCCTTCCCGGTATCGTCCAGCTTCACCTGGATGGTGATCTTCTTCACCGGCACCCGCTTGCCCAGGGAGATGGTCACCACCTTGCGGCCGTCGTCCCGGGTCTGAATGGCGTATACCCCGGCAGGAGCGCTCTCGTCAAATTCGACCTCAAGGGTGTCGCCGTCGGTGGTTTCTACCATCAGAGTACCCTTCTCCACAGGGGCCTCTGTGGAACTGACGATTTCCACCTTCTCCATCTCCACACCGGTGTCCGTCAGGGGAATGGGGAGCGTAAGGGCTGCGGCATCCTCCTGGGCCTGAATGGTGACAAAGCCGCTGTCCGCGAAGAGATCTGCCACATCGCCGATGATCTCCTTTACGCTCTCCTCCTTCTCCAGCGCCTCGGCCATCGCCGTGCTGTTCACTACGTTGGCCGCGATGGCGGCGGTGTGGTAGATCTCCGCCTTGCCGGAGGCGGCGGCGCCCATGGTGACGATAGCCAGATCGGAGATGTCCACCGCCCCGTCGCCGTTGAGGTCCGCCTGGAAATCTGTTGTCCCCAGCTTGTCCTTCACGGCCTCCACATCGGCGGCATTGACCGCGCCGTTCCCGTCAAGATCGCCCAGAGGAAAGGCGTCGGAGCCCAGCACCATGCCGATGGAGTAATTGGTCAGCTCCAGGACATCGCTCTCATAGGTTCTGAAACCGTCGCCGGTGAGTCTCAGGCGATACCGGTTGCTGCCGCTCTCCGCGGAAAGACCGCTCATGCGGATCTCCACAGAGGAGACCAGCGCCCCGGCCGTCTGCAGCGTAACGGTCCCTTCCGCACCGCTGCCGTCAGTAAAGTTCAGCTTTCCATCCTTCTGCAGAGAACCGGCGGCAATCTCCTCATCACCGCGGTACAGCGCCACAGCGGCGCCGCTGAGTTTCTCTTTATAGATGGGGTAGTCCATTTCTATCACAGCAAGGATCTCTCCCACTGCTTCGGCGGAGCTGGACGAAACCAGCGCCGCAGTCGTGCGGTCAGCTGCCGACGCAGTCGGAACGCCGCCCATCAGGCCAACGCCCATCGCAGCGGCGAGCACACCCGACAGCGCTCTTTGATACCATTTCATTCGCTCTGCTTCCTTTCTTTTCACCTGGCCAGGCCCTGCGCGGCCATATGCTTTTCGCATTTCGGTTACATTTAGATTAATTTTTTCGGTTGGGCCGCGCTTATTGTAACATATGATTTCCTGTTTGCGCCACACATTTTTTTAGACTCCCTGAAAAAATGTAAGGTTTTTCAAAAAAAGTTTGGGAAAAACAGGAGAATTCGTGCAGGTATACCAATCATCACCCTGGCGCAAACTGCTATCACCCTGGGGCAACGAGGACACCCAGCAGCTCATTGATATTTTGGGCCGCTACGATGTGAAGGCCACCTTCTTTGTGGTGGGCGACTGGGTGGAAAAATATCCCGAATCTGTGCTGGCTCTTCACGAGGCCGGACACGAAGTAATGAACCACTCCAACACCCATGCCCACTTCAACAGCCTCTCCGCCGACGAGATCATTGCCGATGTGAACGCCTGCAACGATAAAATCGAGGCAGTCACCGGCGTGCGGCCCACGCTGATCCGCTGCCCCTACGGGGAATATGACGACCATGTGATCTCCGCCATCCGCTCCATGGGCATGGAGCCCATCCAGTGGGACGTGGACAGCCTGGACTGGAAGGAGATCTCCGCCGCCGAGATCACCCAGCGGGTGACGGAAAAAATCCAGAACGGCTCTATCGTTCTCTTCCACAACGCGGCTCTCCACACCCCGGAGGCCTTGCCTGGAATCCTGGACTTTATGATCGGCCAGGGGTATGAGGTAGTACCCATTTCGGAGATTCTCCTCACCTGTGACTACTATATGGACCACACCGGCCGTCAGTGTGCAGCAGAGTGACAAAGCATAAAGAGGCCGCCCCATAAGGGGCGGCCTCTTGCCGTTCTATTCTCTTACCGCAGACAGCCGACACGCTGTGTCAGGCGTTTACTCCACGGTGGGGCCGGCGGCAACCAGAGCCTTGCCGGCATCGTTGGTGGTGTACTTGGCGAAGTTCTTCACGAAGCGGCCAGCCAGATCCTTGGCCTTGGCGTCCCACTCGCTGGGATCGGCGTAGGTGTTCCGGGGATCCAGGATGTTGGTATCCACGCCGGGCAGCTCGGTGGGAACGGCCAGGTTGAAGTAGGGGATGGTCTTAGTCTCAGCCTTCAGGATAGAGCCGTCCAGGATGGCGTCGATGATGCCGCGGGTGTCCTTGATGGAGATCCGCTTGCCGGTGCCGTTCCAGCCGGTGTTCACCAGATAGGCCTTGGCGCCGGACTTCT
>CALXDB010000054.1 GCA_944386955.1 uncultured Oscillospiraceae bacterium
TGGTTCGGCCTGGAGGCCTGGGACGGGGCCACCAAGGAGCCCTGGGGCGTCTATGACGACGGCGCCCGCTGCCCCCTCTGCAAGGGCAAAATGGAGTATACCCTCTACCACTACCACCATATCGGCCACTACCGCTGCACGGTCTGCGGCCACCACCGCCACGCCCCCGACTTCGCCGCCACCGCCCTGGATCTCCAGAACGGCAAGCTGACCCTGGACGGGGACACGGAGATCCAGCTCAGCTTCAACAGCATCTACAACGTCTACAACATCCTGGCCGCCTGGTCCCTCTGCCGCCTCTGCGGCGTGGAGAAGAACACCATCGCCTCGGTGGTGAACCGGTATATTCTGAAAAACGGCCGGATGGTCCGCTTTACCCTGGGGAGCCACCACGGCACCCTCCTCACCAGCAAGCACGAGAACTCCGTGGCCTACGACACCAACCTGCGGTATATCCGGGAGTCCGGCAAGAACTGCACCGTCGTGGTGATCGTGGACGCCATCAGCCGGAAGTATTTCACCGGTGAGACCAGCTGGCTGTGGGATATCGACTTCGACCAGCTGAATGTCCCCCATGTGGGCAAGGTGGTCCTCTGCGGCAAGTATGTCAACGACCTGGCCCTGCGGTTCGACTGCTCCGCGGTGCCCCAGGAGAAGATCGCCTGCTACAGCACGGTGGCGGAGGCCGCCGACGCCCTGGCGGCGGAGGGGTCCGAGGACCTGTATGTGGTCACCTGCTTCTCCGACCGGGATAAGCTCCTGAGCCGGACCCAGGTGGAACAGTGAGAGGAGGAAGCGACATGAAATTTACGCTGCTGCATCTGTACCCCGAGGCCATGAGCCTCTATGGGGAGTACGCCAACCTCACCCTTCTCTCCCGGCTGCTCACCGCCCAGGGGGCGGAGGTCACGGTGAAGGCCGTGGGCTTTGATGACGCCCCCGACTTTGCCGGGGTGGACCTCATCTATATGGGAGCGGGCACCGAGCGGACCCAGAAGGCGGCCATGGAGCGGCTGCTGCCCCACGCCGACGTTCTCCGCACTGCTGCGGAAAACGGCGCACTGGTGCTCTTCACCGGCAACGCCATGGAGATTCTGGGGGCCTCCATCACCGATCAGGCCGGGAAGGTCCATGAGGGCCTCCATCTGGCGGACTTCACCACCGTGGAGACCGACAAGCGCATCCCCCACGACGTGATTGCCCAGCCTATCCTGTGGGCGGAGCCCACCGTGGGCTTTATGAACAAGTGCTCCACCACCACCGGCATTGAAACGCCCCTCTTCTCCGCCCTGCCTCTGGGCTTTGGCAACGAGGCCAAGGGCGGCCCGGAGGGCTACCAGGCCGGGAATCTCCTGGCCACCCACCTCACCGGGCCGGTACTGGTGAAGAATCCCGCCTTCCTCCGCTATGTGGCCCGGCGGCTGTGGGAGCTTCGTGGGGAGACCATGCCTGAGGAGAAGCGGGAGCCCTGGATGGACCACGCGGAGGGCAGCTACACCGTCACCTACACCGAGCTGAAAGGCCGGATCTCATGATTGCCCTGCGGTCCATGGCGCCGGAGGACGCCCCGGCGCTGGCGGCGCTCTTTTTTGAGACGGTCCACAACGTCTGCGGGAAGGACTACAATCCGGCCCAGCTGGACGCCTGGGCCCCGGCGGACCGGGACCTTGCCGCCTGGGCGGCATCCTTCCAGGGCCGGACGGCTCTGGTGGCCCTGTGGGACGGGGAGATTGCCGGATTTGGCGATCTGGACCGGGAGGCCGGGTATCTGGACCGGCTGTATGTCCGGTGGGACCTCCAGGGCCGGGGGATCGCCTCCGCTCTGTGCGATGCCCTGGAGGCCGCCTGCCCGGCGGAGCGGATCACCGTCCACGCCTCCCTGACAGCCCTTCCCTTTTTTGAGGGACGGGGCTACCGGGTAGTGCGGCAGCAGCAAGTGGTTCGGCGGGGCGTGACGCTCACCAACTTCCTCATGGAGAGGCCGACGGCTCTGTAGAGCCAAAGGCTCCGGCCATGGGACGCCCCCTTTTCGGTTGTGTTTTTGGAGAGAACGCGGTATAATACCGCCAACGATCAACGCTGCAAAGGAGGAGCTTCTATGAGAGATGGATTCGTGAAAGTTGCCGCCGGTACCCCCAGGATCCGGGTGGCGGACTGCCGCTACAACGCCGAGCAGATCTTCACCCTGATGCGCCAGGCCGACCAGCAGGGCGTGAAGGTCCTGGCTCTGCCGGAGCTGTGCCTCACCGGCTACACCTGCGGCGACTTGTTCCTCCAGCCCACCCTGCTGAAGGGGGCCGAGGAGGGGCTCCAGACCATTCTGGACGCTACCAGGAATCTGGACATGCTGGCCGCTGTGGGGCTGCCTGTCCGAGGAAAAAACGACAACAAATTGTATAATTGCGCTGCGATTATACAAAAGGGAGAGATTTTGGGGCTGGTGCCCAAGACCTGCCTGCCCAACTACGGGGAATTTTACGAGCAGCGGTGGTTCACCCCCGGCCGGCCCGGACTGTGCGCGGAGGCGGAGCTGTGCGGAGGCGCCTACGCCATAGGCCAGACCCTCTTCCGCTGCGAGACCGTGCCCGATCTGGTGGTGGGGGTGGAGATCTGCGAGGATCTGTGGGCAGCCGAGCCGCCCTCCACCTCTCTGGCGCTGGAGGGGGCCACGGTGATTTTGAATCTCTCCGCCTCCAACGAGCTGGTGGGGAAGGCGGCCTACCGCCGCTCCCTGGTGTCCGGGCAGTCCGGACGGCTGGTGTGCGGCTATGTGTACGCCGACGCCGGGGAGGGGGAGTCCACCACCGATCTGGTGTTTGCCGGTCACAATATGATTGCCGAAAATGGGGCGATCCTGGCGGAGCGGCGGTTTGCCTCCGGCCTCACCGTCAGCGAGATCGACGTGGAGCGCCTGCGGTACGAGCGGCAGCGGATGAACACCTTCCCCGCCTGCCCCGACCGGCCCCTCCACACCTGCGAGAGCTCCTTCGCCCTGACCCCCGGCAAAACCCAGCTCACCCGGCCGGTGTCCCCCACCCCCTTTGTCCCCCGGGATGAGCGGGACCGGGCGGACCGGTGCAATGAGATCCTCTACATCGCCGCCCTGGGGCTCAAGAAGCGGCTGGAGCACACCCGCGCCAAGACGGCGGTGGTAGGTCTCTCCGGCGGACTGGACAGCACCCTGGCGGTGCTCATCACGGCGGTAGCCATGCAGATGCTGGGCCGTCCCTCCACGGACATCCTGGCGGTGACCATGCCCTGCTTCGGCACTACGGACCGGACCCGCTCCAACGCGGTGCTGCTGGCGGAGCGGCTGGGCTGCACCCTCAGGACCATCGACATCGGCCGGGCGGTGAAGCAGCATTTCACCGACATCGGCCAGTCCATGGAGGACCACAGCGTCACCTTTGAAAACGGACAGGCCCGGGAGCGGACCCAGGTGCTCATGGACATCGCCAACCAGACCGGGGGCCTGGTCGTCGGCACCGGAGACCTCAGCGAGCTGGCCCTGGGCTGGTGTACCTACAACGGCGACCATATGAGCAGCTACGCCGTCAACGCCGGGATTCCCAAGACCCTGGTGCGCCATCTGGTCAGCTTTATCAGCGACGACAAGGAGGCGGAGGACCCCAAGCTCTCCACCGTCCTGGCGGACATTCTGGACACCCCTGTGTCCCCGGAGCTGCTGCCCGCCATCGAGGGGAAGATCGCCCAGAAGACGGAGGATCTGGTGGGGCCCTACGAGCTTCACGACTTCTACCTGTATTATGCCATCCGCTGGGGCTTTTCTCCCCGAAAAGTGCTGCGGCTGGCGGAGCAGGCCATGGGGAAGCGGTACGACCGGGAGACCCTTTTGAAGTGGCTGAAGAATTTCTACCGGAGATTCTTCTCCCAGCAGTTCAAGCGCTCCTGTCTCCCCGACGGTCCCAAGGTGGGCTCTGTGGCCCTCAGCCCCCGGGGCGACTGGAGAATGCCCAGTGATGCGGTTGCCACGCTGTGGCTGGAGGAAGTGGAGGGGCTGGAGTAAATTTTCTCCGGCCAGTCGCCGCGCAGGCGGAAGCGAGCCGTGCCTATGGCGCAGGCGGGCTTCCGGATTTGCGGCAGCCTGCCCAACTTTCCCGGAAAGAAATTTCCTCTTTTGGAGGAATCATCCGGGAAATGGGCTTGCAAATCGGGGCAAACTTTGATAGAATACTTCAGTGTGTTGTAATTTATCATAATCTCCGGAGGTCTCGGACGTATGGCAAAGCAGCCCAACAGCAGTAAGCGACTGGAGAAGCAGCGCCAGGAGCAGAAGGCGCTGAACAAGGTCTATAATATATTCCTCTTAGGCATTGCGGCGGAGTGCTATCTCCTGGTGATCTACAACCGGTATGTCCACGGCACGGCACAGCAGGTGGTGAGCATGGCGGCCATCTTTACCTGGCTGGGGTACCTGGGTGCGGCGGCCTTTGCCGGCGGCGCCATCATGAGCCTTATCAAAACACTGTCCCCCCTGGCCCGCCGAATCGGACACTGGATGCTGGGCTGCGGCGCCTTTTTTGCCATCAGCAGCCTGATCGTCTACAACATTTACCCGGACGGCACCATCTTCCTGTGTGTACTGATCCCCATTTTAACCGTGCTGGGGCTGGTGTACTACCTCTTCCAGCGGGAGTTTTTCCTTACCACTGTGATTATGGGCGGCAGTATTTTCACCCTGTGGGTGTGCCGCAAGGGGCTGGGTACCCAGAACTGGAACACCAAGGTGACCCTGGGTGCGGCGGCGGTGCTGATCGGGCTGGCGGCTGCGGCCTTTGTGACCCGGCAGATGGAGAAGAAGAAGGGGCGCTGGATTGGAGCCCCCAACGTCCGCATCCTGACCCCCGGCTGCCCCTATAAGCTGCTGTATCTCACCTATCTGGTGTGCTTCGTATCCATCGCCCTGGCCTTCGTATTCGTGGCCACCACCTACTACACCATGTGGCTGCTGGGCATTCTGCTGTTTGTCCAGGCGGTATATTATACGACCAAGCTGATGTGAACAGAGAAAAACACTCGCCGTCCCAGAAGGGACGGCGAGCGTTTTTTTATTTTCCCACGCAGAACCGGGAGAAGATCTGGGTCACCAGATCCTCCCGGACCTTTTTCCCGGTGAGCTCCCCCAAGGCCCCCAGGGCCGCCTCTGTGTCGGTAAGGGCCGCGTCGGGGGTCAGCCCCCCGTCCAGCGCTCCCAGGGCCCCCCGCAGGGCCTCCGCCGCCCGGTCCACCGCCTGGGCCTGGCGGGGGTTGGTCAGCATCTGCCCCGCCGGGACGCTCCCCATGGGGTACAGGGCCGCCACCGCCGCCTCCAGGTCCGAAAGGCCCTCCCCCGTCCGGGAGGACAACACCACCTCGGCGTCGGGGCGGAGCCCCTCCGGCAGGGGGGCGGTCTCGCCCCCTAAGTCCGCCTTGGACCAGATGAGGATCCACTTGGGGCACCGGGCCGCCTCCCGGAGGATCTCCTCGTCCTCCTCCGTCAGGGGGCCGTCCACCACCGCCAGGGCCAGCTCCGCCCCGGCCAGGGCCGCCCGGGACCGCTCCACCCCCAGCCGCTCCACCGCGTCGGCGGTGTCCCGGATGCCGGCGGTGTCGATGAGCCGCAGCAGCACGCTCCCCACCAGCACCTTCTCCTCCACCGTGTCCCGGGTGGTGCCCGCCACGTCGGTGACAAGGCACCGGTCAAAGCCCACCAGGGCGTTGAGCAGGGAGCTCTTTCCCACGTTGGGACGGCCCACGATGGCGGTGGCCACCCCCTGCTTCAGCACCTTTCCCCGACGGAAGGTCGCTGCGAGACCCTCTAAATCCCGGAGAGCTGTCTCCAGAACCCCCCGGAGCCGGGGAGTCTCCACCTCCTCGATGTCCTCGTCGGGGTAGTCCACCACGGCATAGAACCGGCTGGTCACCTCCATGAGGTCCTCATAGATCTTTTCGATCCGCTGCCGGAGGCTTCCCCCCAGCTGACCCGCCGCGTTGCGGGCGGCGTCGGCGGTTTCCGCCTCGATGAGGTCGATCACCGCCTCCGCCTGGGTGAGGTCCAGATTGCCCGACAGGAAGGCCCGCTTGGTGAACTCTCCCCCAAGGGCCTGCCGGGCGCCGTGGGCGAAGAGGGCCTGGAGGGCCTCCTCCAGCACCACCGGGGAGCCGTGGCAGTGGAACTCCGCGCTGTCCTCCCCGGTGTAGCTCCCCCCCTGGGGGAAGGTCACCGCCAGGGCCTGGTCCAAGGCCCGCCCCTCCTTGTCCAGCAGGGTCCCCAGCACCATGGTGCGGCGGGGATGGGCGGAGAGGGGACGACCGTCTGAAGGACGGAATACAGCGTCAGCGATCTGAAAGGCGGTGTCGCCGGAGAGACGGACGATGCCGATGGCGGACACGGCCCGTGCGGTGGACACGGCGGCAATGGTATCCATACTTGGCTCCTTTCTCAATCCCCTCGGGTGAGGGTCAGTACCGCCACCTGGGGGCGGTTGAACAGGCGAAAGCTGGGCCCGGAGCTGCCGAGCCCGCGAGACACAAAAACCTGCGCCCCATCCACGGTGTAAAACCCGTCGGTATAGGTGGGGAAGAGGGTTCGGTCTACGCCGATGAGACCGTCGGTGAAGGGCAGACGGATCATGCCGCCGTGACCGTGGCCGGAGAGCACCAGCTCCGCCCCCAGGGCGCTGTATCGGTCGGCAAAGAGATTGTTCCGGTGGGCCAAAAGCAGCCAGGGGGTGTCGCCCTGCTCCTGCCGGATCTCCTCTGCCAGCTCCTCGGGAGTCTTTTGGTCAGCGTAGCCGTTGGGGTCGTCGATCCCCGCCAAGACCAGGCGGTCCCCGTTTCGCTCCAGCACTGTATAGCTGTTGCTCAAGACCGTCACACCGGCGGCCTCCAGGCCCTCCTTCAGCTCCGGCACGTCCCCCAGGGCCCACTCGTGGTTGCCGGTGACGAAGTAGGTGGGGGCGATGGCGGCCATGGCGGCCCCCAGGTCCCAGGTGTACTGGGGCGGCGTCTCCCGGAACCGGTCCTGAAGATCCCCGGTGAGAACGATGAGGTCCGGCTCCTCCGCCGCCACGGCGGCGATGAGATCGGCGTTGTCCTCCCCGAAAAAGGTCCCGTGGAGGTCGCTGAGCTGCACCAGCCGCAGCCCCTCGAAGCCTGAGGGGAGGGCTGGGTCTTCGAAAATATACCGCTCCACGGACAGCACCCGGTTGCTGCGGTAGAGGGAGATGAGCAAAAAGACCGCCAGCAGGATCAGCAGCCGGAGCCAGAGACGGCGGCGCCTTCTGCGCCGCCCGGATGCGTGTGCCATATCGTTCCCTCCCGCAGAGGAGAGCCTCCTTCCAAAATGCGCCGTCCCGGACCGAAAGGACCAAATCAAGACGGCGTTCTTGGGATACTATACCACATTTCCCTGAAAATACAAGCACCGCGCCGAATTCGCCTCCGATACATGCAGCAGTTTTCTATGAAACACGGCTCTTTTTTCTGAAAAATTGTATGGCCTTACAAAAAAGTTTTTGCTTCGGTTTTTAGGTTACATTTGTATTGAAAATCGAAAATATTTTTTGTATAATGTAACCGGATCTCGGCGGAGCGGACCGCACGCCGAAAAGATCACATTCACCAACAGGAGGCATCCATGAAGAGAGCACTGTCTTTGTTTCTGACGCTGGCCATGGCGCTGAACCTGGTCACCACCGGGATCTTTGCTTCAGACTTCTCCGATACCCAGGGCCACTGGGCGGAGGACGCCATCACCCGCTGGAGCGGCTACGGCGTAGTCAATGGGCGGGGGGACGGCAGCTTTGCGCCCAACGCCACCATGACCCGGGCCGAGATGGCCCAGACCTATGTAAATCTTCTCAATTTGACGGAAAAAGCGGACATCAGCGCCTTTTCCGACGTATCCCCTGACGACTGGTACGCCGACGCCATCGCCAAGTGCGTGGCGGCGGGCATCCTCAACGGCACCAGCGCCAGCACCGTTTCCCCCACCAGCCCGGTGAGCCGGGAGCAGATGTTCGTTACCTTTGGCCGGGCCATGGGCCTGACGCCCGTGGCGTCCACCGACTCCTCCCTCTCCGACCTGGATCAGGTGTCCGGCTGGGCGGAGGGCATGATCAACGCCTTGCTGGAGGCGGGCTATGTCTCCGGTGTGGGCGACAACGCCCTGAAGCCTCTGGCGGATATCAATCGGGCCAGCGTGATGGCCCTGATGGACAAGACTGTGGCAGGTTATGCCAACGAGCCCGGGACCACGCTGGAGATGAACGGTGAGTCCGGCCTGGTGCTGGTGGCGGCTGAGGACGTCACGGTGACCGGCACAGTGGGCGATGTAGTGATTGCTCAGGGCGCCGCGGATGGTGTGGTGACGTTGAAGGACGCTGCTGTCACCGGTACGGTGACCCTGTCCGCCGCCGGGACCCAGCTGGCCGTCTCCGGCTCCTCCTCCGTGGAGGCTCTGGTGGTGTCTGACGCTGCCCAGGGCGCGGAGATCACCGTGGCCAAGGAGGCCGTGGTGAACACGGTGACCACTGCCGCGGAGGACACCACCCTGTCCGTAAGCGGAAAGGTGGAGACCGTAACGGTGGCGGAGACCGCCGACAACGCCACGGTGACTGCTGATAAGGGCGCCGCTGTGGGGACTGTGACCACCGCCGGAGCCAACACCACTGTGTCCGGCACCGGTACGGTGGGCAAGGTGGAGGCCGCTGAGGGTTCCTCCGGCGCGGTCGTCACCACCCCCGGCACCACTGTGGAGAACAACGGTTCCGGCTCCGTGACTACCGATAAGGGAACGGTGGACGCCGGTCAGTCCGGTACCACCGGCGGCGGTTCCTCCTCCGGCGGCAGCAGCTCCGGCGGCTCTTCCGGCGGCGGCTCTGCCTCCGATTCCACCGAGCAGGCCAAAACGGCGCTGAAGGATGCGGTGAAAAACGCCGATCAGTATGCCTATGATCCCGCCTATGTCTACTCCGGCGACTTTGCTGTAACGGAGAGCGGCGATGTGCTGACCCTTGGCGGCGCCTACAGCCTGACCCAGGGCATGGACGGTACTGCTATGAACGACATGGCCCGCTTCCTGGGGGCCCTGTATCGTGGGGATAACGGCGCCACCGTCAAGAGCATCGTCTATCAGGGCGACACCTACACCTGGGCCAACGGCGAGAACGCCGTGAATCTGGGCTCCAACTGGGTCAAGGACGCCGACGCCCCTGCCGCCGACGGCAACACCCTGGTTTCCGCCATTGTGGATGAATACCAGTCCAAGGGCGCTATCAGCACCCTGACGCTGAAGGGAAATCACAGCGCGGCCATTTCCCTGAACCTGGTGCTGGCCGTGAAGGTGGGCAGCGCCCTGGAGCTGAACGCCGTTCTGGCCAGCCCGGTGCAGGATATTCAGCTTACCGCCTCCTTCTCCTCCTCCGACCAGATCACCGTGGCTCGTCCGGTTACCATTGACGGCGGCGGCTTTACCATTACCAGCACCAACGCCGCTGAGGACGCCTCTGCTTCCGCCGGGATCCTGGTGACCGCCGGCGCGACGCTGAAGAACCTTACGGTCTCCGGTCCTAATAACAACCCCTCCGGCTGGGATCAGGGCGAGTACGGTATCAAGATCTATGACACCGCCGGTGTGATTCTGGAGGATGTGACCGTCACCGGCGCCAACGCCGGCATCCAGGTCAACTCCTCCGAGGTGACTCTGGCCGGGACCATTACCGTCACCGGCAACGAGTTCGGCGGCATCGAGGTGTGCAAGAGCAGTCAGCTGGAGAAAACCGGGTCCCTGGACATTCGCAGCGCCAAGCTGGTGCATGCCGATGAGAGCTACAGCAATCCGGTCCTGTGGGTGGACGGCAATGAAGCCGGCGGCACGGTCACCGGCGCTGAGAGCCTGTACGCCGTGGCGGCCAGCGAGAGCAAGACCCACTACTATGTCAAAAATGTGATCGGCGAGTCCATTTTGGCTGCCGGTGACTATACCTATGACGACTATACCTACCACGGCCGGTTCTCCGTCGAACTTGACGGCAAGACCGTCACCATTTCCGGCAGCTACACGCCGGAACAGGCAGCTGCCGACGAGGGCAAAGCCGTGATGAACGACATGGCCCGCTTCCTGGGGGCCCTGCATCGCTACGATGACGGCGCCACCATCAAGGCGATTGCCTTCGACGGCGTACAGTACACCTGGAATGCCGGCGGCGGCCTCCTGGGCTCCAACTGGGAGGACGAGGAGGGCACGACCCTGGTCAGCGCTGTCGTAGCCAAGGTGCTGGGCGGCGCCCAGACTGTGGAGCTGGCCATTGAGGATCTCACCATCACCTTTACTTATGCCGTCACCGCTGAGGCCTGAGGCGGCAGCAGATTTTATTTTCCATCCGCAAGCCGGCGGCCCCTGCTTTTCAGGGAGGCTGCCGGCTTGCCTTGTTTATTTCAGCAGTATTCGACAAAACCGGACCGCTTTTTTCTGTTTTCTCGTAATTGTTAACAAAAAGTTAACTTGATTTTTGTGCAACCCGTGATATACTAAAAACATACAATGAAAGAGAAAGGAGTGAGCGCATCGATGGTATCTACTTTCCCCGGCGTCGACCTGGATGATCTGATCTACGGCGATTGTGAGCATACCGCCAGCGAGCGGTAAGGGCACGGACCACCAGCAGAGAGAAGAAACGCCACGCCAGAGCGCGTGGTTTTTGTTTTTTCTGCTGCTTTCCGCCTGCGGAGCCCCGCCGCAGACGGTGTTTCCGTGCAAAATAGACAAATTCTTCCGGGACCAAACCAAACGGATTCAGCATAAGGCACCATTGACAGGGCGGCTCGTCCCTTGCTATAATAACGCCAACTTCATCAAAATACATGCATGGAAGGCGTTATGTTCTGTAGGGACTGCTTTCAGAGAGCCGGCGGATGGTGCGAGCCGGTAAGCGGAGACAGAGCGGCTGGCGCCGGAGCAGGGTCCCCCAACGAAAGATTTTTAGTAGGGGATCACGGAGGCCCCCGTTATCGAAGGCAGAGGCTTGTTGGAGCCTTGATGAGCGGCGTCCTTGGACGCAATTTTGGGTGGTACCGCGGTAATGTTATTTATCGTCCCGAAAGCGAGTGATCGCTTTCGGGACGTTTTTTTATTGCCCCACCTCTTCCAACACCATATTCGCCAAATCGGCTTGAAAAGGAGCAGGAAGCTATGAAGACCATGCAGATTTTCGACATCACCCTCCGTCAGATCGCCGCCCAGCGGGGCGCCGCCGTCAGCTTCAAGGAGCGCATCGAGATCGCCCGCACCCTGGACCGGCTGAAGGTGGACGCCATCGAGCTGCCCGCCATCGCCGACCAGCGCTCCGACGTGCTGGCCAACAAGACCATTGCCGGCGTGGTCACCTCCGCCGCTCTGTCCGCTGTCTGCGGCATGACCGAGGAGAGCGTGGAGGCCACCTGGGAGAGCATCAAGACCGCCCAGAAGCCCATGCTCCACATTATGGTCCCCGTGTCCGCCATCCAGATGGAATACCAGTGCCACAAGAAGGGCCCCAAGATGATCGAGACCATCAAGGCCCTGGTGGCCAAGGCCCGGTACTACACCGAAGCCGTCTCCTTCTCCGCCGTGGACGCCACCCGGGCGGAGCCGGAGTTCCTCTCTCAGGCCATCACCGCCGCCGTGGAGGCCGGCGCCTCCCAGGTGACCCTCTGTGACAGCGCCGGCATCATGACCCCCGGTGAGTGGACCGATTTCATGGCCCAGGTCTTTGCCTCCACCCCCGCCCTCAGCAAGGTCACCGTGGGTGTGGAGATCAGCGACATGCTGAAGATGTCCGTGGCCAGCGCCGCCGCCGCCGTGGAGGCCGGTGCCCAGGTGGTAAAGGCCGCCGTGGTTCCCGCCGACTGCCCCAGCGTGGTGGACATCGCCGCCTTCGTGGGCGTCAAGGGCGACGCCATGGGCATTACCACCGGCCTTCGCACCACGGAGCTGACCCGCTCCGCCAAGCAGCTGCAGTGGCTCATCCAGACAGAGCGCAGCGAGGGCTCCCCCTTTGACAACGGCGTCAGCGCCGACAACACCGGAGTGTGCCTCAGCGCCGAGGACGACATCTCCAAGCTGACCCAGGCCGTCCGCCAGATGGGCTATGACATTTCCGAGGAGGACACCGCCAAGGTCTACGAGGCCTTCCGCACCGTGGCGGAGAAGAAGCACTTCGTAGGCGCCCGGGAGCTGGAGGCCATCATCGCCTCCACCGCCCTCCAGGTCCCCTCCACCTATCGGGTGGCCGACTACGTCATCACCGCCGGCGGCTCCATCGCTGCCTTAGCCAGCGTGTCCCTGGAGAAGGACGGCCAGAAGATGACCAGCACCGCCGCCGGCGACGGCCCCATCGACGCCGCCTTCCTGGCCATTGAGCAGGTCATCGGCCACCACTACGAGCTGGACGACTTCCAGATCCAGACCGTCACCGAGGGCCGGGAGGCCATGGGCTCCGCCCTGGTGAAGCTCCGCAGCGCCGGCCGCCTCTACTCCGGCAACGGCCTGTCCACCGACATCATCGGCGCGTCCATCCGCGCCTACATCAGCGCCCTGAACAAGATCGTCTACGAGGAGGCCTAACCCATGAAGCTCTCTTATACCATCCACAACTGGTCCGGCCGGGACTGGAGCGCCTTCTGCGCCGCCGCCGAGGACGCCCGGGTCCAGGGCGTGGAGATCGATACCGTACAAAATCCCATTTTCCGCCACCGCACCAGCCCCACCAACCCGGAGATGGCCCTCTCCGCCCGCCGGGCGATGACTCACCGGGGTCTCGATATCCCCGTGGTGGGCACCGCCGGGGACTTCACCGACCCCGCCGCTGAGGACGAGATCCGCGCCGCCATCCGCACCGCTTCCGACCTGCTGGTGCCCTATGTGGTGGTATCCACCGCCTGTGAGGACGTGAACGCCATTGCCGACGCCCTGACCCCCTATGTGGCCGCCGCGGAGGAGACCAACCGGGTGATTTTGCTGGAGACCACCGGCGGTCTCTTCGACACCGGCAAGGTCCGCGACGTGCTCAACCGCTTCGCCAGCGACCACCTGGCCGCCTGCTGGAGTATGTTTGACACCTATTTCTTTGGCGAGGAGAGCGCTGAGAAGACCATCACCAACTTAGGCGCTTACGTCCGCCATGTCCGGCTCACCGACGGTACGCCGGAGGAGGGCACCCCCTACTGCGCTTGCGAGCTGGTGGGCGAGGGCAAGATGCCCATGGAGGACATGATGAACGCCCTCCGGTCCGTCAACTACGACGGCTATGTGTCCTGCCGCTGGGAGCCCGACTGGGGCGTGGGGGATCTCGATATGGTCCTCACCCACTTTGCCGTCACCATGGGCCGCTACGGCAACCCCCGCCGCCAGAAGAAGCACCTCTACTCCAACAACGCCGGCACCGGCAAGTTCATCTGGAAGAAGGAGACCCTCATTGAAAAGACCTTCTCCCAGGTGCTGGACGCCATGGTGGAGGAATTCCCCGACCAGACGGCAGTGAAGTACACCACCCTGGACTACACCCGGACCTACGCCCAGTTCCGTGACGACGTGGACCAGGTGGCCCGGGCCCTCATCGCCGTAGGCGTGAAGCCCGGCGACAAGGTGGCCGTGTGGGCCACCAACATCCCCCAGTGGTACCTCACCTTCTGGGCCACCACCAAGATCGGCGCTGTGCTGGTCACCGTGAACACCGCCTACAAGATCCACGAGGCGGAGTACCTCTTCCGCCAGAGCGACACCCACACCCTGGTGATGATCGAGAGCTACCGGGACAGCCCCTACGCCGAGATCGTCCGGGAGCTGTGCCCCGAGCTGGAGACCTCTGTGGCGGGCAAGCCCCTCCACTGCAAGCGCCTGCCCTTCCTCCGCAACATCGTCACCGTGGGCTTCCAGCAGAAGGGCTGCATGACCTGGGATGAGTTCATGGCCAAGGCCGACCGGACCCCCATGGAGGAGGTCCACCGCCGGGCTGCCGCTGTGAGCCCCTACGACGTGGCCAACATGCAGTACACCTCCGGCACCACCGGCTTCCCCAAGGGCGTCATGCTCACCCA
>CALXDB010000055.1 GCA_944386955.1 uncultured Oscillospiraceae bacterium
TGGAGAGCGGCGTCGTGGAGGTTCACGATCTCCGCCAGGGCGTACCGGGCGGGCAGATCGGCCCACTCCGCCTCGGGAGTCACCTTCTTCAGGTTCTCGTAGCAGGTCTTGGCGGTGGCCAGGGAGTGGTTGCCGTCGCCCACGGCGAAGAGCAGGGGCGCCACGCCGGTGAGGCCGTACTTCCCCTCCATGGCCGCCGGAGAGGCCAGGGCCTCCAGGGCGTCAGCCAGAGCATCCATCTGGGCGTCGGTGAGCTTCCAGCCCTTCAGGTGGCCGCCCTTCATCATCAGCTCAAAATCATACACCTGCTCCATGGAGGCGGAGGCGGCGGTGATGGGCTCGATGCAGGTGCCCTTGGGATCGTCGATGAGGACCATGACGTGGGGCAGCTCGATGGGGGCGTCCTTCCGCACCCGGACACGGGGCGGAATGCGCTCCAGGACGGTGCCCTCGGTGGCCCGGATCAGGGAGCCGGAGCCGGGGGTGTAGTCGTACTGCTCCAGATCCACCGCCATCACCAGGCCGTGGCGGATGGTGCCGTCGGACTGGCTGCGCTCGATGTAGATAACGCTGTCGCCATAGGTCTTGAAGATATCCCGGGACATGTAGTCCGCCATGGCGGCGTTGATGGCGGAGATGTGCTCCTCCACATTGGCGTCATTGAGCTTGGACTCGGGCAGAATCAGCCGCAGAGTGGAGGGCGCGTCCCCTACGATGCGCTCTACCTCCTCCCAGTACTCCGGCTGGGAGGTGAACTGGTCGCAGGCTACCACGGCCCACTTGCTCATATCGCAGTCCCGGGGCAGCAGGATGTCGGCGGGCTTGCAGCCCAGCTTCAGAAACTTGGGATTCATATCGTTTTCCTCCAAATTTTATTGTCTGACCTGCTGCTTCTGAAACAGCAGATCCAGCAATTTTGATCCATCCTCCATGAGAGGGGTCTTCTCCCCCGCCGCCTCGTCGTAGACGCCGCCGCGGCCGGTGGGGACGGCGCTGTCGTAGAGGAGGTAGGGCACCGGGTCGCCGTCGTGGCCCCGGGTGGCAGTGAGAGTCTTGTGGTCGCTGAGGAGCAGGAGGCGGAAATCCTCTCCCGCCTCTCTCAGGCGCTGGAGCAGCGGCGAGACCAGACGGCTGTCCAGCCACTCGATGGCCTGGACCTTGCCGGTGAGGTCGCCGTTGTGGGTGCACTCGTCGGGGGCCTCCAGGTGGAGGCAGACAAAGTCGTACTGCCGGAGCTTCTCCCAGGTGGCCTCCAGCTTGCCCTCAAAATTGGTGTCGATCTCGCCGGTGGCGCCCTCCACTTCCACCATCTCAAGGCCCCGCAGGACCCCGATGCCGTGGCAGAGAGGCACAGCGCTGATCACTGCGCCATCACAGCCGTACTGCTGGCGGAAGGAGGGCAGCTGCACCGCCGTGCCCTGGGCCCAGAACCAGATGCCGTTGGCAGGCATCTTCCCAGCCGCCCGGCGCTTCTCCGTCACCGGATGGTGGTCCAGGATCTCATGGGCCAGACGCATGAGGTTTGCAAAAACCTCTGCCCGGTCATTGCCGCTGGGAAACAGCGGCCCGCAGGCCTGTCCCAGATGGTCGTGGGGCGGGATAAAGGTGATGCCGGAGATGTCGCTCCGGTGCTGGACGGCGATCTGACGGAAGGCCGGGAAGGTGTGGATCTCCATCCGGGCCTCCTCCAGAGCCTTGGCAAACCGGGGATCGCTGAGGAGCACACCGATGGTCTCCAGGGCGGCGTCGCCCTCAATGGAACCGGCGCTGTGGGAGAGGATCTTCTTCTCCCCAAGGGGCATGTCCCCATCCTCCAGGGTCACCAGATTGCAGCGGAAGGCGGCGTCGCCGGGCACCAGAGTGATGCCGGAGGCGGCGGCCTCCATAGGGGAACGGCCGGTAAAGTACACGCTGGGGTCACAGCCAAAGATAGAGAGAATGGCCGTCTCGCTGCCGGCGGGCAGCCCCGGCGGGACGTTGCGCACCTGGCCCACCACACCGTCGGCGGCCAGGGCGTCAATGGTAGGAATGTTGGCAACCTCAAGGGGCGTCTTGCCCCCCAGCTCCGGCACGGGGTTGTCGGCCATGCCGTCGCCAATGACTAAAAGATGCTTCATAGGTATCCTTCCTGCTTATTTCAGCGGGGAGGGCAAAGCCAGACACGGCCCCCTTCTCTCCCCATTGGTAGAATCGTTCCTCTACAGTATACAGAAAACTTCCCCTCTTTTCAATGGGCCTTGGAAATTTCCAACAAAAATTTCTCATTCTTCCTAAAAAATATTTAGTTCGCCCAGTACAGGCATAAGGCGGCGAGAGCGGGACAGACTATGGGAGAATCCCACAATGGAACTGGAGGTTGAGACGATATGATTGCGGATAGAATCGCACTGATCCTGGTGATCGTCGGCGCGCTGAACTGGGGCGCCATCGGCCTGTTCGGCTTTGATCTGGTGGCCTTCCTGTGCGGCGGCCAGATGGCCACGGTGAGCCGTGTGATCTACACCCTGGTGGGTCTGGCCGGTTTGTGGTGCATCACCCTGCTGTTTCGGGAGCGCGCTTCCGGTCAGCAGTCCGCCTGACTGCCTCCGGGGAGGCGGTCCGTCCGTCTCCCCGAGGCTGTACATCTCCCCTCCCCCGTGGTATACTGAAACGGCAAGGAGGAAGCGCTATGGATCTCAAACAGCTTTTTACCAGCACAGACGAGGTGCTGATTTTGCCGGGAGCGGCAGTCAACGGAGATGTGACCCTGAGCCGGGGGTGCTCGGTGTGGTACAATGCGGTGATCCGGGGAGACGTGTCCCCCGTCATCATCGGAGAGAACACCAATATCCAGGACAACGCTGTGCTCCATACCTCCCATGATCTCCCCTTAGTGCTGGGCCGGGGAGTCACCGTGGGCCATGGGGCCATTCTCCACAGCTGTACGGTGGAGGACAATGTGCTCATCGGTATGGGGGCCATCGTTCTGGACGGAGCGGTGATCGGCCGGGACTCTATCGTGGGGGCCGGGGCCCTGGTGACTAAAAACACCCGGGTGCCTCCCGGGTCCATGGTCCTGGGGAGCCCTGCCAGGGTGAAGCGGCCTTTGACAGAGGAGGAAATCGCCGCGATCCGGGAGAACGCCCGGGAATATGTCTCCATACAAGACAGATATCGGTGATCCGCGTCCCCCGGGAGAGTACCTCTCCCGGGGGCGTTTCCTCTTTTATGCGTTTTGACGGACATTTCCTGCCGCCGGATAAACCCGTTTTTTGGGAAAACATGGGATTTTCCCATACGATGCTTCGGAAAACTCCGCCTCTTCCCACTCAGAGAGTTGTTTATAATAACAAGCTCTGCCTGTATAATAATTTGTTAAATTATCTACTTTTCACAAAAACTTGTCTGCTGATGAATTATACGGTATAATCTCTAAGACTGGAGCCGGCCAACGCCGGCAAGGAAGTGAGAATCGATCAACGGACAGAGGAGGCAAACGACGATGTTGGACCAGTCGTACTACCGCAAAGCGGATGAGATCATCGAGCACTACGGCCGCAAGGCCAGCTCTCTGATCCCCATCATGCAGGATATCCAGGGTGAATACCGTTATCTGCCCGGGGAGCTGCTGACCTATGTGGCCGGGGAGATCGGCATCAAGGAGGCCAAGGCATTCAGTGTGGCGACCTTCTACGAGAATTTTTCCTTTGAGGCAAAGGGAAAATATATCATCAAGGTCTGTGACGGCACCGCCTGCCATGTGAAAAAATCCGCTCCCATCCTGGAGGCCCTCCATAAGACCCTGGGCCTCAGCAAGAAGAAGCATACCACCGACGATATGATGTTCACCGTAGAGACCGTGTCCTGCCTCGGCGCCTGCGGTCTCGCTCCCACGGTGATGGTCAATGAGGACGTGTACCCCCGGATGACCCCGGAGTCTGTTGTGGCCCTGGTGGAGAAACTGCGAGGTGAAGGGAAATGAAGATCGAGACGAGAGAAGCTCTGCAGGCCCTGCGCGCTGCCAAGCGGGCTGAGATCGATGCCTGTGCCTGCCGTATCCTGGTGTGCTCCGGCACCGGCTGTATCGCTACCGGCTCCAACAAGATCTATGAGCAGTTTTTGGAGATTGCCAAGGATGCCCCCGGCGTCACCCTGGAGTTCAAGCCCTGCGGCGGCGGCCACGACGAGAGCTACATGGGCGTGAAGAAGACCGGCTGCCAGGGCATCTGTGAGCTGGGGCCCCTGGTGCGCATCCAGAAGGGCAACAAGGTCATCCAGTACATTAAGGTACAGCCTGATGACTGTGAGGAGATCTTCCAGCGCTCCGTCCTGGGCGACGAGGTGCTGGAGCACCTGCTCTACCAGCAGAAGGGCAAGACCTATGAGGCCCCCGACGAGATTCCCTTCATCGCTAAGCAGACCCGCATCGCCCTGGCCAACTGCGGCAAGCTGGACGCGGAATCCCTGGAGGAGTACATCGCCGCCGACGGCTTCACCGCCCTGGAAAAGGCACTTTTTGAGATGACCCCTGAGGATGTAGTGGACGTGGTGGACCAGTCCGGCCTCCGGGGCCGGGGCGGCGGCGGCTTCCCCGCCGGTCGGAAGTGGAAGCAGGTGGCCCGGCAGCCGGAGAAGACCCGCTATGTGGTCTGCAACGGCGACGAGGGCGACCCCGGCGCCTTTATGGACGGCTCCGTCATGGAGGGCGACCCCTACCGCCTCATCGAGGGCATGATGCTGGGCGCCTACGCCGTCACCTCCCAGGAGGGCTACATCTACGTCCGCGCCGAGTACCCCATGTCCGTGGCCCGGCTGACCCACGCCATCCATGAGCTGGAGGAGGCGGGCCTTCTGGGGGACAACATCCTCGGCACCGATTTCTCCTTCCATCTCCATATCAACCGGGGCGCCGGCGCCTTTGTCTGCGGCGAGGGCTCCGCCCTCACCGCTTCCATCGAAGGCAACCGCGGTATGCCCCGGGTGAAGCCCCCCCGCACCGTGGAGAAGGGCCTGTGGGAGAAGCCCACGGTCCTCAACAACGTGGAGACCTTCGCCAACGTCCCCCGCATCGTGTTGGACGGGGCAGAGTGGTACCGCTCCATCGGCACCGCCGGAAGTCCCGGTACCAAGACATTCTCCCTCACCGGTTCCATTGAGAACACGGGCCTCATCGAGGTGCCCATGGGCACCACTCTCCGGGAGATCATCTTCGACATCGGCGGCGGCGTGAAGAACGGCGAGAAGTTCAAGGCCGTGCAGATCGGCGGCCCCTCCGGCGGCTGCCTCACCGAGGAGCATTTGGACGTGCCCCTGGACTTCGACTCCGTCAAGCGCTTTGGGGCCATCGTGGGCTCCGGCGGCCTTGTGGTCATGGACGAGCACACCTGCATGGTGGAGGTGGCCCGGTTCTTCATGTCCTTTACCCAGCGGGAGTCCTGCGGCAAGTGCGTCCCCTGCCGGGAGGGTACCAAGCGGATGCTGGAGATTCTGGAGAAGATCGTGGCCGGCAAGGGCGAGCTGGAGGATCTGGACCGGCTGGAGGAGCTGGCGGAGATGGTGAAGAACATGGCCCTGTGCGGCCTGGGCAAGAGCGCCCCGCTGCCGGTGCTCAGCACCCTCAAGACCTTCCGGGACGAGTATGTGGAGCACATCGTGGACCACAAGTGCCGGGCCAAGGTCTGCGAGGCCATGCGCCGCTATGTCATCAACCCCGCCTTCTGCAAGGGCTGCAGCAAGTGCGCCAAGAACTGCCCCGTGGGGGCCATCACCGGCAAGATCAAGCAGTGCTATCACATCAACAACGACCTCTGCATCAAGTGCGGCGCCTGCCGGGAGAACTGCGCCTTTGATGCCATCTACGTGGAAGCATAGGAGGAACGACAATGGGAACGATGATCATCGACGGCAGAAAGGTCGAGTTTACCGATGAAAAGAACGTACTGTCCGTGATCCGGAAGGCGGGCATCGACATACCGACCCTGTGCTACCACTCCGAGGTGTCCACCTTTGGCGCCTGCCGCCTGTGCACCGTGGAGGACGACCGGGGCCGCACCTTTGCCTCCTGCTCTGAGGAGCCGAGAGACGGCATGGTGGTCTATACCAATACCGGCCGCATCAAGCGCCACCGCAAGCTCATTCTGGAGCTTCTTCTGGCGGCCCACTGCCGGGACTGCACCACCTGCGTCAAGAGCGGCGAGTGCAACCTGCAGATGCTGGCCCACCGCCTGGGGGTGACCCAGGTCCGCTTTGAGAACACCCGGGAGATCCGGGAGATCGACGACAGCTCTCCCGCCATCATCCGCGACCCCAACAAGTGCATCCTCTGCGGCGACTGCATCCGGGCCTGCGAGGAGCTCCAGGGCATCGGCGTGCTGGGCTTCGCTTACCGGGGCACCGACGCCATGGCCATGCCCGCCTTTGACAAACGCATCGCCGAGACTGACTGCGTCAACTGCGGCCAGTGCCGGGTGTTCTGCCCCACCGGCGCCATCAGCATCCACACCAACATGGACGAGGTGTGGGACGCCCTGGCAGATCCGGAACTCCGGGTGGTGGCCCAGGTGGCCCCCGCCGTCCGCGTGGCGGTGGGCGACGCCTTCGGTCTGGACAAGGGCCGCAGCGTCATGGGCAAGATCGTCAACGTCCTGCACCGCATGGGCTTTGACGAAGTCTACGACACCACCTTCAGCGCCGACCTCACCGTCATGGAGGAGTCCGCGGAGTTCGTCAACCGGGTCCAGGCTGGCATCAAGCTGCCTCTCCTCACCTCCTGCTGTCCCTCCTGGGTGAAGTTCGTCACCGACCACTACCCCGAGTTCAAGGAGAATCTCTCCACCTGCCGCTCTCCCCAGGGGATGATGTCGGCGGTCATCAAGGAGTATTACCGGGATCCCAAGCACGCGGCGGGGAAGAAGACGGTGGTGGTGTCCATCATGCCCTGCACCGCCAAGAAGATGGAGGCCAAGCGGCCCAACAGCTTCACCAAGGGCGAGCAGGACACGGATATCGTCATCACCACCACGGAGCTGATCCGCATGATCAAAAACTCCGGCATCGACTTTGCCGAGCTGGACCCGGAGGCCAGCGACGTGCCCTTCGGCTTCGGCTCCGGCGGCGGCGTGATCTTCGGCGTCACCGGCGGCGTCACGGAGGCGGTGCTGCGCCGTCTCATTCCGGAGCACGACAAGCGGGCCCTGGACGAGATCGCCGAGTGCGGTGTCCGGGGTGACGACGCCATCAAGGAATTCAGCTTTGACTACCAGGGTACCCGCCTGAACATCTGCGTGGTCAGCGGCCTCATCAACGCCAAAAATATTATGGAGAAGGTGAAGCGGGGCGAGGCCAACTATCACCTCATCGAGGTGATGGCCTGCCGCCGGGGCTGCATCATGGGCGGCGGCCAGCCGCCGCGGGCGGGCGTCCGCACCAAGGCTGCCCGTTCCAAGGGCATCTACAGCGCGGACAATGTGTCCATCATCAAAAAGCCCGACGAGAACCCCATGGTCATGGCCCTGTACGAGGGCCTGCTCAAGGGCAAGACCCACGAGCTGCTCCACAACCGGGAGTATTGATTCCGCTCCTCCGCCCGGCCGTTCTGGCCGGGCGGAGTTTTCGTTGACCGGGGCGATGACCCATGGTAAGATAAATAGAATAGCAGCAACAGATTCCGGCAGGCGTCTGTATGGATTTGACAGGGAGGATATGCTATGGCACAGATCACATTGGGCCGGACGGGGATCACCGTCAACAAGAACGGCTTCGGGGCGCTGCCCATCCAGCGCATTACCAGGGAGGAGGCGGCGGCCCTGCTGCGCCGGGCCTTCGACGGCGGCATCGGGTTTTTCGACACCGCCCGGGTCTACTCCGACAGCGAGGAGAAGATCGGCTATGGACTCAGCGATGTGCGGCAGCAGCTCTACATCGCCACCAAGACCCCGGCGGAGACGGCGGAGGACTTCTGGAAGGACCTCCATACCAGCCTCACCCTGCTGAAGACAGACTATGTGGATCTCTACCAGTTCCACAACCCCGCCTTCTGCCCCAAGCCCGGAGACGGCTCAGGATTGTATGAGGCCATGGAGGAGGCCAAACGACAGGGGAAGATCCGATTTATCGGCATCACCAACCACCGCCTGAACGTGGCCCGGGAGGCCATCGCCTCCGGCCTTTACGACACGCTGCAGTTTCCCTTCAACTACCTCTCCGGTCCCCAAGAGACGGAGCTGGTGGAGCTGTGCAAGGAGAAAAACATGGGGTTTTTGTCCATGAAGGCCCTCTCCGGCGGCCTCATCACCAACTCCGCCGCGGCCTACGCCTTCCAGGCGAGGTACGACACCCTGCCCATCTGGGGCGTCCAGCGCCCCGCGGAGCTGGAGGAGTTCCTCCGCTATGTGGAGAATCCTCCGGAGATGACGGCGGAGCTGGAGGCGGTGATCGAGAAGGACCGCAAGGAGCTGGCGGGCAGCTTCTGCCGGGGCTGCGGCTACTGCATGCCCACCTGCCCGGCCCACATCGACATCGCCACCGCCGCCCGCATGTCCCTGCTGCTGCGCCGGTCCCCCAGCGCCGGCCATCTCAGCGAGGAGGGGCAGGCTATCATGCGGAAGGTGGAGGACTGCATCCACTGCGGCCAGTGCTCCGCCCACTGCCCCTATGAGCTGGACACTCCCAGGCTTCTGGAGGAGAACTACCGGGACTACAAGGAGGTCCTGGCGGGAAAGCCTCTGTAGTCTTTGAGAAATTTACATAGGTTTAACGCTGAGACGGTGGAATTTTGCCGCCGGATCGGGTAAACTGTCAAAGAATGACTGCCCTGCCGGACCGGCGGGCGGACCTGCGGAGCTCTGCCGCGGGAGAAAAGAGGAGGGAAAGCGCTGTGAATGATCAGGCGTTTACACAAAATCGGGAGCTGTCCTGGCTGGCGTTCAACGACCGGGTGCTGACGGAGGCCACCGACGAGACAGTGCCGCTGTTGGAGCGGCTGAAGTTTGTCTCCATTTTCACCAGCAATCTGGATGAATTTTTCATGATCCGGGTGGGGAGCCTCTTTGACCTGGCCAATGTGAACGCGGACGCCAAGGACAAGCGCTCGGGGTGGACGCCGGAGGAGCAGCTCCAGGCTATTTATACCGCCGTACAGCCCCTCTACCGCAAGCGGGAGGCTATCTGCGCCGCCCTGGAGAAGCAGCTGCGGCTCCACGGGGTCTGCCGCCTCCACTACAACGAATTGGAGGGACCGGAGCAGAAGTTCTGCAACCAGTACTTCAAAAATTCCATCGCCCCCATCATCTCCCCCCAGATCGTGGATACCCACCACCCCTTCCCCCACCTGCGCAACAAGGTGATCCATGTGGGAGCCTGGCTGAAGTACAAGAACCGGGACGTGTTCGCGGTGATCCCCCTGCCAGACGCCCTGCCGCCGGTGCTGTTCCTGCCCGGCGGGGACCTGCGGTATATCCATATGGAGGAGGTGCTGCTGGCCTTTGTGGAGCAGATCTTCTCCAACTACGCCGTGCGGGAGAAGGTGGTCTTCTGCGTCACCCGCAACGCCGACATCAATCCTGAGGACGATACCTACGACTTCGACAGCGACGATTTCCGCAAGAAGATGAAGAAAGTCCTCAAGCAGCGGATGCGTCTGGCGCCGGTGCGCCTGGAGCTGTCAAAGTCCATCAGCGCCGATTTTGCCAACTATCTGAAGACCCGGCTGCCGGTGACGGACCGGCAGATCTTCGTTACCTCCGCGCCCCTGAAGCTGAGCTACGCCTTCTCCCTGGCAGCGAAGCTCCCCGAGGTGAAGCGCCGGGCCCTGACCTACGCTCCCTTTACCCCCTGCCTCTATGGGGAGCTGAATCCCAACGAGAGCATCATTCGCCAGGTGATGCGGAAGGACCGGCTTTTGAGCTATCCCTTTGAGAGCATGGTCCCCTTCCTGAACCTGATCCGGGAGGCCTCGGAGGACCCGGCGGTGATCTCCATCAAGATCACCATTTACCGTCTGGCCAGCAAGGCCAAGCTGGTGGACTATCTCTGCGCGGCGGCGGAGCGGGGGAAGGATGTCACCGTGCTCATCGAGCTGCGGGCCCGCTTTGACGAGCAGAACAACATCGACTGGTCCGAGCGGCTGGAGGAGGCGGGCTGCACCGTCCTCTACGGCTTTGAGGAGTACAAGGTCCACTCCAAGATCTGCCTCATTACCCGCCGGGAGCACGGGGAGATCCGCACCATCACCCAGGTGGGTACCGGCAACTACAACGAGAAGACGGCGGAGCAGTACACCGACGTAGCCCTTCTCACGGCGGACCGCCGCATCGGCGAGGACGCCACGGAGTTCTTCAAGAACATGTCCATCGGCAACCTGGAGGGCAGCTACCAGCAGCTGCTTGTAGCGCCGGTATCTTTGAAGAGCGCCATTATGGAGCGTATCGACGCGGAGATCGCCAAGCGGGACCAGGGCCGCATCCGTATCAAGATCAACTCCATCACCGACGTGGATCTCATCGAGAAGCTGAAGCAGGCCTCCTGCGCCGGGGTGAAGATCGACATGATCGTCCGGGGCATCTGCTGCATCCTGCCGGGGGTGCCGGGAAAAACGGAGAACCTGCGGGTGGTAAGCATCGTGGGGCGGTATCTGGAGCACAGCCGGATCTACTGCTTCGGTGAGGGAGCCGGTGAGCAGATGTACATCTCTTCGGCGGACTTCATGACCCGCAACACCACCCGCCGGGTGGAGGTGGCCTGCCCCATCTACGACAAGGAGGTGCGGGCGAAGCTCCACCGGATCATGGACGCCTGCTTTGCTGACAATGTGAAGGCCCGGGTGCTCCAAAGCGACGGCACTTACGCCCTCTGTCCCAAAGAGGGAGCCCCTGTGGACAGCCAGCAGCTGATGATGGACCAGGCCCTGCGCCGCCAGGCGGAGGGGCCCGCCCCGGAGCCAGAGGAGCACAGAGGCATTTTCCGAAAGCTGAAAGGCCTTTTCTCCAAATAAAAACGGTACAGGCTTTCCCAAGCAGGCAAAAAGCCCTCGTCAGCAGAGCAAAAAACCCTCCGCAGAAGCAGTCGCTTCTGCGGAGGGTTTTGCCTGTTCAGGCCGCGGGGATCTCCTCCCCGGAGATCTCTCCGTTGGGGAGGATATTCTCCCCGGAGGGGGCGGCCTCCACCGAGGCCGCCTTCTCATAGTCGATGATGCTGTAGCCGTTCAGGATGGGCTTCTCCTCCTCTGTGGCCTCGTGCTCGATGGTCACACGGTCCCCCACATTGAGGATCACCGCCACCTCGTTGGCCGAGGCGGACAGGGCGTAGAAGACCTCCTCCCCTTCCAGGCGGATATAGTAGTAGGTGTTCCCGCTGAGCACCGCCGAGCGGATCTCGGCAATGACCCCGCTGGCCTCCGTCTGGGGCAGTTCCTCATCCTCGGTGATGCCCTTGTCGGACAGCAGCCGGACATACTCCTGGTTGCACTGGGACACCGTGGTCCCCGTGGCCACCACCTGGTACTGGGCCACATTCACCATGGCGTAGCTCTTCACCAGCTGGGTGGCGTCCATCAGGGGAATAAAGTAGGTGGGCTCCCCGGCGATATTCAGCAGCAGAGGGAAAGTGGCCGTGTACTTCAGATCCTGCACCACGCCCTGGGCCGAGGCCATGGCTGCGTACTCTGTGGCGCCGGGGGCCTCGTAGAACCGGGTCTCCTTGGTGCGCTGGTTGGAGAGCAGAAAGCCCAGGTTGGACTGGTCCGCATTGGCGGAGGTGACGCCGGTGTACACATACACATCGTCATTGAGGGCGATGTAGTTGTATCCGTCGGTGGTGAGGGTCACCCCGCGCTGGCCCAGAATGGAGTTGAAGAAGCCGTTGATATAGGTGCCGTGGTAGTCATACTGCTCCATAATGAGGTCCGGAGTATACACATTGTCTACCCAGCTGGGCACGTCGGCGATGTCGTAATAGGTGCTCTCACCGGTGACGGCGTTGCACAGCACCGCCCCCTTAATATCCGTTCCGCCGAAGAGGCCGATAGTCTTCACCAGCCGGGGGGCGATCCACCAGGGCTGGCCCTGCTCGTCGATCTCAAAGCGGGGGGTGGAGAACATGTAGGTGGGGTACTGGAACCGGAGGTGGCGGACGATGTTCCGGTTCAGCGGCTCAGAGAAGGAGTATTTGATCCCCTCCTGGAGCCGTACCACGCTGGCCTCCTGGGTTACCATGTCCACCAGAACATAGGCGGGCAGGCCCTCTCCCCGGTTGGTGAACCACTTGATGAGGTCTGCATAGGCGATGGGCGACACCCGCACCGGGCGGCCCTGGTAGTTGATCTGGGTGGACTCCCCCTCCGGATACTCGAACTGGCTGACCATGTCGCTGAGGGTGCCCATCTGGCGGTCCCCCAGGTACTCAGCGCTGGCGCGGTCCAACGTGGGGATCTTGTCAAAGGAGATCTGGGTGATGTCCTCGGTGAAGTTCCCGTCTTCCACCTGGAGGAGATCCCGGTAGGACCCGGCCCGGAAGATAGGCATGGACAGAATCTCCCCTACCAGCGCCACGGCGATGAGGACCACGAACAGCAGCCCTACCGGCAGACACTGCTGCTTGATGAAGCGAATGTACTCCTTCACCCGCTCCGCCGGGGCCAGCACCACCTCCGTGTTCATGCGGAAGCCGGAGGTAACGAAGGCGCACACCACATACACCACGCACAAAAAGCCCACAAAGCTGTAGAGATCCCCGGACTGGAAGTTCAGCGCCGGCAGCGTCACATAAAAATAGATCCCGCCCAGCACCAGCGTCACCAGCAGATTCATCAGAATCTTTCCCGGCTTACTGCGGGGTACATGAAATTTTCGATTTTTCTTACTCAAAACACATTCTCCTTATAGTTCCTCTCCTGAAATCCTGCCACACAAGTACCGTCAGTATACCGTATTCTGAAAGAAATTTCAACCTCTCTCCCCGCCTGCCGCCTTGTGGCGGAGGGGAAAATGTGCTATGATCCTGTCAAAAACCATCCCCGCTCTCCTGCCGCGGTGACCTAGTCACGGAACGCCGCCGGGACGGCGGGTATACTATAGGCAGAAAGACAGAAAGAAGGGATCTCCTATGGCAAAGGTCATCATTATCGGCGCAGGCCCCGCCGGGGTCTCCGCCGCGCTGTACACTGTCCGGGCGGGCATCGAGACTCTGGTGCTCTCCAACGGCGGCGGCGCTTTGAAAAAGGCGGAGCGGATCGAGAACTATTACGGTTTCCCCCAGCCCATCTCCGGCGAGGAGCTGATGGCCCGGGGGATCGAGGGAGCCCGCCGCCTGGGCGTCTCCTTTTTGGAGGAAGAGGTAGTGGGCATCGGCTTTGAGGACAGCCTGGTGGTGACCACCACCGCTGGCCGTCACGCCGCAGACGCGGTACTGCTGGCCACCGGCACCTCCCGGCTGGCTCCGCCTATCCCTGGTCTCAAGGACTTCGAGGGCCGGGGTGTCAGCTACTGCGCCGTCTGCGACGCCTTCTTCTACCGGGGGCGGGACGTGGCGGTGCTGGGCAGCGGAGAGTACGCCCTCCACGAGGCCCAGGAGCTGGCGGCGGTGGCCCGGTCCGTCACCATCCTCACCAACGGCCAGACGCCCACCGCCGATTTTCCGGCGTCCTTCCGGATCATCACGGGGGAGATCGCCGCCGTGGAGGGCGGCGGGATGCTGGGCGGCGTGCGGCTGAAGGACGGAACTTTCGTCCAGGCCGACGGCCTCTTCATAGCGGTGGGCGTGGCGGGCAGCGTAGCCCTGGCCAAGAAGATCGGCGCCCTCATCGAGGGCACCGCCATCTCCGTGGACGAGAACATGGCCACCAATGTCCCCGGCCTCTACGCCGCCGGGGACTGCACCGGCGGACTCCTCCAGATCTCCAAGGCGGTCTATGAGGGGGCCAAGGCGGGGGTATCCATTGTGAAGGCCCTGCGGAAGTAAAGCGAAATTCCTGTTTTGCCTTCTGACGAAGGCGGGTGCCGCTTTTCCGGTACTCGACGGTGTACTGATCGGTGTTTTGCCTCCGGCGGGTGACTTTTCTCGCGGAAGAAAAGTCACCAAAAGTCCGCTTA
>CALXDB010000056.1 GCA_944386955.1 uncultured Oscillospiraceae bacterium
GTCGGCGATCCGGCGGCAGGCAAAGCCGTCGCCGTAGGGGTTTACCGCGTGGGCCATCTTTTCATAGGCCGCCGGGTCGGTGAGAAGGGTGCGGCCCATCTCGTAGACGTCTGTCTCCTCCACCCCGGCAAGCCGCACGGTGCCCGCCGTCACGGCCTCCGGCCGCTCCGTCTCCCGCCGCAGCACCAGCACCGGCTTGCCGAGGGCCGGCGCCTCCTCCTGGAGGCCGCCCGAGTCGGTCATCACCAGGTAGCAGCGGGCCATGAGATTGTGCATCTCGTCGGCGGACAGGGGATCGATCAGGTGGATCCGGGAGTGGCCCCCCAGATAGGTTTTCGCCGCCTCCTGGACCACTGGGCTCAGGTGGACCGGGTACACCAGCTCCACGTCCTCCAGATCCTCCGCCAGGCGGCGCAGGGCCGTCATGATCTGGGTCATGGGCTGGCCGTAGTTCTCCCGGCGGTGACAGGTCACCAGCACGATCTTTTTCGTGTCGTAGGGCAGCGTATTAAGGATTTCAGTTGTAAAGGAAAAATCCTTTCGTACCGTTGTCTTCAAAGCGTCAATGACGGTATTGCCGGTGACGAAGAGGCCCTTCGTCACTCCCTCCTTCAGAAGGTTCTGCCGGTTGTTCTCCGTGGGGCAGAAATAGAGATCCGCCATGGCGGTGACCAACTTCCGGTTCATCTCCTCCGGGTAGGGGGAATACTTGTCGTAGGTCCGGAGGCCCGCCTCCACATGGCCCACCGGCACCTTGTGGTAGAAGGCGGAGAGGGCCCCGGCGAAGGTGGTGGAGGTGTCTCCGTGGACCAGGATCATGTCCGGCTGGAGGGCCTCGATGGCCTCGTCCATACCGAGAAGGCACTTACTGGTGATGGTACTCAGGGTCTGCCGGGGGGTCATGATGTTGAGGTCCCAGTCCGGCTTCAGGTCGAAGACCTGGAGGACACTGTCCAGCATTTCCCGGTGCTGGGCGGTGACGCAGCAGATGGACTGGATCTCCTCCCGCGCCGCCAGCTCCTTCACCAGGGGGGCCATTTTGATGGCCTCCGGACGGGTGCCGAACACGCTCATGATCTTCAGCTTACTCATGCTTTCCCTCCCCCTTCTTCTCTGTCGTGCTCTCCTCCGGGTGCTCCCCGTGGTGGTGGTCCGGGTGGTGGGGGAAAATGGCCCGCACCGCCACAAAACCGCACAGCACCAGGGCCAGGATGAACAGCAGGGTCTTGCCGATGGAAGTGGTGGCCAGCAGCACGGCGCTGAGGCCCAGTACCAGGGATACAATATACAGGGTGGACACCGCCTGCTTCTGGTTCATGCCCATGTCGATGAGCTTGTGATGGACATGGCTGCGGTCGGCGGTCATGGGGCTCTGACCCCGGAGGATCCGCCGGATGAAGGCAAAGCTGGTGTCGAAAATGGGCAGCCCCAGAATGATAAAGGGCACCAGGAAGGAGATCACCGCGTAGTATTTGAAGAGGCCCTGTATGGACAGGGTGGCCAGCACAAAGCCCAGGAAGGTGGAGCCGGTGTCCCCCATGAAGATCTTGGCTGGGTTCAGGTTGTAGGGGATGAAGCCCACGCAGGCCCCCACCAGGGCGCCGCAGATGATGGAGATCTCCCACTCCTCCAGCACCATGGCCAGAATCAGCATGGTCAGCGCCGCGATGGTGGACACGCCGTCGGCCAGCCCGTCCAGCCCGTCGATGAGGTTCACGGAGTTGGTGATGGCCACGATCCAGATAATGGAGATGGGGTAGCTCCAGAAGCCCAGAATCCAGTAGGGGTTCTCGCTGAAGATGTTGGGGTTGTTGATGGCCTCGATGGCCACGCCGTGGAGCACGGCGCAGAGGGCCGCGGCCAGCTGCACCACCAGCTTCAGCCGGGCGGGCAGGCTCATGATGTCGTCGATGACGCCCAGAATCACGATCATCACCGCGCCGATCAGGATGCCCTGGAGCTGCAGATCGATCTCGCAGAACACCAGCACACTGATGACAAAGCCCAGAAAGATAGCCAAGCCCCCCAGCCGGGGAATGGGGTGATTGTGCATCCGCCGGTTGTCTCGGGGCACGTCCACCGCACCGATGGTGAAGGCCAGGCGGCGGACAAAGGGGGTGGCGGCAAAGCTGATGCACAGGGCCGTCACCAGGGCCTTCATGACGCTGACGATCAATTCCTTATTCTCAATCATGTCACTCTCGCCTCAATCTCACCGGGCCACAAAGCCGATCTTCTTGTAGACCTTCCGCAGGGTCTTGTTTGCCACATAGGAGGCCTTCTCCGCTCCGGCCTTGTAGACGCTCTCCAGATAGGCCTTGTCTTTTAGGATGCGCTGGGCCTCTTCCCGGATGGGCCGCAGGGTCTCGATCACCGCGTCGCCCACGGCGGGCTTGAATTTTCCGTAGCCCTGGCCGGCGAACTCCGCCTCGATCTCTTCCATGGTCCTGCCGGTAACGGCGGAGTAGATGTTCATGAGGTTGGCCACCCCCGGCTTCTCCGCCGGGGCGTAGCGGACGCAGTTCTCCGTGTCGCTGTCGGTGATGGCCCGCTTGAACTTCCGCTGGATGTCCTCCGGCTTCTCCATGAGGAAGACGCAGCCCTCGGGGATGGACTTGGACATCTTGCTGTCCGGGGCGGTGAGGCCCATGACCCGGGCGCCGGCCTTGGGGATATAGGGCTCGGGGATCTTGAACACGTCGCCGTAGATATGGTTGAAGCGCTGGGCCACGTCCCGGGTAAGCTCACAGTGCTGCTTCTGGTCCTCCCCCACAGGGACGTAGTCCGGCTGGTAGAGGAGGATGTCCGCCGCCATGAGGGCGGGGTAGGTGAAGAGGCCGCCGTTGATGTTGTCCTTGTGCTTGGCGGACTTGTCCTTGAACTGGGTCATGCGGCTGAGCTCGCCGAACATGGTGTAGCAGTTGAGGACCCAGCCCAACTCCGCATGGGCGGGAACATGGGACTGAATGAAGAGAGTGTTCTTCTCCGGGTCCAGGCCGCAGGCGATGTACTGGGCCAGCTGCTCCAGGGTCCGGCGGCGCAGGTCCGCCGGGTTCTGGCGGACAGTGATGGTGTGCATGTCCGCCATAAAGTAGTAGCAGTCGAAGGACTCCGCCCGCTCTGCCCAATTCTTGATGGCTCCCAGGTAGTTGCCCAGATGGAGGTCTCCGCTGGGCTGGATGCCGGAGAGCATAACTTTTTTCTCATCCATGGTCTATGGCTCCTTATCTTCCGCGCATCTGCGCGTTTCTTTCCATCATAATCGCTTTATTGTATCACAGGCCGCCGCAAAGTGCAAGGAGATGGGCGGTTTTTCCGCCAACTTCCGGCGCAGGGTGAATTTTTTCGGCAGAGGGAACTTTTTGCCCCCCTGCCCCGTCTATTATAACAAAGAAATCATACCGTCAACCTAAATAAAAGGAAGGAGGATCCGGTATGGGAAAGCGAGCTTTGGCACTGCTGACAGCTGTTTTATTGGCAGCGGCGCTGCTGAGCGGGTGCGGCGGCAAGGGCGCCGTGGATCTGGAGGAGCAGGTGCCCGCCCTTTTGGAGCAGGAGGTCCTCTTCGAAGGGATCTACCGGGGCGGCGGTCTGCCTACCACCCCCAATGCCCCCTATGAGCCTGACGAGCACTACCAGTGCTTCGTCCCCGTCACCGACGAAAATTACCCCACAGTGGAGGCCCTGAAGGCGGCCACGGAGGAGGTCTTCACAGCGGAGTACGCTCAGGAGAACTTCTATCTCTGGGCCTTCGAGGGGGATACGCCCCGGTATAAGGACGTAGACGGGCAGCTGTGTATGGACATCGGCCAGGGCGGCGGTCTGGATAAGACCTGGGACACCGCCTCCTGGGAGGTCCTCAGCGAGGACGAGGAGACCGTGGAGATCACCGCCGACTATCTCAACTACGGCTCCGTCCGCACGGCGCAGCTGACCCTTGCCAAAACGGAGGAGGGCCTGCGGATCGCCTCTATGGCCGGGTGACCGCCCGCCTCTCCCCTCACCGCCTGCCGGAGACCCGGCGGGCGGTTTTTCCGCTTCCTTTGCCTTTTGTCCCCGCTTTGTACAAAATTTCCCGATGTGTTTGGGAACTACTTGCCAAATGAGCGGAAAATCAGTATAATATGTCTGCTGTGTGGGCTGTGTTTAACAGCTTTTATCCGCGGAGCCCCCCGGGGCTTCCGACGGTTTTCTTGAAAGGGCCCCATTTCGTGGGGCTTTTCTTTCTTCTGTGTCCGCCCTGCGGCAACTCTATTCTGCCCTTTGGAGGAGATCCCTATGGCTCTCGATATGACCTATTTCCACGACATGGAGGCGAAGATCCCCCACGGCAAGGTCCGTACCCGCTTCGCCCCTTCCCCCACCGGCTATATGCATGTGGGCAACCTGCGCACCGCCCTGTACACCTGGCTCATCGCCCGCAACGCCGGAGGCACCTTCATCCTCCGCATCGAAGACACCGACCAGGGCCGTTTGGTGGAGGGCGCCACCGACGTGATCTACCGCACCATGGCTGAGTGCGGCCTCACCCATGACGAGGGCCCCGATGTGGGCGGCCCCGTGGCCCCCTATATCCAGTCCCAGCGCCGGGACACCTACGGGAAGTACGCCCGATTGCTGGTGGAGCTGGGCCATGCCTACTACTGCTTCTGCGAGAAGACGGAAAGTGAGGAGGACAGCGGCGACTTCAACCGCGCCGCCGACCCCTGCCGGGATCTCGCTCCTGCCGAGGCCCAGGCCCGGGTGGACGCCGGAGAGCCCTATGTGATCCGGCAGAAGATCCCCGCTGGGGGCACCACCACCTTCCATGACGCCATCTTCGGGGACATCACTGTGGAGAACGAAACTCTGGACGATCAGGTGCTCCTGAAGCGGGACGGCCTGCCTACCTACAACTTTGCCAACGTCATCGACGACCACCTCATGGGCATCACCCATGTGGTTCGGGGCAGCGAGTATCTGTCCTCTGCCCCCAAGTACAACCTCCTCTACGAGGCCTTCGGATGGGAGGTACCCACCTACGTCCACTGCTCCCCCGTCATGCGGGACCAGCACAACAAGATGTCCAAACGCCACGGGGACCCCTCCTACGAGGATCTGAAGGCCCAGGGCTATCTCACCGAGGCCATCCTCAACTATGTGGCCCTGTTGGGCTGGAGCCCCCGGGGAGATCAGGCGGAGCGGGAGGTCTTCTCCCTCCAGGAGCTGGCAGAGGTCTTCGACATCGCCGGCATCTCCAAGTCCCCCGCCATTTTCGACATCGAGAAGCTGACCCACTTCAACGCCCTCTATCTCCGGGCCATGTCCCCGGAGGACTTTGCCAAAATTGCGGAGCCTTATATCCGGGAGGCTGTGAAAAATCCTGCTGTGGATGCCGCCGCCGTGGCAGCCCTCCTCCAGGCCCGGTGTGAGAAGCTTACCGACATTCCGGAGAAGGTGGACTTCTTCGACGCCCTGCCGGACTACGGCACGGACCTCTTCACCAACAAGAAGTCCAAGACCAACCCGGAGGTGTCCAAGGCCATGCTGGAGGCGGCCATCCCCGCTCTGGAGGGCCTTGGCGACTGGTCCCAAGAGGCCATCCACGACTGCCTCATCGCCCTGGCGGAGCAGCTGGCGGTGAAGAATGCCACTCTCATGTGGCCGGTGCGCATCGCCGCCGCCGGCAAGGCGGTGACCCCCGGCGGCGCAGTGGAGATCTGCGCCATTCTGGGCCGTGAGGAGACCCTTTCCCGCCTGAAGGCTGGGCTGGAGAAGCTGGCATGAGAGAGTCTCTGCACATGCACATGGGCGGCATGCGTTCCTTTGTCCGGGATCAGCTGGGGAAGCTGCCCTGGATCATGGGCATCCTCTTTGTGGTCTGCAGTGCTACGGGCTATGTGGTCTTTGCCCTGAACCCCTCCATCACCAAAGAGCTGATGAAGACCATCAGTGAGATGTTCGCCCAGGCCGGAGTGGTGAGTGCGTCGGGGACGGTGTCCTTCTTCGGCATCCTCCTCAACAACTGGTTCGCCATGCTCTTCTCCGTGCTCTACGGATTTCTGCCCTTCGTCTTTCTGCCGGTGCTGGCGGTGGTCAGCAACGGCCTGCTCCTGGGGGCCGTTGCCGCCTTCTACACCATCAGCGGCACCTCCCTCACCCTCTTCTTCGCCGGGATCCTGCCCCACGGCATCTTCGAGATCCCGGCTCTGCTGCTGGCGGTGTCCATGGGCGTGGCCCTGTGCCGCAACCTCATCCGCCTCATCACCCACAGTCCCCGGGCGGTGCCCCTGGTGGAGTTTCTCACCGGCCTGCTTCAGACTATGCTGCTGCTGATCTTCCCCTTGATTTTGGCAGCGGCGGCGGTGGAGGCCTTTGTCACCCCTGCCATTTTGCAGATGCTGCTGTAACAAATAAGGACGGCGTCCCCCAAAAAGGGACGCCGTCCTTTGTATGCGCAAAAGCCCGCCGGACTGTGGCAATCCACGATCCGGCGGGCCTTGTCGTTCCGGCACATCTTATATCAGCGGCGCTCCCAGGCCTTTACCTGCTTGAGCTCCTCGTAAAGACGGACATAGCTGTCGTGGCGGCTGCGGGGAATCTTCCCCTCCTTCACCGCCTCCCGCACGGCGCAGCCCTTCTCCTTGGTGTGGCTGCACCCAACAAACCGGCACCGCCCCAGATAAGGCCGGAACTCCACAAAGGTCTCCGGCAGGTTCTCCTTCAGCTCCAGGTCCAGCTCCTCCGCGTCGAAAGAGCTGAAGCCCGGCGTGTCCACCACCCGGGCCCCGCATCGGAGGGTGAAAAGCTCCACATGGCGGGTGGTGTGCCGCCCCCGGCCCAGCTTCTCACTGACGGCGGCGGTGGAGAGGGCGAAGTCCGGCTCCAGGGCGTTCAGGATGCTGGATTTCCCCACGCCGGAGTTGCCTGTAAAGGCGGAAAGCTTTCCGGCGATGAGGGGCACCAGATCCTCCATCCCCTCCCCGGTCTCCGCGCTGAGGCGGACCACCGGGATGCCGATCCGGCTGTAGATCTCCCACAGCGCCTCCGCCCGGTCGAGGTCGCACTTGTTGAGGACCAGAACGGTATCGCAGTCCTTCAAGGCGGCGATGGCGGATACCCGGTCGATGAGGAAGGGATCCGTCTGGGGGATAGCTCCGGAGGCCACAATCACCAGCTGGTCGATGTTGGCCACAGCTGGCCGGGCGAAGGCGTTGCGCCGGGGCAGGATCTCCCACACCATACCGGCGCCCTCCTCCGTCTCCCGGACCTCCACCCAGTCCCCCACCAGGGGGGAATCTCCGCCCTTGCGGAACTTCCCCCGGGCCCGGCACCGGAGCTGAGCACCCTCGTCGGTGTTCACATAGTAGAAGCCGCTGAGGGCCTTGACGATCTGGCCCTTAATCATCGTTGAACGCCTCCTCGTTGGGAGGCAGCGGCAGGGTGGTCTCGCTCCCGGCGGGCTCGCTGTCGCCCTCACCGGTCTCGCCGGTCTCCGGGGGCTGGGTGTCGTCGGGCTCCGAGGACTCCGGCGGGCCGATGCTGACGGTGAAGTAGATGGTGCTCTCCTCCATCACCGTGTTTCCTCCCTGGACGCTCTGGCTGATGATCCGCCCGGCGGCCACGTCGCTGCTCTCCACCTCGGTGAACACACCCTTCAGATTCATCTCGGTGAGCCACTCCTCCGCCTCTCCCCGGGTCTTGTTTAGGAAGGAGACCACGGCCACCGGCTGCAGCTCCTTGCCCTTGCTGATGATGAGGACCACCGTGTCCCCCTGCTGGAGGGTGGCCCCCGTGGAGGGCTGGGTGCTGATGACGTTGCCGGCGGGTACCGTGGCGTCATACACGTCCTGGGTGTCGATCTGCAGTCCCAGGTCCAGCTGGTTGAGGATCAGCCGGGCGCTGGTACGATCGTAGCCCACCACGTTTGGCATCTCGTCGCTGGGCAGGCCCTCGCTGACGGTAACGGAGATGACGAAGTCGCTCTTCTTCTTCCGCTCCGGGGCAGGGTCCTGGTCCATGATGATCCCCTCCGCATACTCGTCGCTGGGCTTGGTGGAGACCACGTCGATCTCAAAGATGTCCTTGACAGCGGGGTCCTCCATGGCCTCCTCCACCGTCATGCCGATGACGCTGGGCACCACATACTCCTCCACCGGGTCCAGCTGGAAGCTGGCCAGGATCACCTTGTAAAAGGCCACGATGAGGAGCACGCCCAGCACCGCCCCGCAGCCCATGAGGGTCCACTTCTTCCAGGCGGCCTGCCTGCGCTTGTGGCTGTGGTTGGTGAACTCCCGGTGGAGCTCCCGGGCGTTGATGGGCTGGGTAGGCTCGTCGATGGGGGCATCCCCCCGAAGGTCTGAGAGATCGTAGGCGAAATCCACCTCCGGGTTCCGGCGGAACTCCTCCAGATCCCGGATCATCTCGTCGGCGCTCTGGTAGCGGCTGCTCCGCTGGGGGGCCATGGCCTTCAGGCAGATGAGCTCCAGCCCCTCCGGGATCTCCGGCCGGATCTCCCGGGGGTTGAGGGGCACGGCGGAGAAATGCTGGATGGCAATGGACACCGGGGAATCCCCCTCGAAGGGCAGGCGGCCGGTGAGCATCTCGTAGAGTACAACCCCGGCGGAGTAGATGTCGGACCGGGCATCAGCCCGCTCCCCCTTGGCCTGCTCCGGAGAAATATAGTGGACAGATCCCAGGGCCTCCCGTCCTGCCATGGTCTGGCCGTTGCGGGCGGCCAGGCAGGCGATGCCGAAGTCGGCCACCTTCACGCTGCCGTCCCGGAGGACCATGATGTTGTGGGGCTTGATGTCCCGGTGGATGATGCCCCGGCTGTGGGCGTGGCTGAGACCCCGCATGATCTGGGTGATGAAGTGGAGAGCTTCCCGCCAGTTCAGCTGGCCCCGGCGCTCCATGTACTGCTTGAGGGTAATGCCGTCGATGAGCTCCATGACGATATACTCCAGGTCTCCGCCCCGGGACACGTCGTACACCGACACGATGTTGGGGTGGGACAGCATGGCCACAGCCTGGGACTCATCGTGGAAGCGGCGGCGGAAGTCGGCGTCGTCGGCCAGGTCCGGCTTGAGGACCTTGATGGCCACCAGACGGTTGAGGCGGTGGCACTTGGCCTTGAACACGACGGCCATGCCGCCCTGCCCGATGACCTCCAATATTTCATAGCGATTGTCCAGCATCTTGCCTATGTATCGCTCCATATCTCGCGCCCTCCTCCCTTCACAGTTTCCGCAGCAGCACGGCAGTCACGTTGTCCGCCGCGCCGTTGCGCTTGGAGATGGCCAGCAGCCGGTCGAGACAGCCGTCCAGATCGCCGCCGCGGATCTCCTCATACATCTCCCGGTCCGACACCGTGGACACCAGTCCATCGCTGCAGAGAAGGAGAAACTCCCCCGGCTCCAGCGGTACCACGAAGCCGTCGCACAAAATGCCGGGCTCCGGGCCGAGAGCCCGGGTGATATAGTTGCGCTTGGGGTGGATGCGGGCCTCCTCCTCGGTGATGTCCCCCCGGTCCACCAGGGTCTCCACCAAAGAGTGGTCCTTGGTCACCCGGCGAATCCCCGATTCCGTGATGTGATAGGCCCGGCTGTCTCCCACGTTGGAGACCACCGCCATGTTCTCCCCGCAGCTGAGGGCGGCCACCAGAGTGGTGCCCATGCCGTAGAGAAAGGGGTCCCGCTCCGTCTCCCGGCGGATGGCGTCGTTGGCCTCGGCCACCGCCTTGGCAGACAGCCGCTCCATCTGAAAGGTGCTCATGTTGGGGCGGATCTCCCCTCGGACTACCTCCAGATAGGTGTCCACAGCGATACGGCTGGCGAGGGCTCCGCCGTGGACGCCCCCCATGCCGTCGCAAACCACGCAGACGGTGCAGGGGTCCTCATTGTAGACGCCGTAGGCGTCCTGGTTATCCCGCCGCACCAGACCTACGTCGGTCATGGCCCAGGTTTCGATCATATCCCCTCCCCCTTTCTCTCCTCCATGGCCCGCCGCCGCAGCTGGCCGCAGGAGGCGTCGATATCGCCCCCCAGGCTCCGCCGGACAGTGGCGGTGAGGCCGTGGCTCTCCAGCCGCTTCTGGAAGGCGGCGATGCGCCGGCTGGGTTTGAGGGGGCTCTCCCGCACGTCGTTGAGGGGAATGAGATTCACATGGGCGGGCATCCCCTTCACCTTCTTGGCGATGAGGTCCGCCTGCCAGTCGTGGTCGTTGACGCCGTCGATCATGGCATACTCAAAGGAGATCCGCCGCCCGGTCTTCTCAAAGTACCGGCGGCACTCCTGAAAGAGGTCCTCCACATCATAGGCCCGGTTGACGGGCATGATCTTGGACCTGGTCTCGCTGTCCGGAGCGTGAAGGGACACGGAGAGAGTCAGCTGCAATCCCAGATCCCCCAGCCGCCGGATCCCCGGCAGCACCCCGCAGGTGGAGAGGGAGATGTGCCGCATGCCGATGTTCAGCCCGTCGGGGTGGTTCACCAGCTCCAGAAACCGCAGCACATTATCCAGGTTGTCCATAGGCTCCCCGATCCCCATCAGCACGATGTTGGAGATGGGAAGACCGCTGTCCAGCTGGGTGAAGAGGACCTGGTCCAGAATCTCCGAGGGCCGCAGATCCCGGACCTTCCCCCCCACCGTGGAGGCGCAGAAGGCGCAGCCCATGCGGCAGCCTACCTGGGAGGAGACGCACACCGTGTTGCCGTGGTGGTAGCGCATGAGCACCGTCTCCACGCAGTTGCCGTCCCCCAGCTCCCAGAGGTACTTCACGGTGCCGTCCTGGGCGGAGACCTGCTTGCGGGCCACTTGGGGGCTGGTGACGAAATACTCCGCCGCCAGCTTCTGGCGCAGGGCCTTGGAGAGGTTGCTCATCTCCTCGAAGGACCGAGCCCCCCGGTGGAGCCAGGTGAACACCTGCTTGCCCCGGAAGGCGGGCTCCCCTATGGATTTCATAGCCTCTGTGATCTCCGCGAGGGTCATGGATTTGATGTCAGTCATGGTGTTTCCTCAGCTTACAGATGTAAAACCCATCGGTCTGGTGGCGGTGGGGCCAGAGGGTCACGTCTCCCTCCGTCTCCCCCACCGGCCCCTCGACAGCAAAAGGCTCCACGGCAAAGCGGCCGTCCTCCCGGAGGAAGGCGTCCACCACTTGCCGGTTCTCCTCCGGCAGGATGGTGCAGGTGGAGTACACCAGCGCCCCGCCCGTCTTCACATACCCGGCGGCCCCCTTCAAAATGGCCAGCTGCACCTTCGGCAGCCCCGCCAGAGGGGTGGGGTCCTTGTAGCGGATGTCCGGCTTCTTCCGAATGATGCCGAGGCCCGAGCAGGGCACGTCGCAGAGCACCGCGTCGGCGGTGCCGAGAAGGGCCGGGTCAGGGTCACGGCCGTCCCGGAGGGCGGCATGGACGGAGGTCAGCCCCAGCCGGGCCGCCCCCTCCTCGATGAGGCGGATCTTGTGGGGGTGGATGTCGAAGCTCAGCACCTCGCCCCGGTCCTCCATGGCCATGGCGGCGGCGAAGGACTTGCCTCCGGGGGCGGCGCAGACGTCGATGACCCGCTGGCCGGGGAGACACCCCGCCACCTTGGGTACCAGAGCCGCCGCCGCGTCCTGGACCAGAAACTCCCCCTTTTGGAAGCTCTCCAGCTGCTCCAGATTCCCCGCGCCGGTGAGCTCGCAGCACCCGGCCAGCCAGGGGTGGGGCGTGACCTCCGCTCCGCCGAGGGCGGCCAGAAGGGCCTCCTCGGAGGTTTTGAGGGGATTTCGCTGGATCACCGTGGGCACCGGCTGGTTGTCGGCGGCCAGAGCCGCCTCCGCCTCCGCTCCCAGCAGCTCCCCATACTTCTCTGTCAGCCACTTGGGATGGCTGTACCGGACGGACAGCTCCTCCGGCTGGGGAAGATGGTCCTTCTCCCGGGACAGCTTGCGCAGAATGGCGTTCACCATCCCCGCCGCCCGGGGCCGCCGGTGAGCCTTGGTCATCTCCACCGCCTGATTCACGGCGGCGCTGTCCGGCACCCGGTCCAAAAAAAGGATCTGGTAAGCTCCGATCCTCATAATATCCAAAATCACCGGTTCTAAGTCCAGATTTCCCTGTTTGCAGTACCGCCCAATGTGGAAATCCAGCAAAGCCCGGTTCTGGAGCACCCCGTAGGTCAGCCTTGCGGCCAGAGCCGCGTCCCGCCGGGTCAGGGGGCGGCTGGCGGTCTTCAGGGCCCCGTCGGCCCATGCCTCCGCCTTCCGGCAGGAGGTCAGCACCGACAGGGCAGTCTCCCTCGCGTCTCCTGCCATCAGTCGTCCCTCCGCCGTCCGGCAAAGAGCATTACATACCGCAGGAGCTGGACGATGGACATGAGAAGGGCCGCCACATAGGTCAGCGCCGCGGCGCTGAGCACCTTCCGGGCCCCGTCGGCCTCCTGATCATTCAAAAGTCCGCTGCTGCGGATGGTTTCCATGGCCCGTCGGGAGGCGTTGAACTCCACCGGCAGGGTCACCAGCTGAAAAAGCGTGGTGAAAGAAAACAGCACAATGCCGATGAAAAACAGGGACTCAAAGGACAGAAGAAGCCCCAAAATCAACAACACAACGCCCAATTGAGATCCCACCTGGGTCAAAGGGATAATGGCCGCGCGCAGCTGGATGGGGGCGTAGCCCACGGCGTACTGCACCGCGTGGCCGGCCTCGTGGGCCGCCACCCCCACTGCCGCGATGGTGGGGCTGTCATACACCGAATCCGACAGCCGGATCACGTTGGTCCGGGGGTCGTAGTGATCGGTGAGATTGCCCCGGACCCGCTCGATCCGCACATCATAGACCCCGTGGCGGCGCAGCACCTCCGCGGCGGCCTGGGCTCCGGTGAGCCTGCGGCTGTTGGCGATGCGGGAGTAGCGGTTGAAGGTGGAGCTGACCTTGAACTGGGCGTACAGGGTAATCAGCAGCACAGGGATCAGCATCATCATATAGCGGGTGTCGTAGAAATAATAAAAGGGCATAGGATCGTTCCTTTACACATTGATGGGATGGCCCAGCAGATAGTCTGCCGCCGCCATCCGCTTGCTGCCGGGGCGCTGGAGCTCCAGCACCACCACCTGCCGCCCGTCTCCGGCGGCGATGGCAATGCCGCCCTTGCCGGCGGACACCACCGTCCCCGGCGCGGCCTTGGTCTCCGTCCCCACGGCGGCCCGATACACCTTTACCGTCTCTCCGTTCAGTTGGGCGGTGGCGCAGGGCCAGGGGATGAGTCCTCTTACCTGATTGACGATGGTTTGGGCATTTTTGTTCCAATCGATGGGGGACATTTCCTTGGAGAGCATGGAGGCATAGGGGCCCTCCGCCTCCCCCTGCGGGATGCGCTGGGCGGTTCCGTCCGCCAGCGCGGACACCGCCTCGCTGAGAGCCTCCGCCCCCAGATCCGCCAGCCGGGCATAGAGCTGGGCGGCGTCCTCCTGGGGGTCGATGGGGGTTTTGCGGACGGTGATGATGTCCCCGGCGTCCAGCTCCACCCCCAGATGCTGAATGGTGACGCCGGTCTCCTCGTCGCCGTTCAAAATGGCCCAGTTGATGGGGGCGGCCCCCCGGTACTTGGGCAGCAGCGAGGAGTGGACGTTGATGGCGGCTACGGTGGGGATGTTCAAAAGGGCCTCCGGCAAAATCTTTCCGTAGGCCGCCACCGCCAGAAGCTCCGGCTCCATCCGCCGGATCTCCTCCAGCACCGCCTCGTCCCGGACGGTGGTGGGCTGGTAGACAGGGATGCCCGCCTCCAGGGCTGCCGCCTTCA